>JAAHHN010000224.1 GCA_010672165.1 Spirulina sp. SIO3F2 | reverse complement strand
AGAAGGCGGCCGAGGAAGAACGCGCCCGCCGGCTGGAACAGACCGCCGGCGAGCTGCGCGAACAGTTGCAGCAGCAGTCCAAGGCCCCGCATCGACAACCGCCTGAACCCCCTGACACAACAGACCATAACCATGCTGCTGGTCAAACTGCGTCAGGGTTTCCACATCCAGCACCGCTGGCGCTTCCACAAACACCAAACGGCGAATATCCTCCCGATGGGCAATCTCTAGAAACGCCTGACAGCCCCGCACCAGTTGCGCCCAGGGTTGGTCAACCATTTGGACTTGGGTCTCAACATACTGAGAAATTTCTGCAAACATCTCCGCGATCACCGCCCGGAAAACGCCTTGCTTGTTGCCAAACTGGTGATAGAGTGCGCCCCGTGTAATGCCCAGAGCCGCAATCATCGCTTCGGTTCCGGTGGCGGCATAGCCGTGGGTGACAAAAAGTTTGCGGGTGTGGTCGAGGATCGCCCGTCGGGTTTGGGCAGTTTGTTCAGCTTTGGTTTTTTTCGCGGTCATTACTTGACATACAGACTGTCTGTATTTTAAATTTCAGATACATACAGATTGTATCTTTCTTGAATCTCATCCACAACGGAGGTTTCGATGACTGCATCAACAATGACCCAATCAACCCTTGCAACACCCACCCCCAGCCGTACCGCCGATGTTTGCGTTCGCCCTGCCGCGATCGCCGATATCCCAGTACTCGCACAAATCGTCTATGAATCCCTCCTACCTCCCCTAAACCATTGTTTTTGGGATGACTTGCTCGTCGAGACACAAACTGAAACCTTGCAATTTATAGCCGCGATGTTGCAGGCCGATGCGAGCAACTGGGGCAGTTTTGCGGACTTCTGGGTTGTTGAAGTCGCCGGAGACGTGCTAGCAGGGGCTGTGGGCTATACACCCAACAACGTTGATTATCGGCCGTTAGATCTGACTCGGCTGGATGCGATCGCGCAACGCCTAGACTGGTCAGCCGCAACGACCGCTGCTTTTCAGTCGCGCTATGAACAGCTCTGGCAGCTCGACCCCACCCCCGTGTTTCTCGCCCCCCAAGCCCCTTGGATTATTGAAACCGTGGCGGTGCTACCTGCGGCACGGGGTCAAGGATTGGGAAAAGTGTTACTCAAAGCACTGCTTGAAGAAGGGCGATCGCGCCACCATTCCCATGCGGGTATCCGGATTATCAATGGCAACGATCGCGCCCAAACAGTTTACGAACGCCTTGGCTTTAAGCCCTACCAAACCTTCCATGCCGATTATTTTGAGGAGCAGATTCCAGGGATAACGATGCTGCGGTTACGGTTGAATTAGAGAGCGCAAAGTCTGAGTTCAGGATAGCCAGTCCGCCAAATCCTTATGAACGCCTGCTGGGTCGAGAATACTGGCCCCTATTGCAGGAGTCTGAGGGGGAGATTGCCCCCTCAGCGGGAAGTGTCGGAGGGCTGGCCCTCTGACAACCGGGTTCAACAAAGAGATTGCTAGTTTTTGCCGGTTACGTAAGGAGACTGGACAGAGGATAGCTCGATATTGACTTTTAAGTCATAATTGATCTATCCCCCGCCACCCCTCCCCATGACCAATCTGCTGATCATCGACCTCGAAACCACCGGCCTCGATCCCAAACACCATCGCCCGATCGAACTTGGGGCGATATTCTACTCGGTCAAACACCATTGCACCCTACATCAACTCTCCACCCTGTTCCCCGTGGATCAAAACCCCGCTCAAGCCGTCAATCACATCGCGGTAGATGCCAGTTTTGCCGCCTTGGAGCAATGCGAGACGCTGATTGCGGTGTTTAAAAAATGGCTCGTCCAGGCAGATTATGTGGTGGCGCACAATGCGGCCTTTGACAAGCAGTGGTTTGGGCAACGATTTTTACCTGCCATTTCTAAACCTTGGCTGTGTACCTATGAAGACTTTATCTGGCCGGAAAACCCACGCCCCACAAATTTAGTAGCTACCGCTCTCAATCATGGTGTGGGGGTCAGCCATGCCCACCGTGCCTTAACAGACTGTCAACTCATCGCTGCCCTGTTTGACCGGGTGGAATACCATCGCCCTGGACAACTCGAAGCGCTGGTTAAGCAAGCGATCGCCCGCTCAACGGAACCTCGGGTTTATGTGATTGCCGAAGTCAGCAAGAAGGATAAAGACCTCGCAAAGAATCGGGGGTTTCGCTGGAATCAATATATTGAGCACAAATGGGTTAAGAAGTTGCGCCAGAGTGATTTTGAGCGGGAGCAGCCTAACTATCCGTTTAAGGTGACGGTGCAGGCGATCGCCTAAGCGACAAAATGATTAAATCCATGTGCCCAATAGGGCATAGTGCAGCAGGCTTCGCCACAACGGTGCCAGGGTTGCTTTCACAACAATATCTGCTACTACAAACGCCACACCCCACCTCAGCAATGACCAGGGCACAATCGCCGGGAATCGCTGGCGGCGCGATCGCGCCCAAAGCTTCAGGCTCACAACTGCCAGAGCTACCCCAGTGAGGATAAAACCCACGACGCGCAACACTGACCAAATTGGCCACCCCACTAACAATGCCATACCCGGATGGACACTCGCCCCCACCAACTGCGCCACATAGAAATTCATGTAGTTGAGTAAATACGTGCCAAAAAAGAGGGCTGCACTACTGACGCTCAAACAACATAAGCTACAGAACAGCACATAGTTGCGTAAGTGAATGGGTAAAAAGAGGCGCAACGATCCTTCCGGCCCCTCGCCTGTAGCAATCCAATGGAGCATCTCGGTTGTTACGGCGGAGCCACGGACAATTACCATCGCCGCCCGTTCCGGAAACCAGGCTGCGGCCAGGCCCACCGCCACGGACTGAAACACCCCCCAGAGCAACATCAACACCCCGGTTTGCCAATAGTGCTGCCGCCGCACCCCCATAAGCAAGCTGGGATAGGCAACCGCTGCCCCTAACAATGGTGTTAGCCAGAGATGAGCGATCGCAAAGCTCAGGAGCGTCGATATTGTTGCTCCTACAGCTAATAGTAGAATTTCAGTTTTTTGCTGGCGGATAAAGGCAAACATTTTATAATTAAAGAACAGGTCTCTGTCTTTAATACAGTCCAAAAACAATCAGTAAGGGATTTATTTTAACCCCAGCGGTGTGAGGATGGTTTTGTTTGCGGAAGTTCATCATCAACAGGGCCGGAGGGTTATGACGATGAAATTAAATATCAAAGCATTTGCCTTAGCGTTTGGCTTGATTTGGGGAGTTGGATTGTTTTGCCTAACCTGGTGGTTGATTGCCTTTGAGGGGGTAACGGGTGACGTGACCTTTATTGGCCGAATTTATCAGGGATATACCGTTAGTCCTCTGGGTAGCCTAATTGGTTTGTCCTGGGGTTTGGTTGATGGTTTTTTGGGCGGTTTGATGTTTGCTTGGGTTTATAACAAGTTGGTTGAGCTTGTCGGTACGCCTGAGTTGATACAATCAGTCTCTTAAGGTTCAGAATAGGGTGCTGCTAAAGCAGGGGATAATATCCTTCAAAATTTGGCAGCGCCCAAAATAGATAGTTCGTGTGGAGATGCTTGCAAATCGATTATGGCTACTCCCGAGATTTCGTTGCATGGGGACAATAGTTGCAAATAAAGCGAGAACATTGACTACCATCATTCACCTTAACTGGTGTTCCAAAGCGGCTGGGAACCTTGCACCAGAAATACTTGAGTAATTCCTTGATTAGAGAAATTAGTGCTTTCATCTCATCCATATCTCCTGCAATTGAGTGATAAATCTCTATCGCACCCCTAAGCAAAATTTTGGGAATGAGTTGGGTAAGGTGGCGATCGTCTAGGTCTGAACAGCTTGGCGGCAGGGGATCTCAATCATAAACGTCGTGCCTTCTCCTAAGGTAGATATACAGTTTAAATTGCCATTATGCTTCTCTGTGACGATCTGATGGCTAATCGATAGTCCTAACCCGGTGCCCTTGCCTACTGCTTTAGTGGTAAAGAAGGCATCAAATAACTTTGCTTGATTGGCTTCAGAAATGCCTAGACCATTATCTCTAATGGCAATAGAAATCCAATTATTGTCTAAAGCACGGGTCTGGATCTCAATTGTTTGGGGATTGCTTTTGAGATATTGATATGAATGTTTTGATGTTACGTCTTCAAATGCATCCAATGCATTAACAAAAAGATTCATAAAGACTTGATTGAGTTGACCAGCATAACATTCAACTAGTGGCAAATCTCCATAATTTCGAATGATTTGGATTGCAGGGCGCTCGGAATTCGCTTTCAAACGATTCCCGAGAATCATTAAAGTACTGTCGATGCCCTCATGAATATCTACGGATTTAACAGAGGCTTCATCGACCCGAGAGAACACGCGTAAAGAGAGAACAATCTGGCGGATTCGCTCAGTTCCAACTCGCATGGAATTGAGCATTTTAGGTAAATCATCTTGAAGAAAAGCATAATCAATCTCTTCTTCGACATCTTCGATATTGTGTGTCTTTTGGGGATAAGTAGATCGAGGGAGAAAAGGTCACTTGTGTTGAGAAATGTAAATCTTACTACATTCCTTATCAGATTAGAGTTTTGAGTCCATTTGCAATCAGAAATATAGTTGATTATTTCAAGGCCGACCTACTTAGCAATCACGGAAACGTTCAAAACCATTACGGATGTGGAGTCACGATTTGGCTTACAACCCAACCGCGATCGCGATTTTTTCCTGAATGGCAAGCCCCCTTACCGCAGTTAACCCCAGAAGAACAGGTCAGTTGCGATCGCATCCGAGCAAGCTACTTGCATAACAGCGCCAATGGTGCATTGACAGAGGCAACAGTTAATCTGTTGTTAGTGTCCCCGTTGGTTTATCTGGCGGGGTTTTGTGATCCGCCCTATACGGTACAGGGGGAGAAATCAGTGGCGATTGAAGTGAAAGAACGGGATATGATCTATCGGGGTCGGATTGATTTTTTGATTTTGAAGCAATGTTTTTGGTTGGCGATCGTGGAATCAAAACAAACCCAGTTTTCGTTTTCTGTGGGGATTCCCCAGGCGTTGGCTTATATGATGGATAATCCTTATCTTGAGCAACCCACCTATGGCTTGGTCACAAATGGTGATAGTTTTTTGTTTTTGAAAGTAGCCCGTGTTCCGGTGGCTGAATATGCGTTTTCTAGCTCGTTTTCTGTCTATGGTTTGCCGGAGAATGAGCTGGGTCAGGTTTTACAAATCATGAAGGCGATCGGGGGTCAGATTAGTTTGAATTAGGGCGTGTCGCCAGTTAACATCAGAAGCCTGACGGAACAAGGGATAGAGCGCCTGACTCAAAAAACAGAAAAAGGGGCTGTAAATCAGTCATAACAAGAATTTGAAATCTAACTGACGACAGCCCCTAGAAAAGTTGTAGATAAAATCGGGTGGTTCTGTGAATAACTTGATTTGTGTATTTCTGTGTGTGGTGAGTCGATAGCCCCAGTCCATCGATCTAGGATAAGCTATCGCAATGGAGCATCATCAGCTAGGTTCTGGGGGTTAGGTTAAATCTTGAACAGGCGAAGCTGAAGTCGCTCTGCTTTGAGGTTTCCAGAGTTAACAGAGAGGATAAGTCCATGGGTCGCCGCCGCCGTCGTCGTCGTCGTCAATATGAGTACGCCACGCAGAATGAACCCCAACCAGTACGGAAAGGGGTAGAAATTTCCCACTATTCACGACCGTTCCCGAAGCCCGTGCAAGCGAAAGCTGAGGATTTGCCAGCCACCATAGCGCGACAAGCTAAAGCACCTTGGGGCAATCTTCTAGAAAAGCTGAGCTGGCCCACTACAGACGGGCCCATTAAACAAGGTGTCTACGCCAACCCAATGCCGATACAGCCCAAGCTCACGGTAGGGGCAGTGGGGGATAAGTATGAGCAAGAAGCGGATGCAGTGGCAGCACAAGTGGTGCAGCAGTTGAATAGTCCACCTGTGCAGCGGCAAGAATACGAGGACGAAAAGGCGGACAGCCTACAACGGCAATCTATTGTTCAGAGTATTCAGCGCACCGGTACAAGTGCAGGGGGGACAGCTTCACCTGAGCTAGAACAATCGATTCAGCAGAAGCGGGGTAAGGGGCGGCCCTTGGCCGATCGCGTGCGGCAGCCGATGGAGGATGCCTTTGGAACTAATTTTGGTGGGGTGCGTATTCATACAGATAATACGGCTGATCAGTTAAATCAATCGATTCAAGCAAAGGCGTTTACAACCGGGCAGGATGTGTTTTTCCGGCAGGGGGCTTATGCACCCGAGAGTAAGGAAGGACAGGGTTTATTGGCCCATGAGTTGACGCATGTGGTGCAGCAAGAAAAAACTGAAACCATACAGAGAAGTGTGGGGTTTGAGTTTGAGCTACATGGAAATCAAGTCAGGACTTATAAAAAAAAAGGGTGGTTGTCATCAGAAAAAGATGCGTACAATGCACACATTAAAGGAGAACGACTATTCCAGGGGAGTAATAAAATGTGGTATGTCGAAGCAGATGGACTGGCCGACGGGTCGAGTATGGAGATAATAACCAAAGAATTTGGAACAAAAGAGGGGGATCAGGACAAATTCGAGGAAACGTTCATAAGTATTAGTAAGCTGCTTTTCGAAGTCGAAGCTTCAAAGCCGTGGGAGTATATCTCGATGGGGAATTTTGCCTCCTTTGGAAATGTAGAAAAAGATATGTTCTATATGGTGATCGAGGCGATCCAGAATGGGCGATTAAGGATCAAACCGCAATTTACAGCCGGACTGAAATTGAACCAGTGGAATGAGCTTATGAGCAAAGAGATAACTCTGGGCGATGAAGAATGGAATATGTACATGCACGGAATGCCAAACTCTATCTCTATGCAAATATCAGCAAAACCCGAAGCGAATAATCCCCACTTGGTCGCAATTAATAGAGCCGTCGATAGCTGTTATCACAAGTACTTTGGCACAGTTGAAGGAATGGAAGAAGCAAAACCGATCATTGCCCAGATTGCAAGTTTCATCATCGGAGGCAGTGCTGAAAACGAACCAGGAGGAATAAGTACCGATGGGGGCGTCATGTCGGCCAAAACAGTAGTCCAAACCGGATTTTTACAAAAGACCGATCTCGGAGCGATGTTAAAGCATCTGGAAGAGGATGTGCAAGGGGGCAAAAAAATTATGACCAAAAACCCAGCATACTTTTATTCGTTCATCGAAAATGTTGTGAAAACAGCATGGGGAAGGTCAATAAACAGAAAAGACCCAGTGATCGGAAGACGGTTGTACACGGGGCAGGTTTCATATGCAGCGCGAATGGCCCAAAGTCCAATCAAATTAAGTATATGGGAATGGGTTGATCGTCTCGCGTCCAGCTATACGGATTGCCTAACTAAAGAAGAACTCAAGAAGTTCGTTTCGTTTTCACCAACTGCTGCCGTGGCTGAGGAGGAAGTCAAACCAATCGGAGTGCTTGGAGACAAGATGGACATCGGCGCGGGAGGCGAGAAGCTCCCAATCATGGAGTATCGTGCGATGCCGTTCATCAGTGTCAGAGATGTATTCCCATGGGCCCAGTTCATATACAACATGGTGAGGGCTTATGATCTTAAAGATGACAAAGGGAAATCAAAAGAAGAGAAGAAGTGATTTCCTGATCTGACTCCTCCTTTGCTTATCCCGAACTCAGGTTAGGCTAAACCCAGATATTAATTGGTGTTGCCTTTCTTCTGCACCATGGTTTTAACAAAGGCAACACCTAAGAGCAAGCTGAGCACGTTAGCTGGTTCAGGCACTGTCTGTGTAGACTCGATGGTTATGTTATCAATTGCTGAGAAGTTATATCCAGGATCTTGCCAAAAAATACTACGAATTCCTGAACTGGTGTTTTTGCTTAACGTAATTGGGCCAGCAGGTTCACCATTACCAGTCGAAGCTTGAAAAAATGAATCCACAATATTGTTGCTGGCATCTTTTGCAACAATGTCAAAGACACCTGAGTTTCCGCCATAAATAAACGTCAGTGAATCGACATCAAAGTCAAATGTCATCAACGCACCATTAAGATCGTCGATATTTAATTTATTGCCAGAAGCGCCTACTGTAGCAAAGTCAGGGTCATAGCCTGTTGTCAGCTCCCCATCAAGAACCGTGATTGTCCCTAATGATGTGACGAGTGGAGCATTAATAATATTACTGCCCGTTGTTGGTGTATCGAAATCCAGAAAAAAAGAAGCTGCCAACGCTGCCTCATGTCCAGTTGTCAGAACTAGAACTGCAATCGTTGAATGGGCAATCGTAAGTAAGCTTTCCTTAAGCATGGTTATCCTTCAAGGCACTACACATACTTATCTGGATTAATTCGCTATTTTTTCGAATATGCTCTGTAGTCCATCCCTTGCATCACCTGCGTTGGAGTAAAGCACAAGTGCTGAAGCCGTTACGGTAAAAGACTTTCAGGGAATAGTCCTCTCTCTCAAACTATCAATAAAAAATTTACTATCCAGGCTCGTCCACACCGAGAAGAGAAGTAAGACTTGTGGAAACAGCCTTCCGGTTTCCATGATCACACCCACACCTCTGGAAACAGCCGCCGCCCTATTGGAGTTAATCCTACCGTTGCAATTCGCTTGCCATTACTCCAATTCCAGTGCCTTCAGGTCTTCTAACGATTCAAACCGAATGATGCCGCACTGGACACCACACAATCCCTGCGTTTCAGACTCTGTGGGTTGGTGTAGGACGTAAAATTGGAGCAAGCGTTGCTTATTTCTTGGAGAGACGATTGAGATGTCTGCAAATAAAAAAACGAATCCCCTGGCGCTGGGTCTAGCCCTCGCTATTTCAGGGGCCGTCTTTGTGGGGGGAGGGATGTGGGTTTTAAACCGTTTGCCCTCAGCCACCACTGCGTTTGGTGGTGAGCAATGCAGCGATCCGGATGCGCAGGTGCAGCTTACAGCCCTTGGTGATACGTTTAGTGGCTATTCAACCCTCCGTAATCCCGTATTTCAAGGGGCATTGAGCGAAGTGGGCTTGGGCCTATGCTACCAAGATCAGTTTGATCAACAAGCGCGGGCCGCAGCGATCGCCGCAGGTGAAGCCGACCTAATCGTTACAACGCTTGACCAATATCTCACCCATCAGCCTGCGGGCAAAATCGTTGCCCTGATCGATCGCACCATTGGTGCAGATGCGGTGGTCTTAAACACCCAACATTTCCCCCAGCTCACCTCTTTATTAGAGCTAGAAAAACTCGTTGCCGAACAAGCCGCCCAGGGCAAAAAGCTCCGGATCGTCTTTGCCGCCGATACACCTAGCGAATTTCTGGCATTGGTTCTAAATACTAAGTTTGATAACTTCAACTTGGCAGATTTTGAGGTTGTTGAAGTCGAAGACGCCAGCATCGCCTGGGAAAAAATGCAAAGTGACTCCTCGATCGCGCTCGGGGTGCTTTGGGAGCCGTTTGTCAATCAGGCTCGGCAACGGGGCAATACGGTGGTGTTGAGCAGTCAAGATTCACCCAAGGTGATTGTGGATGTGCTGGTGGCGAGCGATCGCGCTGTTGAAAATAATCCTCAAGCGATCGCTGACTTTGTCTCGGCTTATTACCGTCGGATTGATGCATCGCTGCAAGATCAAGACCTGCTAACACGCCAAATTGCGGCTGATGGCCAGCTCTTGCCGGAAGAAGCAAATGCTGTGCGCCAAGGAATTTCGTTCTTCACCTCAGTTGAGGCGCAAAAATGGATGAACTCGGGTGAGTTGAATCAACGGATTGAGGCGATCGCTGCGATCCTGACCCTGGCTGGCCGTTTGCCCAATGCCCCCCGTCCTGCACCTGAACTCTACACGGCGCAATATCTCGACCCCGTTGCGCAAAGCACAGCGCAACTGCTCCAGATCATTGCCAAAGACAACCCAGAGTTGGCGAAACAACTCCAAGCTGCCCAAGCACCGCCTACCGTCACGCCTGTTTCCACCGCTCAGGCTCAAAATGCACCGGATATTGGTAACTTGACCGTGCGGGGCGAGGTGAAGTTTGCGTCAGGCTCTTCGCAACTCACTCCACAAAGCCAAACAACTCTAAAGCAGCTTGCCCAGGAGATCAAGGAGTTTAACCCCGGTACGATCGGCATCAAAATTCAGGGTCATACCAGCCGCACAGGAGCGGCAGATGTGAACCAAAAGCTCTCCCAAAGCCGTGCCCAAGTGGTGGTGAATTTTCTTAAACAGCAGCAGCTCCAACACAGCATCTTTGCGGAAGGCCTCGGTTATGCTCAGCCCCTCCCTGGCATTGACCCCGCTGCGCCCCAAAATCAGCGCACCGTGATTCGTTTGATTCGGTTAACACCCTAATCTAGATTTGTACATCAGACTAGTACAGAACGGTAGAAATAAGCCATCCATTCAAAATTCACAGAATGCCTGTTGTATAGCAAGACTTAAAGCGGTTAGGACATTTTTAGATCCTTGAAATCCTCGGCTGGTGGGCGATGCCCACCCTACGCGACGTCCTAGCATTCTCGACCACTGCTATACAAGCACTTTGAACTCTGAACTCCGCCTCGCGGTACTAAGGGCTGTCGTCAGTTAGGCTTTAAACTCTTTCTACTGACTGACAGCCCCTTTTGCTGTTTTTTGGGTCGGGCGCTCTATCCTTGTCCCATTAGTCTTTGGTGTTATACCAAATCACAAAATGCCAGCTACAGATAAGGCATCTAAAATGCTCTTTCTGCCTGCAATAGAGGCAATAGTCGCTTGTTCGAGTTTCAGGAGTTGTTCGCGGATGAGTAGACGTAAGTCATT
>JAAHHN010000223.1 GCA_010672165.1 Spirulina sp. SIO3F2 | reverse complement strand
TTCCGAGCTCCGCATGAAATTCATTGGCTATCTGGTAGTAGCGATCGTCGTTTCCGGCTTAATTTATCCCCTGTTCGGCCATTGGGTTTGGGGCGGTCTTGTGGGCAATCAACCAGAGGCGATGGGATGGTTGCGCAGCTTGGGTTTTTATGATTTTGCGGGGTCAACCGTGGTTAATAGTGTGGGGGCTTGGGTCTCGTTAGCAGCGCTGCTGGTGATTGGCCCCCGAGCGGGGCGTTTTCAACCGGGTCAACCATCCCAGAAAATTCATGGCTCCTATCTGCCCCTCTCGGTGATGGGCACATTGCTGCTCTGGTTTGGCTGGCTGGGGTTTAATGGCGGCAGTTTGCTGACATTCAGTCCGGTGGTTGCCCAGGTGCTAGTGCATACATTGCTGGCTGGGGTGGCGGGCATGGTGGTGGCAGGCATATTGAGTTGGTTTAAGCGCCATCTCCTGGAAGTGGAGTTGTTGATTTATGGCTCTCTAGCGGGTTTGGTGGCGATTTCCGCCAGTTGTAATGTGGTTAGCACGCCAATCGCGGTGATTATCGGCGGGGTTGGCGGCGCAGTGATGTTGCTGGTGTGGGAAGCGCTAGAGCATTGGCACATTGATGATGCGGTGGGGGCTGTGGCAGTTCATGCGGGCGGCGGTGTTTGGGGCACGTTGGCTGTGGGGCTCTTTGCTCAGCCGGAGGTGTTGGGTACGGGCTTAAGTAAGGGGAGCCAAATTGCGGTGCAACTGCTCGGGATTGGCATCTGTTTTGTTTGGGCATTTGGGGTTTCGTGGTTGGTGCTCAAGGGCATCGATCGCCTCACTCCCCTACGCGTTTCCCCAGAAGAAGAAGATCTGGGGCTGAATGTAGCGGAACACGGTGCCAAAACGGAACTCTATGAGCTGTTGCGGGTGATGGAAGCCCAAGCCCAAACCCAAGATTTGAGCTTGCGGGTTCCGGTGGAAGCCTTCACGGAAGTGGGGCATATCGCCAGCCGTTATAACCGCGTGATGCAAGCTCTGGAAACCCAGCACCAACGGTTGCAAAAGGTGCTCAGTGATCTCCAGAAAACCCAAGCCCGTTTAGTGGAATCAGATCAGACCTCCCAACGGCTATTGCTTAATATTCTGCCCAGTCCGATTGTCGATCGCCTTAAAACCAACCCCGATACGATCGCGGAGAGCTTTGAGGAGGTGACGGTCTTGTTTGCGGACTTGGTGGGGTTTACGGAAATGGCGTCACGGCTCTCCCCCATAGAGTTGGTGGAACGGCTGAATGTGGTATTTTCAGCATTTGATCAGCTCAGTGAGGAACATCAATTGGAGAAGATCAAGACAATTGGTGATGCCTATATGGTGGTGGGAGGTTTACCAACGCCACGAGCCGATCATGCGATGGCGATCGCAGAGATGGCGTTGGATATGCAGCGGGTGATCGATGTGCTTAACCATGCGGAGCGCGAGGAACAATTCCGGATTCGGATTGGTATCAATACAGGCTCGGTGGTGGCGGGGGTGATTGGCACCAAGAAATTCATCTATGACCTGTGGGGGGATACGGTCAATATCGCTAGCCGTATGGAGTCCCACGGATTGCCGGGTCAGATTCAAGTAACGGAGGCAACCTATGTCAAGTTGAATCACCATTATCAGTTGACGCCCCGCGACAAAATTATGGTCAAGGGCAAAGGAGAAATGCAGACCTATTGGCTGAAGGCGCGATCGGAAGGGGTGGGTTGAGCGATCGTCTGCGCTGTATTAGGGGGTATCGTCAGCTAACACCGGAAGCCTGACGAAGGGAGAGAGCGCCCGATCCCAACAATAGAAAAAGAGGCGGTAAGGCAGTCACAGCAAGAGTTTTAAGTTTAACAGCGATAGTCCCGAATAAGGTCAGTTAATAAAGTGCCACGTATCAGATACAACTCTATGATTTTTGGGCAAAAAATCAGGGTGTATACTCTCATTAAATCATGTCATTTCTTGTCTTTTTAAAAGGTGCTGCCAAAAAAACAAAAGCTTCCCGAATTCCTATATTCATCATCTTTTATGCAGCTATCAATATAACCATATTTATACTTGCCGAATTACTTTTATTAAAGTGGGCAAGGATAGTATTACTTTCCATACATCCGTTGGTTTTGTTTGGGTTTTCAACTGCAACACCATTGACAATAGCATTACTATTTGGGGCAACAACTACTTTAATACTTTTTATTTCACTTATTTTTGGAAATGGATTTATACGGCCATTATTTACGATTTATTCTGCTTTGAATTTGCTTTGGGCCTTGGGGCCAGGTCTACTTATGGCTGCAATGGCACAAGTCAACAAAGCTATTTACGTATCTCTGTTCTACACAACCTTTGGTATTCAAACAGGACTATTGATAATAAATACCATGTATATCTTCTTCTCGAATAAATGGATGAAACGAAAAATAAAATCCATGATTGCGACAATCAAATAATCAAGGTTTCTTAATACAGTCTTCCTCATCACTCACACCTTGCTCACCGCTCTCACTAACCCCGCTACAAACTAACCGCTCTCGCTCAACTGCCCGTTGCAACACTTCTTCTGGGGATGTGGAGAAAAAGAACCCTATCCCTGAGAATGCCAGCCATGCCAGGAAACCAAACATGGTGGCGATCAGAAATCGCTTAACGCTAAATTTCATAGATCCACTGCCAGAGCTTTTAGTCTTTGATGCTGCAAGTGCAGACACGCATTAACCGACCCATGAACTGCACCAACATCGTAAGTATGCAACGTATCAAAGTTTTCCCCCAGCATCCCATCGTGGCCCGCTAGCCTATCAAAGTCCGCCTCACTCTCAATCACAATATGGATATGTCCCCATTCCCCAAAAATGGGTTGCTCTGTCCAACATTTCTTCTGGCGCGTCAGGAAGCTGTGCATTTCTGGCGGGATGGGCTGCTGGCTAGGGGGCATGGTCGCTGCGAAGGTTCATCATTGGCTATTCAAACAACACATTATGAGAATTTGCCCAACCTAGCCCTAAGACCCAAAGCCCCCCAAGCCCGACTGGCTCAAATTCCCCGCCCCTTGGCTGACGCGGATCGCGGACTGGGAGAAAACCTGAAACGCCTGGCGAATCTCTTTGTCGCTATTACCTGGGGTCAGCACCCATTCATCTCGAATGCCCATATCCTTAAAGACCTGCCGAAAATCAGTGTATTCATCATCAATGCCCATGGCCGCAATGATATGATTTTCGACTCGGAGCATATCCTGGACGATCGCTTTCACCTCCTTAGCCCCTGAGCGTCGGGAATGGGCATCGCCCCCATCAGTGATCAGTAGCGTAATCGTGCGTACCGGGACACCATTATCTTCAAATTCCTGGGCTTTCGCCAGCACCGTACCCAGCAACACCACCGTTTGGTCATAGAGGGGTGTGCCCTGGTTAGGGTCAAAGTTTTGGGGATTCATGCGCACGGCCTGATCAACCGGGCAATAGGGATAGAGCACAAAACCATTGAGGTAGCGAGTATGGATCAAGATGCTATCGCTCTGGGGGGTGCCACCCAAGGCATCAAGCACCGCATTGTGACCGCCACGCACCGCCTGAGCATTGCCGCCAAATCGAATCGAGCCCGAATCATCAGGCATAATCGTGACTAACACCACTTCACTGGCCATCACGTCATCCACGCTCACACCCAGTCCCGCTTGAATTTCGGCACCAATATCAATCACATTGAGTGCTTGCATCGATGCATTGGATAATGTGCCATCGGCTTGAGCAGCGTTGAAAAGATTGTTGAGATCAGGAGTTTGAGAAGTCATGGTTGTTGTTGAGGTTGAGGAGAGAGAACAGTAATCGATTAGGTTGGGTTGAGGAACGAAACCCAACAAGGGCAAGCCAAAACAAAAGAATCCCGTTATAAATTCAAGCCAGGCCAACTGCTTAAATCATCTGTCGATTTCACCAAGTGCATTCCGGCATCTGCAAAGCGTTGAAAGGCCGCATTCGCTTGATCGGTAAAGTCAATCACACCCGGCACCACAACCGGAGAGGTGCAATCTTCAAGGAGATAAACCTTTTGCGCTAAGGCCGGATCTTGGGCTTGGATTTCCGTGAGCAGATCATCGATTGTCCAAGCCACACAATGGCTCTTGGCTTGACCCGCAATAATCACCGCATCAAAATTGAGCAACTTTTGAATAAAGCGGGTGTTTTTCTGCGCGATCGGACGACCATCTGCCCCGCCCAGAACTTCCGGACGCAAGACCGAATAGTTTTCCGTTAAGGGATTGCCGCCTTTGATTTCAAAACGAGTTTGACTATTACGGGCCATCGCATGGAAAAACATCGCTTCTTCTACAGCGGAAACAAGTGCATGGCCAATCCCACCGAGCATGGCATGGTAGGGCCAAACTGTAAGGGGATATTTGCCTGCATCCGTGAGGGTTTTGACATAATGCAATGCATGTTTTTGTAGGGCTAAATAGTTACCGCCCGCAACACTGTAGGCGATCGCAGGATTGACTTTCCAAACCCCTTGTTTCACCTCGTCATAGGTAATCATTGTAGCCGCAGGAACCGGATGTTCCCCCGCATCATTCACCCAAAAAACCGGGTGAAAAATTTGCATTGACGTATGTGTATCCATCGTGGGGGCAATTTCGGTGAGCACACCTAAATTTCGATAGATAAACTCACAAAGTCGAATATTATCTTCGATCGCGCCACGGCCCGATCGCCCACCCACAAACAGTTCAAAGTCGGGCAAGCAGAAGGTGTTTTGCACATCGATCGCCATCAAGCAAATGCGAGTGACGTCTTTAGCAACCGGATGCAATTGATGCAGCTTGGCCCAATCTCGGGCTTGGTTCGCACGGTCTTGATAGGGTACACGCCAGACTTGGTCTGTAGTTTGGGGATTAAAAAAAGTAGGCGTTGGGAGGGTGTGGGTTAAGGTGAGCGTCATGTTGCAGCGACCTCCGAGTGAGTCAAAACAGCTTTGTGTTCTTCTTACACCACCCATGATAGTGTTCAAAAAACACAATGTCAAGATGTACCTAGAAAAACAGCCTGAGCCCTTATAAATCAAGGATTTAGCCTGGATTATTCATCAAGCAGGCGAGACGCCTGCGCTACGGTTCTTCTCAATTACAGTCCATAGCGAGAGTGGTCGCTAAGTGGAGCCATTAGCATCGCCTTCCAGAGGGATAGTACATCTTGCCCACCAGTTGATTAAATCGAGTCCCTAGCAATTGTTGGCGAGAGTCATGTGTAATGTCAGACTAAAATCCCCAGTAATTAACTCAGAAAAATATTCGAGAATTGCGGTTGTATTCTTAACCCTGCTTCAGACCCAGACATCACAATTGCTTTACGCAGCGAAATTAAGGAGAGGTTAAATAGACACGATCGCCACTTTAAACTTCCCTAAAACTTTTAAATTTGCCTGACGAGTCTTAGCAACTGTCGGTAAATTAGAGAGAGGATTTATGCTGCGTTCCAATCGATTTTTCTTATGCTTAGTCTGTCACCCTCACCATCTATGACTAGCCAAATTGACAACAAAAAATTGTCGCCAAAATCAACACTAAAAGATCTCCCGATGCATCATGTGACCATGAATGTGTCTGATTTGGTGATCGATGTAGTGCGCTGCTTTGAGGAAAATAAAATTGTCCCTGGCATTATTCTCATGGATGGCGATCGCTTAGCGGGGATGCTTTCCCGACGGCGTTTTCTGGAGCGGATGAGTCGTCCCTATTCTATTGAATTATTTCTCAAGCGTCCGATTACAGTCATCTACAGCTTCACCAAGATCCATGTGGATGTATTTGCCGAAGATTTGTTGATTGTTAAAGCCGCTCGCCGATCGCTTAAACGCCCTCCAGAACTGCTATATGAGCCGATCGTCGTGCAGCAGGTCAAGGGTACTTCAACTTATGCCTTGATCGATGTTCATGAATTGCTCCAGGCCCAGTCTCGCATTCATAAACTAACCAGTCGTCTCCTAGATGAAAGCAACTATGCTCAACGGGTGCAAACGGAAAAAATGGTGAGCTTAGGGCACATGGTTTCGGGTGTGGCCCATGAGATCAAAAATCCAGTGAACTCAGTTTATGGTAATGTCGATTTTCTAGAGAATTACTTTAATAACTTGATTGAATTAGTGAATGGCTATCAAGCATTTATCGGTAACAAGCCAGATAAACTTTTAGAACTTGAAGAAGAGCTTGACCTCGAATTCATTTTGGAGGATGCCCCCAAGATCATCAAAAGCATTCAAATAGGGTCAGAGCGATTAACCCAAATTGTCACAAGCTTACGAAATTTCTCTCGTGTAGATGATCGCAGCAAGCAGCTTATTAATATTCATGACTGCATCAACGGCACATTGCTAATTTTAGAGAACCGAACAAAATATGATATTGAAGTTATCAGAGACTACGAAAAGTTACCCGATATTGCCTGCTATTCAGGACAATTGAGCCAAGTCTTTATGAATTTGCTTGCCAACGCAATTGATGTGTTGCTTGAGAAAAAGGCACAACTTCAAGATGAGACTTGGCAGCCCACAATTACAATCAAAACCCAACAGATAGAAGACCACCAAGGGGAGCGCCTCATCAGTATCAAAATTATTGATAACGGCCTGGGGATTCCGCCAGAAAATCAGCAAAAAATTTTTGATAACTACTTCACGACTAAGCCAGTGGGCAAGGGAACGGGTTTGGGTTTGGCCATTAGCTACCAGATCGTGGCAGAAAAACACGAGGGTGAACTGAAGTTGCGATCGCAAGTGGGAAAATGGACAGAGTTTGAGGTCTTGCTGCCGCTGTTGATGCAGTAAGGTTGACTGGGAAATTGCAGAGACTCGACCACTAGCACACGATCGCGTTTATGGTAGAGACAGTGATCTGTTTACACAACTTCACAATCTTGCCTCACACTCTATGAAATGCCCCCTATGAAATGTATTATTCACCGCCGTGCTCAATTCTCGGCTAGCCACCGCTATTGGCTGCCGGAACTGAATGAAGCGGACAATATTACTCGCTTTGGCCCCTGTAGCCGCGCCCCCGGTCATGGTCATAACTACGTACTTTATGTCTCTCTGGAGGGCGAACTGGATGAATATGGCATGGTGCAAAATCTGTCAGATGTGAAATCTGCAATTAAGCGCTATGTCACTCAAGACCTTGACTACGCTTATCTCAATGAGGTTTGGCCAGAATTTCAGCAAACACTCCCGACCACCGAAAACCTGGCTCGCGTAATTTGGCAACGCCTCGCACCGCACCTCCCCTTGGTTAAAATCCAACTCTTTGAACACCCTGAACTTTGGGCAGAATATACCGGAACTCCTATGGAAACAGCACTGACAATTAGCACCCACTTTAGCGCCGCCCACCGCCTCGCCCTGGACACGCTCCCCTACGACCAAAATCTAGAAATTTATGGTAAGTGCGCCCGCCCCCACGGCCATGGTCATAACTATCACCTCGAAGTAACCATCGTTGGGTCAATGGATGAACGCACAGGCATGATTGTCGATTTGAGTGAATTTCAGCGGGTGGTTGATGACCTGATTGTCGAACCGTTCGATCACACATTTTTGAACAAAGATATTGCCCATTTTGCCAAGGTTGTACCTACCGCAGAGAATATTGCTCTCTATATTGCCCAAACCCTACAACAGCCTCTCTCGGAACTGGGTGTAGAACTCGATCGCGTCAAGCTGATCGAAAGCCCCAACAATTCTGCGGAGATCCTCTGTCGCAGTGCTCCAAACCCCTCAGCGACGCGATCGGATACGGTCTTAGCGGCAGTGTAGGTCAGGTTTGATGCTCTGAGGAGACAAATTAGAGGATAGTGGATTCAACGGTAGGGGCTGGGTCTCCCTGCCCTGCACCCACCTAATTTATTGGCAGGATGGTGTTAAAGGTTACGTGGGGGCACGGAAACCGAGCCCCTACAGCAGATCTAGAATTTTCTCTGGTAAACATATAATAGCCCTACCTCCCAGGAGGGGATTTTTCATCTTCTCTTGGGATGAGTACCTTTAGGGGGAGGTGGGTCAACCCACCTGAACTCCCACCAGAAGCGGAATACATCGTTAAGTTTATACCAATAGCAAAGACCACACCCCTACAACATCGACAGGCCTCGCTTCACAAAATGGTCAAACTCCCCCCAACCGTTGTAGCCCCCATTGACCAAACGACGGGCCCGTCGCCAATCCTGAGCACGACAGGCATCATCCACATTACGATCCTTGAAATAGCGGGCGATGATTTCAGCGGCATAGACCGCGTTTAATGCCAGTTGGGGATCATCGACGAGCTTATTGCCAAGACCCAGCTTGCGGCTATATTCCCGATAGTTTGCTCGTCCGGTGATCTGCACATAACCCCGACCGTGGAACCGTGCCCCATCTCCCCGTTGGGTATTGCCGAGATCGCGGCGGCCTTCATACATACGGGTGAAGTAGCGTGTTCCCCCATATTCATTGATCGGTCGGAAGCCCCCGGTTTCAATACGGATGGTGGCGCAGAGGCCAATCAGGGTGAGGCGATCGAGAATTTGCCACTTGTCCATTGCCGCCAGCACCCCCGGAAAATATTGCTGGGTCTGGGAAACGGGGCATTCAAAGACATGCGCAATTTTCTCAGGCGTTGCCAAGCTGGATTCAAACTGCACTGATGGGGCTCCTGAGCCCCCCTTCAGCAATGCGCTCCACGTGCCTGTGCCCACAACACCATCTGCACCTAAGCCATTGCTGCTCTGAAAAGCTTTGACCTGTTTTTCTGTGCCTGGGCCAAACTTACCATCAGGGTTGCCTACATTAAAGCCCGCATCATTGAGCTTGGTCTGCATGAGCTTAACCTTGTCGTTCAACTCCAGATTTTGCTTCCAACCATCCTCAAGCTTGAGTTTAGGATAGGCTTGGGAGAGCAGCACCTTCCACGTGCCAGAGCCAACGACACCATCTGCTTCTAAATCATTTTTGGTTTGGAATTCCTTCACCACTGCTTCGGTGCCAGAACCAAACTTACCGTCGGCTTTGCCCGCATCAAAGCCGAGTAGATTCAAGGTTTCTTGGAGCGCCTTCACATCGGCACTGAGATTGAGATTTTGGGAGAGGCCATCATTGCGGCGTACTGTGGACAAGCTCATGGAGTAGATCCTCTGAATAATTGCTAGGGGTAAGGCGGAACGTGATTATGCTGCACCCCGTTATAGCTTGGAACCATCAGCGGCGATGACTTTGGTCTAAAAAATTTAAAATTTCTCAAGGAAGAAATCCCGAAGCCGCCCATAATATCAGTCTCTAAAGGAGATGGTATTATCACCACACGATCGCGCAGAGAGAACTTCCCCTGATGACTGTAGACCTGATTTCTGTCACCACACCCGAGCATCTTGAACAGTTTTTGCAGTTGCCTCGTCGGATTTATGCCCAAATCCCCCAATGGGTGGAGCCGCTCCGCAGTAGCATTGCCCACCAGCTTGCTCCTGATAACCCGTTTCAAGAATACGGCGAACTACAGGCCTTCCTGGCGGTGCAAGACGATAGGCCTGTGGGGCGGATTGTGGCAGCGGTGAATCGGCGTTTGATTGAGCGGGAAGGGCAACAAGTGGGTCTGTTTGGCTATTTTGAGACGATCGACTCGTTGGAAGTGGCACAGGTTTTGCTCAAAGGGGCTGAGGACTGGCTGCGCGATCGCGGCATGACTTCTATCCGCGGCCCGATCAATCTTTCTACTCACAATAGTTGTTTGTTCTTGGTGGATAGCTTCGATCGCCAACCCCAGATGATGATGCCCTACAACCCGAACTATTACCCCCGGCTGCTGGAGCAGTTGCATTGGCCCAAAGCCAAGGATGCCTATGCCTATGATTTGCCGTTGGATTTATTGCTTGACCCAAAATTTGAGAAGGGCTACAAAATTGCGATTAAATCTGGGATCACATTCCGCTCTATCCACACCAAGGGGGACGGTTTTGATGAAGATTGCAAGGCATTATATGAATTGTTTACGACGGCTTTTGCTAACAATTGGAGTTCTAGCGCTCGGAGTGAAGCAGAGTTTTTAGCAGAAGCGAAAGATCTGAAGCAATTGGTCGATCCGGATATCTTCCCGATCGCGGAAGACCAAGGCAAAATGATCGGCTTTTTTATGGCGCTACCGGACTATAACCAAGCCCTAAAGTATGTTAATGGCAAACTCAATTGGTGTGGCATTCTGAAGTTTCTCTGGTATCGCCGCAGTATCAATCGAGCGCGGGTGATTGGTATTTGCTCACTGCCAGAATATCGCCGCAAGATGGTGCCGTTGGCGTTGATTTATTTGGGCATGAAGAATGGAACCCAGAAGGGTAAGCCCTATCGAGAGGCAGAGCTTTCTTATGTGTGGGAAGATAATTCGCCATCGCGGAAGATTATTGAGGCGTCGGGGGCGAAGATTGCCAAGACCTATCGGGTTTATGAACGGGCGATCGAGTGAGGGTTAGACGGTTGATGTTGTGAAGATTGGCGAGATATGCCACGATTGGGGAGCGTACAGAAGATCGACACAAGAACCATGAATTATCGGCTTGCGATCGCAACCTTACTGGGTTTAGGTCTAACTCAATTTGCTATACCCGTTCAAGCAGAAGGACTCGCTTCTCGTACCAAAGCATTACCGGGAATTACCGCATCAGAATGTATTGCCGAAGTCGATCGGGTTGCGGCCAGGCAATCCCAAGACAATGATGGTGTTGTGCGCAGTGCCTCAGCTCGGAAAATCATCTATCAAAACCCCTACGGCTCGATCACCATTGCCTGCTTA
>JAAHHN010000222.1 GCA_010672165.1 Spirulina sp. SIO3F2 | reverse complement strand
CCGCGTGACTGGCGTTCAGAAGCGCGCGCTGCCGCAGGCTCAGCAGCAACTCGAACAGGGAGAAGAGATTGATACGCTAGAAATTCGGTGTCGTTGTCAGGATGGTTCTTACTTGTGGATTGCCTGGAATGTGGTTCCTTTTCCCCAGGAAAACCTACTCTATGGTGCTGGTCGTAATATTTCCCAGCGCAAAGCATCGGAAGCCCGCTTGGTTCACGAAATCTTACATGATTCTTTGACGGGCTTAACCAATCGCACCTATCTCATCCAACGCTTAGAAGCTGCGATCAAACAGACTAAGCGGCAGTTTAAACAATTTGCTGTTCTATTTATTGATCTCGATAATTTCAAACATGTTAATGATAGCCTCGGCCATTCAGTGGGTGATCAGCTATTGATTCAGATTGCGCAACTGCTTAAACTCTTAGTTCGAGATGTTGATGCCGTCGCCCGTTTGGGAGGCGATGAGTTTATTGTTTTACTTGAAGATATTCACAGTTGGAAAAATGTGATTCAAGTGAGTGAGCGGATTCAATCGCAGCTCAAAGCATCTTTCCATTTAGAACACCATGAAGTTTTTACCAGTGCCAGCATCGGGGTTGTTTTTGGCACTCCAGATTATCAGAATGTCACTGATATTTTACGAGATGCGGATATTGCCATGTATCGAGCGAAAGCCAATGGTAAAGGTCGTTGCGAAGTGTTTGATCAACAGATGTATGCCCAAACGCTCCACTGGATTGAACTCGAACATGCCTTACACCATGCGATCGAGAACCAAGAACTTCAACTTCACTATCAGCCCATTGTTAACTTAGAAACCTTCAACCTTGAAGGGTTTGAAGTGCTCTTGCGATGGTATCACCCTGAAAAAGGCTTGATTCCTGCCTCAGAATTTATTCCTGTTGCTGAAGATACGGGTTTAATCAGTAGTATTGGTATTTGGGTTTTAGAAGCCGCCTGTCACCAATTTCAGCAATGGTGTTCCGTTTACCCTCAGTTTAACCAGCTTTACTTTAGTATTAATATCTCAGGTCGGCAATTGCGGGAACCAGGGTTAGTCAAAATTCTCGATCGCACCCTAGCAGAAACTCAAATTTCACCCCATTGCCTCAAATTTGAAATCACAGAAAGTAGTCTGATTGAAAATACCGAGATCGCTACCCAAATTTTGCAGAAAATTCAAAAACTGGGTATTGAAATTAGCTTGGATGATTTTGGCACGGGATTTTCATCTCTGAAGTATTTGCATCAATTCCCGATCAGTACGCTCAAGATTGATCGCTCGTTTGTCGAAACCCTCAGGGAGGGAACTCGTGAGTGCAGTATTATTCACTCAGTCACCACCCTGGCGTATTCCCTCGGCCTTGCGACTGTTGCTGAAGGTATTGAAACCCAGAAACAAATTCAACAACTTCAGTTGCTCGGTTGTAAATCAGGACAGGGCTATTTGTTCGCCAAGCCGTTATCCAAGGCGCAGCTAGAAGAATTTTTATTCTCTAAATGTTTTGTGGCATTACCACTACAGCGTTCGGAGATAACGTGTAACTTTTATCAGCCTGAACAGGCGGCATAAGCCATAATCTTCCTGGAGGAACTGTGTGTGGTTTCGTTAATCATTGGTGACGCAAATCACACCCGTGAGCGTTCAAGTATCAATGTCGTCCGCATGAATAGACGACCCCAAGGAGATGCCTTGACCTAGACAAATTTTCAAGGCATTCTAGAGTGAGAAGCGGGCATTGTTTTGCAGCTTTCCTAAATCTTGTGTGGTTCCTTAACTTTAAGATTGCGGTTTCCCGCTTGTCCCTTAAAGCTCTACAACCCAATATGGGTAAGCACTGCTCTCTCTTGACCATCTTCTTTATATTAAAGAACTAAGCTTAGGGGCTTTCATGACTTTTTCACAAGTTCTAATTACCCTTAACGATCTAATGATGCTCAAACTCCCTTAAGCCTCCTGGGTGTCTTTGCACAGGATAAAAGTTACGGGCTTATTGGGTTGACACAGGAAACTCAATAGCAACAGGGCTGATCGAGATCGTGTTGGGCTTACTCTCTGAGAAACAAGCCACGCTATCGCTCAACCCAGACTACGAAGTGATCAGGTTTTCAAGCAACATCATGGTTCTTTGTCTTGTACTCAACCTTGGTGCATACACGCCCATAGGTGTGATTTCAGAGTGATTAGTAATGAAATCTTTTAACCTCAAAAAAGTACTTAGGAGGAAAGACGTTCAGACCGCCCTCCAAGCAGCCATGGCTGCAATTGATTCCTCCATCAGCATTGAAGATCCTCAAGGGCAGTTGCTGTTTGGCGTGAACTGTGAGACTCATACAGCGGTCTTTCCCCTGATTTTGGAGTCCCAAACTGTGGGCTGGCTGAAGGGCTCTGCTCAGGCTGCACCCTTAGCTCCCCTATTGATTTGTATCCTCAAACAGGAAACTCAAAAAAAGTTGCTGGCCCAAGAGTTGTTGGAGCGCTATCAAGAAATTGATCTATTTGAGGATCTCTCCACTCAAATCACCACCAGTCTGAATTTAACCGATATTGCTCAATTGGCGATCGCGGAACTGGAAACCCTGATTCCTGCAACTAGCGGGGCGATTTTTATTGTTAATCCCCAGACCCAAACCTTAGATACGTTAGCCCAATTTGGACAAGCCTATGCTGCTCAAGATTATTTGCATCGCCACCAGGAACTGGTTCAACAGGTCACTCAGATGCAGCAGGGCAGCATCATTAATGATGTACCCAAAACCTGGCAATGCAGCAGTTGTAGCTGTGCGTTCCAATCTTTGATTTATGTGCCCCTTAAAGCAAAAAAACGCACGATTGGCTTGATTGCCATTGGCAATGAAACCCCCAGTCCATATAACACCGAGCACCTAAAGCTCCTCAGCATTTTTGCGGGACAAATTGCGATCGCCATCGAGAAGGCTCTGCTCTACCAAACCAGCCAAACTGTTGCCCGGCAAGCCCAAGCTCAGGCTCAAGAACTCCAGCAAGCCCTCCAGGAACTCAAACAAACCCAAGCCAAGTTGGTTCAAAGTGAAAAAATGTCCAGCTTGGGGCATACGATTGCTGGCGTTGCCCACGAAATCAATAATCCGATTGGCTTTGTGAGTGGTAATCTCACCTTGCTTCAGGACTATAGCCGCGATCTCTGTGGACTGTTAGCGCTCTACGAGCAATATTATCCCGATGCTCATCCCGTCATTCTCGACAGGGCGGAAGAGATTGACCTCGAATTCTTGCAGTCAGATCTAGGCGAACTGGTTCAATCTATGAATGAAGGTATTAAGCGCATTAAGGAAATTGTCCTCTCCCTGCGCAATTTCTCTCGGATTGATCATCATCAAGCCGAAGCGGTCGATCTGCACCAAGGCATTGATAGCACTCTGATGATCCTGCGCCATCGCCTGAAAATTGGTGATCAGCGCCCAGCCATTGAGGTGCTCAAAGACTACGGTGAGTTGCCTCTTGTGTCCTGTTATGCGGGTCAGCTCAACCAGGTCTTTATGAATATTCTCAGCAATGCGATCGACGCCCTTGACCAGCACGCCACCCAACCCCAAATCCGTATCCAAACTCGGCTGCTGGACAGTGAACAGGTGGCAATTACGATTGCGGACAATGGCAGTGGTATGCCCCCAGAGTTGATTGACCAGATCTATGAGCCTTTTTTCACCACCAAGTCAGTGGGGAAGGGCACCGGCCTCGGCATGGCCATTAGCCAGCAGGTGGTTGCTGAAACCCACGGAGGTCATCTGGACTGCACATCTCAATTGGGGGTCGGAACCGAGTTTTGCATTACCTTACCCATTTGCCTATCAGCCGTCAGCGATCGCCCGACTGACCTGAGACCAGCATTGCTCTACCCCACCGCATAATTCCGCTTGCATCCAGGGTTCATTATTCCTCTGTTCATTGCCCTAACACATCTTCTAAGGTTCTATGACTCAGCCTTCCAATCGGTTCCCCTCGAATTCTGAGCACGTCCGTAGTCGGATTTTGCCCCCATTGGTGGGCGTGATCCTTGCCCTCCAAGGTATTTTTGTCTTTACGTTATTTAACTTGCAACGACAGCGGCTCAAAAATCAAGAGGAAAGTTTGCAGGAGGAGGTTCACCATCTGATTACTGAGGAACAGGAGCATATCCTCAACATGGTTAATGCGACGATGATGGTAATGGTGCAGGATGTGGGTTTAACCGAAAGTCTCCGCAACCTGGATATAAGTCGCTTAGAAGCCCAAGCGCGTCCGCTATTTGAAAAGATCCACGCCGAAGGAGAAATTACCCACTTTTCGTTTCACCAACCCGATCAAATTGTGGCCCTCCGGCTCCATTCTGAGCAGCGGGGGGATTTAAACCAACGTGTGACCATTGAGCAGGCAGCAGCCACTGGTGAACCGGTTGCCGGCCTCGAACAAGGGCCAACGGGCAATGCAGTTTTGCGTTCTGTCTTTCCCTGGTTTGGAGATTTACCGGAGCCGAATGCTGAGCAAGGGGGGGCTCAAACCCAGGGACGAGAACTGTTGGGCTATCTGGAATTAGGAGTGGATTTTGCAGAACTCCTCCACTATGTTGACCATGCCTTGGGGGTTGATCTGGTTCTCGCGGTTGATAAGGCCTTTTTGGATCAGGAGCTTTGGCGCACCAAAGCCCAAGAACTGGGTATAGAGGTGGGTTGGGAGAATTTTCCCCAGTTGGTGGTCACGGACAATACTCTCGGTGTCTTACCACCAGAAATTCAGCAGGTACTCGCGGCTACCCAGACTGTGGAAGCCTCTCAATCTCTACGCTACGTTCAAGACCGCAAACATTATCAAGCGGTTTTTATGCCCTTTAACAATATTGAAGGGGAAACCTTGGGCTATGTGATTGCCGTTAAAGAGAGCACTGCCATTGTGCAGCCCGTTCGGAGGGCAATGGCGATCGCCCTGCTGCTTGCTGTGCTCCTTTCAGGGGGCTTAATCATGCTGTTTTATCGCCTTTTGGGTCGGGTTGAACGGGATGTATTAACCAGTCGGCAGGGCCTGGTTCAGACCCAGGCTGAACTCCAAGCGCTGAACCAGGAGCTTGAAACTCGGGTGCAAGTCCGTACCGCCGAAGTTCAGGCAACAAGTGCTGATCTGCAAGCGATTATTCGGAATCTGGCGGATGCCCTGTTGGTGGTGGATTTGCATGGCCAAATTACCCGTTACAACCCCGCTTTAACCGAGATGTTTGAATTGGGTGAGCAAAACCTGATGGGGCGCAATTGCCAAGAAATTGGTCAAGCCCAACTCCCGGGCTTAATCGAACAATGCCAGGCTCAAGCAGAGCAGGTTTTAGTTGCTGAGGTGGCGTTGGCCCATAACCATGTGGGTCAAGCGGTGATTACCCCGATTCTGGTGATGCCGGACAAGGGCCAGGAAACCCAGCAAGGAACGGCAATTTTGATTCGGGACATTACTCAAGAAAAGGAAGTGGATCGCATGAAGACCGATTTTATCTCGACGGTCTCCCACGAACTGCGCACACCGCTGACCTCGGTCTTGGGTTTTGCGGCGATTATCCAGGACAAGCTCGAAGATAATGTCTTTCCCCAACTGGCGGCTGACGATCGCAAAACCAGCCGCACAGTTCGTCGGGTTCGGGACAACATCAATATCATTGTCTCGGAAGCCGAACGCCTAACCGCTCTGATTAATGATGTGCTCGATATTGCCAAGATGGAGGCGGGCAAGTTGGAATGGAGAATGGAACCCCTCCAGGTGGGTGAGGTGATTGAGCGGGCGATCGCAGCGGTTTCCAGTTTGTTGGATCAGAGTGAGCTGAATTTGGTGACGGAGATTGAACCAGATTTACCAAAAATTCTTGGCGATCGCGATCGCCTGATCCAAGTGGTGATCAACCTGCTCTCCAATGCCATTAAATTCACCAATGCCGGAACGATTACCTGTCGGTTGATAGCCCAGGCGGACAACCTTCATCTGGCGGTTCAAGATACCGGCATGGGCATTGCCCCTGAAGATGTCGCAAAAGTCTTTGACAAATTCAAACAGGTGGGCGAAACCCTCACCGACAAACCGAAGGGGACGGGCTTGGGACTCCCCATCTGTAAGCAAATTGTGGAATATCATGGCGGCAAAATTTGGGTCGAAAGCGAATTAGGCGTGGGCAGTACCTTTCAATTCACCCTCCCCCAACCGGATCGCCCACAGGGCGGGTTAGAATCCCCTCCCATCGCCAATCTTGATTCCCTAGTGCGTCAACTGGAAAGTCGCACTCCCACCAGTCCCAACGCTCCTCCTAGTGAAAAGACAATTCTCGTGGTCGATGATGATCCCAGCATCCGAGAACTGCTACGTCAGTCTCTTGAAGCCCAAGATTACCAGGTCTGTGAAGCCGAAGATGGCTTGGAAGCGGTTGACAAAGCCAAAACCACAAATCCGGACTTGATTATGTTGGATGTCATGATGCCTAAAATCAATGGTTTTGACACCGCTGCTATCCTCAAAAATGACCCCCAAACTATGGGCGTCCCGATTATTATGCTCTCGATCTTTGAAGATAAAGCGCGGGGCTATCGCTTGGGGGTCGATCGCTACTTCACCAAACCCATTGATAGCCAGCAACTGCTTGCGGAAGTTGGGGGGTTGCTCTCCCAGGGTCAATCCAATAAAAAGGTCTTGGTGGTCGATCATAATGCCTCGACCCTAGCCACCCTCTCTCAGGTTTTACAGGCCCAAGGGTATCAAGTGAGTGCAGCGGCCAACGGCCCCGAATGCATTGAAAAAGCCCTCTCCCTCAAACCCGATACGATTATTGTGGATTCCGGTATGTCTCAACAGCATGATCTGATGACCACTCTCCGCTTTGAAAAGGGTTTGGAAAATGTGGTGTTTATTCTCTTGGGCGAAGACCAAAAGGATGAACAATTGGTTAAGCTAACGGGACAACAATTAACTTAAGAATTCAGTAACTTAATAATTAAGCTGCGATCAATCTCAAAAGATATGAAAAAAATCCTGATTGTGGATGACGAACCCAATATCCGCATTCTGATGGAGCAAACCCTTGAGGATCTTGAAGATGAGGGGGTAGAGCTACTGATTGCCGAAAATGGTCAGGAGGCGCTCGAAACGATTCAGAGCGAAGAACCCAATCTGGTCTTTCTGGATGTCATGATGCCAAAGATGAATGGCTTGGATGTGTGTCGAACCGTTAAACATGAGTTGGGTCTAACCCAGGTTTATATCATCATGCTCACTGCTAAAGGTCAGGAGTTTGACAAGCAAAAAGGGCTTGAGGTAGGAGCCAATCTCTATATGACTAAACCCTTTCGCCCCAAGGAGGTTCTTGCGAAGTCGCGAGAGATTTTGGCATTGTAGTCAATGCACTGATCTCAAAGCTGAGATCAGTGCATTGATGTCTGATTCAATCTGTCAGAATTGCTCTAAGGACGGCATAAAAACAGGGATGAATCCCTTACTCATCTGTGTTGGAGAGCATCACCGCGATCGCTTGTCTCGTAAGCTTTCTCGTGTTAACTAATGACATGTCCTAAATGTAGTTTGCAACTGAACTAAACTCTGACGAACAAATAGTCCGGAGGGTTGAGTTTCTTGGGTGAAGAATGGGCAAGGCAGAGGATTGGGTGAGCCAAAAAATATGACTGCGATCGCTCCATCTCAGTTCCTAAAATTACATCGCGCGACATTACTTCTGATATCCTATTTTTTCCATGAAACGACCGGTCTCCATTGGCTTCAAAATCTTTGGCATCGCCGCAAGTATGCTAGGTCTGCTCTTGGTGGTGGTACAGGTTTCAACCCATCGTCTTCAGCAGGTCAGTCGAGAAATTGAGAGCCTGGCCGAGTATATTATCCCAATCACTAATGCCGTTGCCAAAGTGGATGTCCATGCCCTTGAGCAAGAAGTTTTGTTCGAGCGTATTCTCAAACATTACGAAATTGAACCCCTCGATCCCAAATTAATTGCCACTGAAACGGCGGAATTTGAACGCCGCAATATAGAAGTTGATGAAGAATTAATCGCGGCTGAACAGCGAGCGGAGAATGCCCTTGAGCATTTGGCTACGGTCACAGAACAAACCAAACTGGCCGCAGTGATCCCGAAACTCCAAGAAGTTGAGGTGCTCCATCAGGTCTTCCATGACCATGCCGTGGAAGTTTTGGGCTTACTCAAAGCGGGGCAATATGACCAAGCTCATCAACTTGAGCGTCAGCTTGCCGATGAAGAAGCCATCTTAAATCAAGAATTGGAAACGATTCTACTGGAGTTGGAAGCCCTCACCGTGGCAGCCGCCGAAGCGGGTCAACGTCGTCAACAAACCGTACAGCGTCTGAGTGTAGCGATCGCGTTGCTCGCCACTGTCCTCGGCGGAGTTGGAGCAGGGCTGGTTACTCAGGGCTTAGTGCGGCCAGTGCGCCAGCTCACCCGCAAGATGCAGGCGATCCAACAGGGGGATCTGAATGCCCAAGCTCAGGTTATTGGTGGCGATGAGGTGGCGACGTTAGCCACAGCCTTTAACCAGATGGCCCGCGAACTCAAATCAAAAGCTCAACTGGAAGACACGTTTGGCAAATATGTAGACCCGCGTGTGGTTAAGCAGTTACTCGCCCGTACCGACAGTACAAACATAACTGGCGATCGCCAAGTAATGACGGTCTTTTTTGCTGATGTGGAGGGCTTTAGTGAGCGAACTCAATCTCTCTCTCCTGAAGATTTAGTCACTTTGACCAATGCATATTTCACGTTAATGGCCCAGCCAATTGGGCAACATTTGGGCGTCTTGGATAAGTTTATTAACACAATTGTCATGGGCTTTTGGGGGCCACCTTTTGCGGATGCCGAGCGTCATGCTGAGCTGGCTTGTGCAGCCGCCCTGGATTTGCAAACACAACTGAGCAAAATTCAAGCGCTGATTGAAAATCAGGCCCACTTATTCCCAGAATCTCAAGAGGATGGCAATGCATCTCCCCTGCCCTTGGAAAGGGGGGATTTTTATCTTCATGTGGGTATCGCTACTGGCCCGTTGGTTGCTGGCAATATGGGATCTGCCCGAGCGAAGTCGTACACCGTAATGGGTGATACAGTCAACACCGCTTCACGCCTCAAAGGGGTGAGCAAGCAATATGGTGTGGCGATCGCCCTCACCCAAGAAACCCAAACGCGTTTGGGCGATCGCTATGCCACCCGTGAATTGGATCTGATTCAGGTCATCGGCAAAGAAGAACCGGTGCGGGTTTATGAGTTACTCGGTGAAGCCACCCAGATCGATGAAGGTATTCGCCAGCGTCAGCAACATTTTGCCCAAGGATTGGCCGCCTATCGTCAACAGCATTGGGATGATGCCGCAAACTATTTTGCGGCCTGCTCTACTCCTGAGCAGTCCGATCCACCGGCTCAACTTTATCTCAATCGGATTAAAACCCTGCGTCAGCAGCCACCAGCAGCCGACTGGGACGGGGTGTGGCGATTGACGAAAAAGTAATGGGTTTAGAGTTCAGGGTTTAGAGTTCAAAGTTCAAGGTTCAAAGTTGAGAATTTTACGTTGCTTTTAAACAGTATCCCAGCTGCTTGCGGCGTCACCCCCTTTAAAAAGGGGGGAAGGGGGGATTCAGAGTCTAGAAAAACCTCAGAAAGCGTGATCGATTAGACAAGATTTTTAGTCATCAATTAAAGCGAATTAGATACCAGATCAAATGAAACGTTTTGCTTTTCCGATTGGGTTTAAAATTTTCGGCGTTGCTAGCAGTATGTTGGCGCTTTTGTTAGCAGTTGCCTATGTCAATCACCGTAATATTTCTCTAGTCAATCGTGAGCTGATTGATCTGGCACATTATTTCACCAAGCTAACGGAGGATGTGGCCAAGATCAATATCCATGCTCTAGAACAGGAGATTCACTATGAACGTGTGGTTCGGCTGTTAGAAACTGAGCCTGTTGATCAAGCATTAGTGGCTAAAGAATTACAGGAATTTGAAGAACGGGGTGAACAGGTTGATGCGGAATTAGAGCAGGCGATCGCACGAGCAGAGACGGCGACCCAGAATGCCTATAGAACTGAAGATGCGATCGAGTTTGCTCGCATTCATCCGCTTTTGGAAGTTCTCGAAACTGAACATCAAAATTTTCATGATCAGAGTCTGGCCGTAATTAAATTATTCCAGGCCGGTGATACAACCCAGGCTGAAATTCTCGATCGGCAAATCGAGCGCCTTGAGGCAGATTTTGATGCTCATATTCAAGCTGTATTGTTTGAGTTGGGCGATGCAACTGAGGCAGCAGCACAATCAGCCGCTGTCCATGAACGTCAAGCTTTACGCTTGAGTTGGATGTTAGCGGCGGTGGCAACAGGGGTAGGGTTGAGTTTTGCTGGCTTGGTCACAATGGGGCTGGTGCGGCCGATCCGGCAGCTTGTGGAGAGCACCCAAGCCATTGAACAGGGGGATTTTCATGAAGTGCCGGTCGTTTCTCAAGATGAAGTGGGGCGGCTCTCGGTTGCCTTCAACACAATGGTGACGGACATTCAGGCCAAGGAAAGCCTTAAGGCCACATTTGGGCAATATGTTGATCCGCGCGTGGTCGAGCGCCTGATCAATGAATCCGGAGCAGCCCTGGCCACCCAGCGCCAAGAGATGACGGTGTTTTTCTCGGATATGGCGGGTTTTAGCACCATTAGCGAATTGCTTACGCCAACCAAGTTAGTGATGCTGATTAATCAATACCTCACCCTGGCAGCTGAACCGATTTTGACCCATGACGGCATGATTGATCAGTTGATTGGGGCTGCGGCGATGGAGTTTAGCCGACCCCCGATTGTGAGTGAAATGGAACATGCCAAACGGGCTTGTTGG
>JAAHHN010000221.1 GCA_010672165.1 Spirulina sp. SIO3F2 | reverse complement strand
AGCGGAGGGTAATCAGGTGCAATTTATCGGTTTGGGCAAAAATGTAGAGCAGGACAGCATCATCGGGTAAACGCTGTTGCATCTCAGCGCAGGTCATGGGTTTACGGGATTCAAACCGTCCTAGATGTTGCTCGATGGTTTGGGTGTGGAGTTGGTCGAGGGTGATGACGGCTTCACAGATTTGATTGTTAGCAAGGAGATCGGAGACGCGATCGCGGCTGACTTTATTAAGCTCCAATGCTGCTAGGGCATTATTGAGGGACTCAAGAGGTTGAAGATCTAAGTTTGGTGGCTTAATAATCAATCCAGTCTGGAGTGGCGATTCAAATGCCCCGATATCGACGGTGTTATGGAGGATGCGCAGTTGGCCGCGTTGATCCAAGCTCACATTCACTGCATTATTATCCCCAGCATTAAGAGCAGGACTACCGGGGAGCAAGGCATGGGTTTGTGTACTGCCGCCGTTATTGGCGAGGGGGGCAAGTAGTGGATCTTGACCGATGATGTTACCGTTAATGCCATCAGTAAGAGTCGTACCCACAATACCCGCAGTGCGTTGAATCAGGCTATGGGATATGGTGCTTGTACTGAGGTCAGCATTAATATCAGGAGTGTGCCCTGAGTTATTTGCAATGATGGTGTTGATGATGCTGTGAGCTTGGGTTCCGTTTACCGCAAGACCTCCACCAAGATTTGCTTGGTTAAAGGCAATGGTCGCGTTGAGCAAATCCACTTGATTGGATTGCTGGAAAATCCCACCCCCTTCATTGCCTGCTGAGTTACTCGATATAGTCGAGTTGGTTACGGTCGTTGCACTATTTCTGGTATAAATACCCCCACCATTATTGTCTGCCGAGTTACTCGATATAGTCGAGTTGGTCACGATTGCACCGTCACGAGCATAGATGCCTCCACCAACAATTCTTGCCGAGTTACTCGATATAGTCGAGTTGGTCACGATTGCACCGTTAAGAGCACTGATGCCCCCACCCCCACCTCCTGCCGAGTTACTCGATACAGTCGAGTTGGTTACAGTCGCTGCGCTTAACCCAGTAGAAATACCCCCGCCTGAACTTCCTGTTGAGTTACCCGACACCGTTGAGTTGGTCACGGTTGCACCGTTAAGAGCACTGATGCCTCCACCCCTACTTCCTGCTGAGTTACTCGATATAGTCGAGTTGGCGACGGTTGCCCCGTAACGAGCACTGATGCCCCCACCCCTACTTCCTGCTGAGTTGCCCGACACCGTTGAGTTGGTTACGATTATTGCATCGTAAAGAGCATAAATGCCCCCACCGGAAACACCTGTCGAGTTGCCCGACACCGTTGAGTTGGATACGGTCATTGCACCGTTACGAACATGGATGCCTCCACCAAAATCTCCTACCGAGTTGCTCAACACCGTTGAGTTGGTTAAGGTCACTGCACCTCTGTCATTAAAGAGAGCCCCACCATTATTACCGGACAAGTTGCCCGACATCATCGAGTTGGTTATAGTCGTTGCACCATTAAGAGCATAGATGCCCCCACCCCTACTTCCTGCTGAGTTGCCCGACACCGTTGAGTTGGTTATGGTTGTTGTACCGTTACGAACAGAAATACCTCCACCCTGATTGCCTGCTAAGTTGCTCAACACCGTTGAGCTGGTTACCGTTACATCATTGAAAGCACTGATGCCTCCACCTAAATTTCCTGCTGAGTTGCCCGACACCGTTGAGTTGGTTACCGTGATTAAACCGCTAGCAGTCGTATAGATGCCCCCACCAGCAATTAATGCTGAGTTGCTTGACACAGTCGAGTTGGTTACCGTTACATCATTGGTCGCATAGATGCCCCCACCCAAAAATCCTGCCGAATTGCCAATCAGATTCACTTGTTCAAGCGTCAAGCGGTTTGTGCTGGAATTTTGCCGAATCCCACCCCCTCTCAGAGCTGCATTACCATTCTGAACCGTGAGGTTGCGGAGGGTGACATCTGCATTGGTGATATCAAAAACCCGATTTGTCCCTCCCCCACTGATCGCCAATCGAGACTGCCCTGTGCCCTCAATGACCAAGTCATCCGAGATCGTAAACTCCCCCAAAGCCGTTGTAATTGTCTGTGCTGTGGCAAACACTCCGCCCGTATCAAACCGGATCGTATCTGTACCTGAACCTATCTGCCCATCAACCAGACTATCGCTGTTCGCCGCTTGCAATGCCTCCCGCAGGGTCAGGCTGCCATCCACTGTTAAGTTATCCCCAGCATTTTGCACCGTCAGCGTTGCCAGCTTGCTATCCCACTGAGTCAAGGTTTGCGCAGTGAAGGGATGACTTGCTTCTATGCTGCCTGTACTGGCTTCTAAATCCCAATTACCACTGTGGCGATTACTCCCCGTTAAATCCACCGAAGCCGCCACATCCGCTCCAGTGATGTTTGCAATGGCAGCAACCAAGGCTTCACCCGTTGCCCCCAAAGCTGTGAAGCAACTGTAGAGGAGGATGTCTGCCTTTTTATTTAAAGCATTACTCCAAGTTTGCAACTGCTGTTGATAATCAGCAATCGTCTCACTGTGAAGCCACTGACTTCCCAGCCAGAAATTGCCAGCATTTCCCTCTGCCACAATGGCAACCGATTCAAGTTCTCCAACCACATCACTGATAACTGTTAACTGCTCACTGACAACTGCAATGCCTTTTTCATCTTTCTCAATAATTTGAGCCACAGTGCCCGCTTCAGCCCCATACAGTAACGCCTCCGGATTATCCGTGCGACGGTCAATAAATACCGCTTGGTCGGGATTCTCACCCGTTTCACTAAAGCGAATGACCTGTATATCGCCTTGCACTAAATTCGGCTCATTCGGTGTAACTTGCCCGATCGCGTAGAGGTCAATGTGCTCGGCTGTAATTTCCCCCCCAATCGCTATATTTCCCAAGGGTGCAGAGACCACTTTTGCCTGTAAATGTTCTGGTGTTGTCGCTAACAACTCTGGTAATGCCAGGGGATCAATCCCGGTGGTCAAGACTTCATCGGTGATCTCCACACTCAATAAATTTCCTGGTTGGCTCAACCGTACCTGCCGTTCGCCGGGAATGGCTGCAATGGTTGAATTGCCCCCTGGAGCCACGATCTGCCCCAAGTTCACCACGGTTCCCCCACTTAGGTGAATTGATTTGCCTTTGATCACTTCTAAGGTTCCAACATTAATCAAGCTTCCGGGCTGGCTCTGTAAAAAGCCAAAAATGGTGGGATTCCCTTGTAATGATGCATAGTCATTCAAGCCCACCGAATTGAAACAGACGTCTTCAAAACAAATCTGATCCGCTGTGGTGGCAAAGAAATCTCCACCCACATTTAATTGAGCGTTTGTCCCAAAGACAATCCCGGCTGGGTTCATTAAATATAAGTTCGGATTGGCTTGAATTAAGCCATCAATGATTGAGGCATTGCCTCCTGTAACACGTCCAAAAATATTGATGATGTTTGGCTGACTGAAAAAATCGGCGATCTCACCCGTCTTTAGCCCAAATTCTTGAAAGGAATGGAAGAGATTTGTGCCCGATTGGGTTCCGCCTTCAATATGGTAAGTATTACCATCAATCGTAATAACCGTGCCTGTGCCATCGGGAGCAGCCGTAATGGATTGAGCTAGCACAGGCTCAAAATTAATGCTCCAAATTTTGAGTGTTAGGAGTACCCCGAGTCCCACTTGTTGAATCGTGTGCGTTGTGGGCTGGCTCAGTTGTATCTGTCTGTTCATAGGGTTTACCCCATATCGTCTCCCTATGAACTATTGTGACAAGCTTCCAGTTTCTACAACGAAAGAAAATTAGGTAAATTTACGGAGACTACCACGGGTTGCCAATGAGCGTAAACGCTGACCAATAATAAGGATGCCAAAAGGTGCGATCGCCCAGTTCCTGTAGCTCAGACGGCAGAGCAGTATTATCGCTAATCCCGGCCAACTGCTTATCCTCCAGCCGCACTATTCCGTTTAACAATGCCAACTGGGCTTGTCGTAGCGCTTCACCTTTGGGTTGCCCCAAGCTTAACTGTCGATAAAACTCACTCATTAACGCCAACGTTGCCGTATCATTTGCACCCCACAAACCCGCAACAGCCGCCCCCACTTGCGCCTGCACTGCCAAACCCGCAAAGCCATATTCCATTGCTGTATCGCCAAGAGCGGTTTGACAAGCGCTGAGTACCAACAGCTCCACTGCGGCATCAGCCCAAGCTACCGTTTCAATTTGCTTCAAATCAAGTTGATTGTCCCAAAACTGGATATAAGAATTTTCTGCTTGTCCCGGTTGGAAATTACCATGAGTCGCTAGATGAACAATCTGAGTCGCCTGCGCTTGGAGCTGCTGCTGGAAGTTGTCTAGAGTAGCCTGTGCATTGCGCAAGCTGGTTCCGTTAGGAAATCGGCGCTTAATACTGGCCAGTTCTACCGGCACAGCTGGTAACGGGGCCAAATCTTCAAATGCCGAAATCCCCAACGCCAATACTGAGGCATCCTGTAATTGAGAGCGATGGGTCGGCGTCAGGGTAAAACTTGGAATGAGTGTCGTTTGATATTGCTCAATTAAAAACTGTTCACCATCATGGAGTGCGGCAATGGGTAACATGCGCAAACCATCATCCAGGCCAAACAGAATATTCCGAATGCCTTTTTCTTCAAATTCCGGTCGCAATGGCTCAACCATCCACTGATGCAATTGTTGGGCAGAACTGAGGAAGTTCTCACTACGTCGCAAGACAGGATTAGTCAGGGTGTGTTGAAAGTGTGTCAGCTCGGCGAGCAATGCATCTTTAGAAAGGGGCAATTCATAATGGCTGGGTTCGTCCTCTGCGGTTAGGGCTATCAAATGCAGTTTATCCATTTGAGCAAAAACGTAGAGCAAGGCACTCTCGGCAGCCAGTCGCTGCTGCATTTGAGTGCAGGAGATGACTTTCTCGGCTGGGAAGCGACCAAAATATTGGGCAAGGTTTTGGGTGTGGTATTGGTCGAGGGTAACAATCGCCTCACAGATTTGATTGTTGGCCAGGAGTTCAGAGACGCGATCGCGAGTAAAACGATTGAGCTGCTCCAAAGCCGCAACATCTAAGGAATTGAGGGGATTGTAATCAAAGTCAATCGTGGCTGTAGTTAAACTAACGGTTGTGGTCGTACTGGCGTTGATCAACTCGTAGGCGCCCAAATCCACAACACCATCGGCAATGCGGGTTTGTCCCCGTTGATCGGTGCTTAAGGTTGCAACAGCAACATTGTTCCCCACATTGAGTGCGGGGCTACTGCTTGCTAAAGCGTGGGTTTGGGTGGGGCCACCATTATTTGCGAGAGGATCTAACAGTGGATCAAGGCCGGTGAGGTTGCTTGCTGCACTGGTAATCACGCTGGCATTGGTAATGCCGTTGATGGCATCTTGCACCAGACTATAGGTGATGGTGGTATTGCCAAAGTTGGCTTTGATATCCGGTGCTTCGTTCCCCAAATCACGATTGTTGGCCAGGATGGTATTCATCAAGTTGTTACTGGCATTGGTATTCGTCGTTAACCCACCGCCATCCCCTGCCCCGTTATTCTCCGCATCGGCAGTATTAAACGCGATCGTGCTGCTCAAAAATCGGGCAGGGGCATTATTGATAAAAATCCCACCCCCATCATTATTGGCTTGATTCCCTGAGACGGTTGTGTTGGTCAGGGTAACTGCACCATTCCCGCCAAACATTCCGCCTCCGTTTGTGCCCGCTGAGTTGCTAGAAACGGTGGATTGACGCAAGGTCACACTACCACCACTCCCGCCATTAATCGCATTGATGCCACCGCCTTGGGCATTGGCTGAATTGCCGGCAATCGTTGCAACTGTGCCACTAACACTGCCGTTATTATTGTGAATGCCGCCGCCGCTCCCCCCAGATAAGTTGTTGGTAACAATTGAGTGGTTCAGGCTGATATCACCATTAAAAGCTCGCATGCCGCCCCCATCCCCCCCAGCCGAGTTCCCAGAAATATTTGAATTAAGCAGTGAAATATCACCGTTGTAGCTATTAATACCCGCCCCACCGCCCGATGCGCTGTTCCCGGTGACGATGACATGACTCAGTTGTAATGTGCCCGCACCCGAATGTTGAATTGCACCACCATCGCCAGTAATCGAACCATTCTGAAGCGTGAGATTTTGAATTGTTGCATTGTTAGCGTTGATATTGAAGATGCGATCGTTTCCCCCGCCATCCACGATCAAGGTCTGACCCGAACCATCGATCGTAATATTATCGGCAATCCAAGTAATGTCTGCTCCTGTCAGGGTAATTGTGCCTGAGAAGTTGAAGTTAACGGTATCTCCCGCAGCTAATGCGCCCCCAAATCCGAGCGTTCCGGTTAAAGCCTCCCGCAGACTTCCTGAACCCAAATCTGCATTGTTCGTGACAGTACGAATCGCCAGCTTGCCGTCCCAATTGCTGAGTGTTGTTGGGGTAAAGGGATTCGTTGCTTCAATGCGCCCTGTATGCTGTTCTAAATCCCAGTTTCCCTCATAGTTAGCACTGCCTGTTGCATCCATTGAGGCTGCCACATCTGCCCCGGTTATGTCTGCAATATGCTGTACCAACGTCTCGCCTGTTGCCCCGAGTGCGGTAAAGCAACTATAGAGTAGGATGTCTGCATTCGCGGTCAATGTCTCACCCCAACTTTGTAATGATGCGGCATAGTCGTCAATATTTTCAGCCTGAAGCCATTCGCGCCCCAACCAGAAATGACCTGTATTGCCTTCGGCAGCGATCGCCACAGACTCCAACTCACCCACTGAATCACTGATGACTGCTAACTGCTCACTGATGACTGAAACCCCATCTTCATCCGGCTCAATGATCTGACTAACCGTACCAGCTTCAGCACCAAATAGTAACGTTTCAGGATTATCTACCCGCGCATCAATAAATACGGCTTGGTTTGGATTTTCGCCTGACTCAGAAAAACGAACGACTCGGGTGTCACCTTGAATGAATGCGCCATCGCTCGGTGTTACCTGCTCGGCTGCGTAAAGGTCGATCTGCTCTGCTGCCACAACACCGTCTAGGGCAATATTGCCCAACGGGGCAGAAATAACTTTGGCATTTAAATTTTCAGGAGCGGAGGTCAAGAGTGCGGGGAGTGTTAATGGATTAATCCCGTCCGTCAACACGGCATCTGTCACTTCTAAGCTCAACAAACTCCCCGGTTGGCTCAACCGTACCCGTCGTTCGCCAGGAATTGCCGCGATCGTCGCCATACCGCCAGGCGCTACGATCTGCCCTAAATTCACTACCGTTCCTCCACTCAGGTGAATGGACTTGCCTTTGAGCACCTCCAACGTCCCGGCATTCAGCAAGTCCCCAGGCTGACCCTGCAAAAAGCCCAAGGTATTAGGACTTCCCCGCAAAGCTGAATAATTATTGAAACCGACTGAATTAAAGCAGCCGCCTTCAAAGCAAATTTGGTCGGCGGTGGTCGCAAAAAAGTCACCCCCGACATTGAGCTGGGCATTCGCACCCAACACAATTCCCGCCGGATTCATGAGATACAAGTTGGCATTGCTACCTGTAACCTGCAACAGTCCATCAATGACTGAAGGATCGCCTCCGGTGACTCGACCCAGAATATTGAGAATGCCGGGATGGCTGAGAAAGTTAGCCATCTCGCCTGTATTGAGGCTAAAGTCTTGAAAAGAATGAAAAAGATTGGCCCCCGCTTGGGTTCCGCCTTTGATGTGGTAGGTATTGCCCTCGATTGTGATGATTGTCCCTGTGCCATCGGGAGTAGCTGTGATGGATTGCGCCCAACTGGTTGTAGTGAGGAGGGGGCTATTGAGGATAAGACTGGCGCTCCAGACCAACGGGCATAGGTGCAGTTTTGGATGCGGCGATCGCGGCATGGAGTAGCTCTTAAAGTTAGCAGTAAGGGTTAGCTCTCAGTAATTTTCCGAAGGCTAAGCTAAAATTCAGCCAAATTTAACGTCTCCCTTACAGAACTATTGTGACAAGAGAATTTTTTTTGTGGTGAGAGGCAAATTGGAAGCTTTGGTAGGTCTTTCACCACGGATTGCCAATAAGGGTAAACGCTGACCAATAATAGGGATGCTAGAAGATGCGATCGCCCAATTCCTGCAAATCTGGGGGCAAAGGAATCGCTTTATCCGACCCCACCAACTGCTTATTTTCAAGCCGTACTGAGCCTTGCAACAGCGCTAACTGTGCTTGCCGCAATGCCTCTCCCTTCGGCTGCCCTAAACTCAACTGCCGATAAAACTCATCCATCGGCGTTGCTGAAATGAAGGAGGATTATCCATCAATGTGTAAAGGCCAATATCAGGCACAAAGCTTAATCATGTGAAGTGCCCTGAATCTATTTCCTCTCGCAATTATGCAACGCCCAGAAAATATGGTGCTTGCCTGATGTCGGTGGCGCAAGATCCATAGGAATGGGCATTCGTTATATTCTTTTGTTAGAAAATAATTAAATTGGTGTAGCATCCAATGTGGACTTAAATTAACTGACAGTGAAGTGTGAGGATAGAATGTCGAGTGATAGTAAAACCCCTCTTTGGAATTACTTTGTCTATGGAATTCTGGCACTGAGTGCAATTGCTGCACCTTTGGGTTTTTGGGGATATAGAGCAAGTGCGAAAAACCTCTTGGCATTACAAGCGGCTTGTGAAGGGACTGGAGTGCCGACAGCTACCAGTTATGAATCTGGCGACACTGATCCCAAGATGGCAGTCATTGTCACCAAAGATGCCCAACTTGCAGTTGGACATCGCTACATGAGCCTCGATAGCAAACGAGCCTGGAAAACCAAAGGCGCTCAGTTGGTTGCCTGCGTAAATGTTGGGCCTGCCGAAACGTTTGAAACGTGCAGATATAGCGGTAACTACCAGATCCACCAGCAAAAGAGAGCAGGTGAGATAGAACTTGTGGTTGCCCAGACCGGCGAGGTTCTGGAGCGTCACGAATTCACTGCCTACACTGACAAAGTTTGCCCTGAGTCAGTTAAGCTTTCTAGTGGAAGTCCTAAGGTTCGTTATGACCGTGCAGATGGGAGTGTGAGAAACACGGTTGCCGGATGGTTGAAGCAAGTGAGGCAAGTTCCTAAAACATCCAATTGATCATCGCCGACTTATGTAAATTGGCTTATCGTGCAATTGTTCCAGGAACTATGCTGGCTGAGCTTGTCGAAGCCAAAACCTGTGCAGGATGTCCCCGTTCGACAGACCATTACCAGGGATTACCAATGAGGGTGAATGCTGACCAATAGTAAGGATGCCAAAAAGTGCGATCGCCAAACTTTTGAAGTTCTGTCGGCAAAGGAACCGTTTCATCTATCCCCACCAATTGCTCCTGTTCAACACGCACTGTGCCCTGCAACAGCGCCAACTGCGCTTGCCGCAGCGCTTCCCCTTTCGGTTGCCCCAACTGCAACTGTCGATAAAACTCACTCATCAGCGCCAGCGTGGCTGTGTCATTTGCCCCCCACAACCCTGCTACTGCTGCCCCCGCTTGGGCTTGTACCGCCAACCCAGCAAAGCCATACTCCATGGCGGTATCGCCGAGGGCAGTTTGGCAAGCACTGAGTACCAGCAGTTCCACCGCAGCATCCGACCAATCTAGCTGCCTAATCTGCTGTAAATCAAGCTGCTCATCCCAAAACTGGATATAAGACTCCTCCGCCCGTCCCGGCTGAAAATCACCGTGGGTTGCCAGATGCACAATCTGGTGCGGCTGGCTCTGGAGCTGCTCTTGGAAGTTGGCGAGGGTTGCTTGGTCATTCCGCAGGCTCGCTCCCTCTGGAAATTGGGTCTTAATGCTGGCGATTTCTACAGGTACAGCATGGAGGGGGGCGAATTGTTCAAATGCCGAGATGCCCATCGCCAATACTGATGCAGCTTGGAGCTGGGGGCGATGGGTCGGTGTGAGCGTTAGGCTGGGGATCAGGGTAGCCTGGTATTTTTCAATTAAAAACTGTTCGCCATCATGGAGTGCTGCAATGGGTAACGTTCGTAACCCATCATCCAAGCCAAACAAAATGTTATTAATTCCCTTCTCTTCAAATTCGGATAAGAAGGGTTCAACAATCCATTGATGCAGTCGTTGGGCAGCGCTCAGAAAACGCTCACTGCGGCGCAGCACCGGGTTTGTCAGGGTGTGTTGGAACTCAGTTAGCTCCGTCATTAAGACATCTTTAGCGAGGGGGAATTCATAATGGCTCGGCTCATCTTCTGCGCTTAGCGCAATCAGGTGAAGTTTATCGTTGTGGGCAAAAACGTAGAGCAGCGCACTATCTGCCGCTAGTCGTTGTTGCATTGCAGCACAGGAGATCGCTTTTTTGCCCTGGAAGCGACCAAAATGCTGACTAAAGTTTTGGGCATGGTATTCGTCGAGCGTGGCTGCTGCCTCGCAGATTTGATTTTTGGCCAGGAGATCAGAGACGCGATCGCGGCTCACTTCACCAATATCCAATTCTGTCAGGGCATTCAGTGGCTCAAGCGGTTGAAGATCAAAGTCAGGTGGGTCAATCACAATCACAATCGGAGTCTGCGATTCAAATGCCCCGATATCAACGGTGCCATTAAAGATGCGCAGTTGCCCCCGTTGATCCAAGCTGACGCTAACCGCCCCATTATTCCCCGCGTCAATGGCTGGGCTGCCTGGGAGCAAGGCATGGGTTTGCGTACTACCGCCATTGTTAGCCAACGATCCCAGCAACGGATCTTGTCCAATAATGTTGCCGTTAACTCCATTGGTGAGGGTTGTGCCCGTGATCCCAGCAGTACTTTGGATTAGGCTATGTTGCACCGTGCTGAGGCTGAGATTAGCACTGATGTCTGCAAAGTTTGAACCGGCCGTACTAAGATCACTATTTTGGGCAATGATGGAATTCACAATTTGGGTACTCCCCACAGTTGCGATATGTACT
>JAAHHN010000220.1 GCA_010672165.1 Spirulina sp. SIO3F2 | reverse complement strand
TTTCCAGGGCGATCGCGGTTTGCCCCGCAGTGCATCCTTTCCAATGGGGCACTTCTGCAATATTGCGTAACTTGTGTTCGTAGGGGCCGAAGTAACCAATGTTATTACCCAAAGCCATTGTGAGCCCCAGGCTATGGCCTTCATCAAACAGCTCATTGAGTAATGGCATTAATTCCAGCAATTGGTAAGGCTGCAATAGCAGTTGATCATTATCAGCAGCATTACCCATCGCTACCGTTAACTGCAGCTGCCATTCCCGTGCTCCCGCATCAATGATGTCATGCATGATCTGACGCAGCACAGGGATTGTCTCTGCACCAATTTGGGTATTAGCGCTGCAATTTAAACCAGCCGCTTTAGCTCGTCGCAAGGTGTCTATGGCCATGGCATGGGAGCCAGGCACACCCCGCAAGCGATCGTGCAGCTCCGGTGTGCCATCAATGGAAACCCCAAGGCCCTGTAGACCTGCTGCAATGGCTGCGTCTAGCTTTGCCTGCGTGAAGTTGAGTGCCCCTGTTTGGGTTGCGCAGTATATACCATGGCTACGAATGGCTTTGACAATTTCTAGCCAATCTCGACGCAAAAACGCTTCACCGCCAATTAAGGTGATTTCCCTTGTGCCCAATTTGGCGAGGTGTTCGACAACGTCTAAACATTCTTGGGTCGTTAATTCATCATTACGAGCTTGACCCGCCCGAGAGCCACAATGTTGACATTTTAAATTGCAAGCTAGGGTGATTTCCCAAACCACATGCACTGGAATATTCTTCCGATAGTCTGTTTCTGTGCGACATCTAACGGGCAGAGATATATCCGACATCATTTCTACAACTCAGTAATGGATTTATTAAGATTCACACTAAGTGTTGACCCAGCTCAACCCAAGAGATCATGATTAGAATCAAGTTGAGTCAAAATCTAACGTCATTCAAATTGATGACGGTTGAATGAACAGTTAACCCCTTCGTTCAAGCTTGGCAATTTCAAGCTTAAGAGATTCAAGAGCAGCAGCCACATCACCAGTTTCTCGCAGCCATTCTTCAGCTTGTTGAGCCATTGCTCTCATTCTTTGTAAATCGCCTGAAACCGCAGCCTCATGGATGGCTGTTCCGTAAGGAAGCATCATAAGTATTATTTATCTCCAGTGAAAGGAATTACGACATACCCTAAGCATTTGAGAGATTAGGGATTGTATAAAGTATTCGATTTTGATCTCCACAAGAACAAACGAGAACGGCCATACAAAGAATCTTGGGAATTTCAAGCATTCATGTATGGCAAATTCGGTAGACCTGAGACAATCAAATCTGAATACTAAAAACAGAGACTACGTCATATCGCTTACTACTCAAATGGAATGTAATAAAAGTTAAGGAGATGGCAAACAAAACAAAAAATATCTTGAAGAAAACACGGTTTTCAACTGTAGTCATGCATCTAATCAGAGCTGGTGTTAATTCTCCAAAATTTGATCATCGATCGCAAAATCCACCTCAGTTTGATCGCGCCCAGATTTGAGATAGTCCTGTTCAAAGGAATCTTTCAGCCCACTAACTAAATCAAACTGTGGCGTCCAATTCAAGTCAGCTTGGGCCTTACTGATGTCCGCAAAGAAATGTTGCGCACGGAGGGGGAAGGCTTTACGTTTGCCAAAGTCAAACTGTTTGGGGTCAAAGTGAACAAGCTTGAGGGTGCTAGGGTCTTTGCCTGCGGCGGCGGCACAGGCACGGGCAAGGCCGTTAAACGTGATGTAACGATCGCCGCTAATGTTATAAACCTGGCCTTTTACTGAATCGTTTCCTAGCACATTCACCATCGCCGTTGCTAAATCTTGTACATGGCCCAACTGGGTAATCGCTAGACCATCCCCTGGCACAGGAATGGGGCGATCGCGCACAATCCGGTCAAAGAACCAGGCTTCCACATCATTGTAGTTACCAGGGCCATAGATATACACCGGACGCACAGATGTCCAAGGTAAACCCGCTGCTTCGAGCGCCGCTTCGGTTTCAAACTTCCCCTTGTGGCGGCTGTTGGGGTCAACCGCATCCTCTTCACGGTGCGGGAGTTCATCTGCCTTGAGGTACACCCCGGCGGAACTGACATAAACAAAATGCTGAATTTGTCCCTTAAATCGGTCAATAAGCGGTTGGGTATCGCTAGCGGTTCGGCCGTTATTGTCGAAGATGGCATCAAACTGCTGACCCTGGAGTTTTGCCATGAGATCGCCAGCATCTTTGCGATCGCCATGAATTTGGGTCAAGCCTGCAACAGGTGCGGGGCGGTTCCCCCGGTTAAAAAGGACAACGTCATGACCGAGGTTAACCAGTTGTTGAGTCAGGGCGACACCGATAAAGCGGGTGCCCCCCATCACTAAAATCCGCATGTTTTTGCTTGTTATGGGTGAGGATAGGCGATCGCAATTGTACCGCTCGAATGTCCCTCAACCACGCAAATCTAAAGAGAAGCAGTGGATTCATCCCACTCCATTGCTCAGCGTTTCTACACTCAGTTTTGTTCCAGCATGTCCAGAAGCAATGTTCAACGCCATTAGTTATACGGTACGCTGTCTGCTGATGTTGGCAGTCTTCGGTTTGGGTTGTGTGGGTGTAGCCTATTTCAGCTATTGGGCATTTATTGACTATGCGGCACTGAGCCAAGCGGATACAGAGTTATTGACAGTGATTAATAATGGTAGTGACTTGAGAACCGTGTTTATCGCCGAGTCTCGGCAGCAAATCCATCGGATTAATCTCTTTGCAGAGGGGGTATGGGCGCTACAAAGTGGAATTTTTGCAGTGATTGGTTTACATGGGGTTTGCACCCTCTCGGGGCGTCGTAGCCGTCACTAAATCTGATGCAGACTGAACTGACATTTAACCAGCTGCCACATCAGACAACATATTAAAGATTTGAGGATCAATCACGGCCAGAGACTCAAATACCGGTCGTGCAAAGTAAAAGCCTTGAAACAGTTCGATACCAAAACCGGCAAGAGTTTGCCATTCTGCTCGGGTTTCGACGCCTTCAGCGATCGGGCAAATGGCTAAATCTTGGCACACTTGGACGATCGCGCGGACAATAGATTGACGTTTAGGGTCTTGGTCAATCTCTCGAATGATTGCCATATCCAGCTTGAGCAAGTCTGTTTCCAGCTCAGCTAAGAGATTAAGACCAGAGTAACCCGCGCCAAAGTCATCGATCGCCGTCAAAAAGCCCTGGCGTTTGTATTCTTGGATAATGTTCTGCAAGTGGGTGTGGTCTTCAACCTCTTCCCCCTCGGTGATCTCAAAAATCAAACGCTCCAACGGAAAACCAAATTCTTGACTGGCTTCAATTGTGGCGCGAATACAAGTTTCAGGACGATACACGGCATTGGGCAAAAAATTAATACTCAAATAAGTGGGCATGTTGAGCTTAGCTGCCCATGCCAACGCCCGCACCCGACACGCTTGATCAAACCGATAGCGATTGTGGTCATTGACCTGAGCCAAGATCGCCCCCGCAGGTTCATTGTGGATACCTCGCACCAGTGCTTCATAGGCAAAAATTTCTTGTTTGCTGGTATCGACAATCGGCTGAAACGCCATGCTGAAGTCAAATGTTAGCCCTGCTCCTTCAGTACAGGCGTGACAACTCAGGTCTTGAAAATCCGGGGGGGCGTTACTCACAATTGACCTCAGAGGGGCAAACGACAATTCTGATCTTCTCTCAATCTCAACAGAAATCCGCCGAGTCTGCGATCGCCCCGTCACATTTCTCGAAAATTAACTCAAAAAATAGCTCAGGAAAGACTCACTTAGCGAGTCTCTCCTGAGCAACCGCAACAAATCAAGTCAAATGCGTGAGTGATTCGACCTTAGTACTTATATGCCTCAGGCTTGAAGGGACCATTCATCGGCACATTGATGTACTTGGCTTGGGTCTCTGTGAGCTGAGTCAGCACACCACCAAAGCCTTCCACCATATAGCGTGCGACCTCTTCATCCAATTGTTTGGGCAGCACTTCCACCGTCAAGGCGTCTGCCTTGGCTTCCGGTGCGAGATCGGCAAACTTACGCTTAAACAAGAACATTTGCGCCAGAACTTGGTTGGCAAAAGAACCATCCATAATCCGGGAGGGGTGTCCGGTTGCATTACCCAAGTTCACCAAGCGGCCTTCTGAGAGCAAAATCAAGAAGTCTTGGGGATCATCACTGCGATAAACCTGATGGACTTGGGGCTTCACTTCTGACCATTGCCAGTTTTCACGCATATAAGCGGTGTCAATTTCATTGTCGAAGTGGCCGATGTTGCATACTACTGCTCCCGCTTTAATGGCTTTAAGCATGTTGGCATCGCAAACATTGACGTTACCTGTCGAGGTAACCAACAGATCAGTATTGGCTAGCAGCGCGGTATTGATGCTCGCTTCACTACCATCATTTTGACCGTTGAGGTAAGGAGAAACCACTTCAAAGCCATCCATGCAAGCCTGCATTGCACAGATCGGGTCAACCTCTGCGACCTTAACAATCATGCCTTCTTGGCGAAGGGAGGCGGCAGAACCTTTACCCACATCACCATAACCAATCACGAGCGCTTTCTTACCGGCCATGAGATGATCCACACCCCGCTTAATCGCGTCATTGAGGCTGTGGCGACAACCATACTTGTTGTCATTTTTGGACTTAGTGACCGAGTCATTTACATTGATCGCGGGTACTTTCAGCTCACCTGCTTCAAGCATCTCCATCAAACGATGGACACCGGTGGTGGTTTCTTCGGTGACGCCGTGGATCTTCTCCAGCATGTGGGGATAATGCTCATGGATGTGGCCAGTGAGGTCACCGCCATCGTCGAGAATCATGTTGGCATCCCAGAGTTCGCCTGCACCATCACGGCAAGTTTGCTCAATGCACCACATGTATTCTTCTTCGGTTTCGCCTTTCCACGCAAAAACGGGCACACCCGCTGCTGCGATCGCAGCAGCTGCATGATCTTGGGTGGAGAAAATATTACAAGATGACCAACGAACCTCAGCACCGAGTTCCCGGAGGGTCTCGATCAGCACCGCCGTCTGGATGGTCATATGGATACAGCCAATAATCTTGGCATCTTGCAGGGGCTTACTCTCGCGGTACTTGGCTCGAATTGCCATCAGGGCAGGCATTTCACCTTCCGCGATCGCAATTTCTTTACGACCCCAATCTGCAAGGCTGATATCAGCAACCTTATAGTCTTGGGTGTTGGCGGCATCTGCCTGGGGTTTAAGGATCGTTGCGGTCATGGATTGTTACAAATTTTATCAATACAGATCTAACCGATTGTAACAATTTAATTATCGGTCGTCTGCTTAACAGCTCTTTTACGCCAACACCCCATGCATTCGGGATAGGGTGCGCTGGTTTTCTGCTGATGTCCCAACCGTGATGCGCCAGCCCCCGCCCGTATGCCGAATCAGCGTGCCTTGGGCTTTGAGTTCCTGGGTTAAATCGCCTAAGCGCTTGTCATCTCCATTGTTGAGACGGGCGTAAATAAAGTTGGCTGCACTGGGCCAAACCTGGAGTGCATCTATTTTTGCTAGATCAGCATGAAGTTGATCTCGTGCTTGCAGGAGTTGAGGAATCACCGTCAGCAATTCTTCGTGGTGGTCTAGGGCGAGACGGGCAGCCGCTTGGGAGAAGGCAGGGAGATTGTAGGGTAAGCGAACTTTCTCCAAGATCTGAATCACATCTGGGTGCGCGATCGCATACCCCACCCGCAATGCCGCTAACCGAAAGGCTTTGGAAAATGTCCGCAAAATCACCCAATTGGGATGTTCAGACAACTCTGCAACCACAGAGGTTTGGCTAAATTCAAAATAGGCCTCGTCAATGACGACCAAAATGTTTTTGGGTAAGCGACGCAGCCAATCAAGTTCATTTGCCGTGAGCGGATTGGCCGTCGGTGAGTTGGGATGAACCACAAAGACCACCCGAACCGGAGCCTGCACCTGCGATCGCGCATCCTCCAAGTCCAGCGCAAAATCAGCGGTGGAACGGCGGCCTTGAACCACTGGAATCCCCAAAGTCTCAGCCAAGATGCGATACATCGAAAAGGTGGGGGGCGCGGTAAAAATTGCCCCCTGATTGCCCAGACAGGTAGCAATGAGGACAGAGCGGATCAGCTCATCGGAACCATTGCCCACCGAGATCTGAGCTGGCGTGATCGGGGCTTGGGGCAAGTTTGCTGAGCGGTTGACATAAGACGCGATCGCTGACTTCAACTCAAGTTGAGCACCATCAGGATAGCGATTGGTGGCTATTGCATGCTCATAATGCCCAGCCAGTTTCGCTTTAAGGTCACTGGGCAAATCATAAGGATTCTCGTTGGTATCCAAAATATCGAGAGGAACCGTCACTGCCCCACCGGGATGAGGGGTATAAGCCTGAAACTGTTTTAAGTCCTCACGAATAAAGTCGAGCATAATTGCAGCCCCCAATAGAGCACAAGATAGATCGCGCAGTGATTGATATTAATTAAGATCAAGCCATTGGTTCGGGTGAGCATTATCCACCAGCAGAGCATGCTAGCTGATGCAAAACATCTCCCACTGAGTTTGATCTCTTACAATCTTGGCGCATCTCCGCAATGTATCACGTTTGTTGTTAAGAGTGTGACAAAAAATGCAACAGAGATACAGCGCTAAAATAGACTTTATCATCAAGAGCGTAACGCCCAATGCGTCAAATTGTCCCAGCCCGTAATCTGAGCCGCCGTGAAGTCGAGCACCGCTTTGACTTGCAGCAGGTCTATGATGAAGCGTTTTTTTCAGAAGCTCAGCTTCAGCCGATGGAACTCAAACAGGATGATCAAATGTTGCTTGATCGTGCGAAGGCAGATTTTTTGTATCTCGCTAAAGACCACTTACATGAAGAAATTATTAAGTTAGTCGTGCTCTCCCCCTTGTTATCAGCAGCGGGATTTTATCGGCAGCCGTTCCGACCTGTGGCAGAGCGTCAGGTGGAACTGGAATTTGCGGACGATGACCCAATTTTGCGGGGACGGCTCGATATTTTGGTGCTGAATGAACGCCTCTGGGTGACAGTCATTGAAGCAAAGAGCAGCCGCTTCAATGTGCTAGAAGCAATTCCTCAAACGCTCTTCTATATGCTCGCCAGCCCATCCCAACCCTCACCCTTGTTTGGCTTGGCGACGAATGGGAGTGACTTCCTCTTTCTCAAATTGGTGCAAGGCGAACAACCCCAGTATGGATTTTCTCGGCTCTTCTCCCTGCTCAATCCTGGCAATGACCTGTATCAAGTCTCGACAATTTTACAGCAGCTTGGGCAGCGTGTAGCCGTGGCAGTTTAAGGTAGTCCACTGCGAATTATTTATAATCGACATAGTAATCCCGAAAACTAGATAAGACAGATGAAAGGGTTAACGCTAGGACTGAGCATCGTCATCATTAATCTCTTGGGTACTGTTTTAAGACCAGCCTTCGCAACAGAAACCACCTCGTTTGAAGCTGTATCCACTGGTGTCATATCGACTGAAATCATGTTGCCTTTGGGTAGCCGCGATATCCCACCATTAGGCTCTGCTGCTGATTTTTTGCCTGTCGAACAGCATCTAGTGCTGGACTTGAGCGATCGCCAAGTTTATCTGTATCTCAATGGTGAACAAATTGCTGCCTATCCAGTTGCTGTCGGTCGCGCTGGCTGGGAAACCCCCATCGGTGAGTTTGAAGTCTTTCAGCGGGTAGCGAATCCAATCTGGCAACATCCTTTTACTGAAGAAATCGTGCCCCCTGGCCCTGAAAATCCGTTAGGTGCACGCTGGCTGGGTTTTTGGACGGATGGAACCAACGCGATTGGCTTTCATGGCACGCCCCATGAAGAACTGATTGGCCAAGCTGTCTCTCACGGTTGTGTGCGTATGCGCAATGCAGATATTGAAGTGTTGTTTGAGCAGATTGAGGTGGGTACTCCTGTGATTGTCCGCGCGTGAACGATCGCCGAGATGTTTACATCACTTGAATATGCCCCGCTTGAATCCCTTTTAAAATCCGATTCACCATCCTACGCTCCTCATCCGGCAAAGACTCATCAAAAACCGCTGCCATCAGACCATAGCGATCGGTTAATGTTACACATCGATTTTGCTCAACAGCTTGGGCCATCGCAGGCAAAGCACCAGGTAAAAGTTGGATATAACAGGACATCTCTAAATGACCTCAATAGTTTATTAACGACTGGACAGGGCTGACTGAACTAAGACCCTGTTTTTAAAAGAACGAATGTTTTAAGCTGATTTTCGTGGGATATCCCAAGACCAGATTTTCAACATTAGTACTTTCATTTTATCAGTAAATTTACGTATTTCAGCCTAGCGATTCAGTGTTTTTGCGTAAATTTACTGATAAGCATTGATGTCCTAGTTTTCTTCTGGGGCAGAGTCATAGACCTCGTGCGTGAATTGATAGATTTTAATGACAACGATCAGAATTAGCGGCAAACGAGATGTTCGCACGACAGCAGTTCCCGAAGATGAACTACCGTAGTGCAGCCATCCCAGTTGTCGGTTCAAACATATTTCTGTAAGAGGCTTAATGGTTTATGTAATTCACAAACTAACCCGATAAATCAACAGGCTGCTCCCTTGAATTAGTCCGATTTTGACGTAGGTTGCCATTGAATTGCCATAAATTTTTTGTAAAGTCTTGGAAAATCACCATTTACAGCTATCCCAAGACATTCTCTGACGCTACACATGTTAGTGAGCATTATTGGGAACAGGACTGTGTGTTGAGGTTTATGGCTGAAGTCTGCGAGCGATCGCTACACAATCTCCTAAGCAGGCAGTCGTTTTAACGGCTTGAGAATCAACATGCGGTGTTGTCGCTGAGAACCCCTGCGCAATTAAAGCAGAAATCAACGCCTCACGAGAGGGGAGACCATGGAGTTTGCCGCGCTTACCAATCTCACCTAATCGATAAAAGTAAGGGGGTAATGTTGCTTCTGCTTGGAGGGTCGTGAGCAAGTCCACCCGCTTAGACCATTGCCATGCTTGGGCTAAGGTTTGCATGGCAGCCAGATAGAAGCGATCGTGCAAGGGGCCCAGCCACATAGGGCCAGTGATGGTGGCAGGGCGATCGCACTTTTCACAATTCACCCGACCCAACTTCAGCCAATCCACCGTTTGATATTCCCCACAACGATGACAATAGCCCAAAAAACCATAGTTATGAGTTTGGAGCTGGGTTTTATGTACCAATCTCACCATCACTCGATAGGTCTGCCCAGTGAACAGGGACAACACAGGCTCCATACCCAAACCCATACTCGCCGCCTGCTGTTGCAATGCCCCCAGCAGAATCCGCAGGGCTTGTTCTTGGGCGGCTGGATGCGATCGCGCCACCACCCCATAGCTACGCAGACTATTGAGCGGCAGATGCCCGGTCAGGCTCCGACCATCAGTGCTGGTGAGATACAGCAGTCCACCGATCCGAGTCGCCCCTAAACCCAAACTCAGGTAGGGCATACTATCCCCAAAGCAGTCGAGATCGACCAGATCAAAATAATCACGGTTAGCTGCACAACGGTGCAGAAGGCGCTGAACATTCTCAAATGTGAGCTGGCCCGGAACCGTCTGGGAATTACCTTGTAAATTCTGTCTGAGCAAAGGTTCAAGCTCAGGATTTCCCTCATTCGTCCACACCCAATTGGCATCGCTTTCGAGGGCGTAGCGCAAGCTACGCACCCCACAGCCTGCCATGCCATCCAACACCCGTAATTTACCCTGAGTTTGACGATAGATTGCGGCAGCGAGTACTCCCAGATCTCGCACCACCTGTGTGGCAGAACGGAAGAATGCGACACCGATCTCGAACTGGGCTTTTCCTTCTTGATACATGGTCTTTGGAGAATTTTGGCCAGTATAGTGGGAACGGTGAACTGAACAGAATGGCTTATGCGAGTGGTGTTACAGCGGGTGAATCACGCTCAAGTAACGGTGGATGGTGAGATCGTCGGCAAGATCGGTCGAGGATTATTGCTGTTGGTCGCGATCGCCCCCACAGACACTGACGGCGAACTGGATTGGCTGGTGCGCAAATGCCTTGACTTGCGACTGTTTCCCCAACCCGACAATCCAGAAGGGAAGTGGGACTGTTCTGTTACTGACATTCAGGGCGAAATTTTGGCTGTCAGCCAGTTTACCCTCTATGGCGACTGTCGTAAGGGACGGCGACCTTCATTTAGCGGCTCGGCACCACCTCAGCAAGCGGAAACTATCTACAACCGTTTTGTCGAGAAGCTTAAGGGAAGTGGCGTACCGGTTGAGACCGGGAAATTTGGCGCTAACATGCAAGTCCAGCTTGAAAATGATGGCCCCGTAACGTTGTTGCTGGAGCGGGAAGCTGGCGCTTAACTTTAACCCCAATGCTTAACTTTGCCCAAACCCAGTCTTGCTACTGATGACCGCATCCACCATTGCCCCGAATCCTATCACTTGGCTGGCCCATCTTTGGCGCTTTTCTCGTCCCCACACCATCATTGGCACAAGCCTGTCGGTTTGGGCGTTGGGGACAATGGCCTTAGCCCTTGACCCCCATTGGCTAACTCTGGCCCAAGGGCTCGGTTTTATGGGCACATGGCTAGCTTGCTTGGCAGGCAACCTCTATATTGTCGGTCTCAACCAACTCACAGATATCGAGATCGATCGCATCAACAAGCCCTATTTGCCGTTGGCTTCAGGAGCATTTACGCTTAGCCAGGGGCGATGGATTGTTGTCGTCGCTGGAGTAGGCGCGATCGCACTTTCCTTACTTTTGGGGCCATGGCTGGTGGCGACAGTGATCGGTAGCCTGTTGTTGGGAACCTGCTATTCTCTGCCCCCTATTCGGCTCAAGCGTTGGCCGCTGCTGGCAGCAGCATGCATTCTAGTGGTGCGTGGGGTCGTAATCAATGGGGACTCTCACTGCACTTTAGCCAAGCGCTGATGGGTCAGGCTCAAATCACGGGTGTGGTTTGGCT
>JAAHHN010000022.1 GCA_010672165.1 Spirulina sp. SIO3F2 | reverse complement strand
ACAGCTTCTCGACGTCCCTACCGATGGGCTTAAATCGGATTAGTTGGAAACAAAGTACAAATGTCCTAAAGGTTTAACTTTAGCATAGACTCCCTACCGATGGGCTTAAATCGGATTAGTTGGAAACTTTTACCCTTAGACGGGTTCGGCTTAGACCCCTTAGGTTCCCTACCGATGGGCTTAAATCGGATTAGTTGGAAACCATGTACAGCCCCACTACTTAAAAGAGCAGATAGACTCAACATCCCCTACCGATGGGCTTAAATCGGATTAGTTGGAAACTTCAGCAATGCTTGATCGCGACAATCTTGGTTTGCATCGATAATGCCCTACCGATGGGCTTAAATCGGATTAGTTGGAAACTTTAATCTTAATACTAGCGGTACTAATCTCCAACTAGGTTTATGTAACCCTACCGATGGGCTTAAATCGGATTAGTTGGAAACTATACGACCCGATATCTAAGTCATGTAGATTTATATAGTGTTGCCCTACCGATGGGCTTAAATCGGATTAGTTGGAAACTATATACAAAGGCGAAACACCACAAAATGTTGACTTACCTCCCTACCGATGGGCTTAAATCGGATTAGTTGGAAACAAGTGTGACACGGGATTGTGTCATACTGTATGTCCACGGTTGACCCTACCGATGGGCTTAAATCGGATTAGTTGGAAACTTTTAGTGACACCGTGCTGATCAAGTGCAGAAAAAAAGAGAGCAGCCCCTACCGATGGGCTTAAATCGGATTAGTTGGAAACTGGGATGGAGCGGTGACGGTAACACCGTCGATGACGAAAACCCCTACCGATGGGCTTAAATCGGATTAGTTGGAAACCTCAATGATACATTCAATATCGTCATAATCACCTGTTACACCAACACCCTACCGATGGGCTTAAATCGGATTAGTTGGCAACATAAACACAACCAGAATGAAAGGAATCATGCCAGGCTCAAAGGCCCTACCGATGGGCTTAAATCGGATTAGTTGGAAACTTCAGCCTTTTCGTCGGCTGCGCGGATGATTGCCAGATGAGCCCTACCGATGGGCTTAAATCGGATGAATTAGAAGGCTAGGGTTAAACCTGGCCTTCTTTTGGCTGCTTCAACCCCGCCCCTTTGAGTCCAGTTGAGCTGTTTTTGTCTCTAGAGACAAAAACAATGAATTGTCCGCGATCGCTGAGAGGAGTTGAAAGGAAAGAACCCCCAAGGTTCAGCCTTCTAAGCTCGTCAATAACCTCAAGACTGTTTCTAGCAGGCTCATTTGTAAGGAGTTTACAGAACATCTTGGACGTGTCTATCGCGGCAAACCTGTTTTTTGGAGTCGAACTTATTGCCTGCTGGCTTGTGGGGGCGCACCATTGGAGATCATCAAGCAATACATTGAGCAACAGGCGGAGATTGTCTAATTACTCCCGTTGGTCGCGGTATTGCTACACCACCCCCTAACCCTTCGGGTATAGGCGGAGTAAATACTCTTTGATAGAGGGAGAGGAACACTCCTAACGCCCCAGCTTTCGGGCTATATACTTCACCCCCTCCAAACTCCGCTGCCGAATCCGACGATCGACCTCAGCATCACTCAGGCTACTGAGGGTTGTCGTATTGTGCTGGTGGATCTCCGTCTTCCGGGGTGCTCCCTTGAGATCCGCCCGCAGTCCCTTGATCTCTTGCAGCAATGCACTGTTCCCAGCACCAGAGCTACCTCTGCTGGCAACCGTCATCGTCGCAGCGGCAGCGGGCATGTTGATTGAGTTGACCTTGGTGGGTAGAGACCGGATCACCTGAGCAGTACGAGCGGCATTATAAACAAATCCAGACTTTCCCCCGGTATTCAGGATTTCAGGCCCATAAAGACCTGCCAGAACTGATGGCCCCCCGGCGAACTTAACAATCTCCGGTGCCGCTCTGCCAAGGGTTGCACCGTCACCCACCATAATCTGCCGAGTCCCTGAGTTAAACGCCCCTCCAGTCCTGAACGCTGGGATTACCGGCCCTGATGGTGCGGCGTTCCCTGCGCCCCGTTGCCGTTCGAGTTCCAACAATTGTTTCTGTTGCTCGATCTCAATATCGTTAAGGATCTGGCGCTCCTGACTGAGTTCATTCTGGCGCTGGGCTTCAGAGGTGATCTGCTGATTGATTCCTTCGACCTGCTGAGCAATCTCCGCATCCTGACTAAAATCAATTCCGGTGCCATCAGTGGGAAGAAGTTCCACCGGCCCACGACTTAGACCTGCTTGGCTACGCTCATTCGCCGCTGCGATCCGGCGTTCATTCTCCTGGGCATTGAAATCGACCAACTGGGTTTGTTGCTCTGCGGCCAACTGTTGTTGAGCATTCTGATTAGCAAACTCCGCGAAACCCACACCCGCGATCGCGTCTTGAGTATTTTGTTTGGCTAACTCCGCCGCATCTTGGATAGATTGGTTCAGCTCAAGCTGCTGCTGCAACTCCTTCACCCGCTCGGCATCGCCCGCTTCTTGAGCTGCTGCCAAATCTGCTCGGAGATCGCTCTCTAGAGCTTTAGCTTTCTGTGCTTCCTGGATCGCAGTATTCTCAGCGATTTTCGCCTCGAATACCGCCCGCCGCGCTGCAATCACCGCCAACTGTGCCTCGATCGCGGCTGCTTGGCGTTGTAGAGCTAGCTGGCGTTGTAGTGCAGCCTCACGGTCTTTGGCAGCCTGTTTTTCAGCATCAAGCCTTTGTAGTAGTACAGTATCAGGATCAGCATTGGGGTTGAAGCCGCGATCGCGTAGTTCTCCCTGCACCGTCGCCAGGTCGCGGGCTTTTTGCTCTTCTTCAGAAATCTCTTGAGTTTTGCCCAGCAACTCGTCCTGTTGCTCAAGCAGTTCCTTACCCCGTTTCAGGCGATCGATTTCGATATTGGCTCTGGCTTCACTCAAGGCATTTTGAGCCGCTTGAAGCGAACCAATCGATTCAATAATGGACTTTTGTCGGTTCAGGGCATTAGTGGATTGATTAATCAGGTCAATCTGTTTTTGGAGCCGCGATTCGATCACCTGGCCCTGCAATTCAATTCGAGCATTAATTACAGCGATCAATGCCTGTTCAGCGGCTTTCTGGGCTTCTAAAGCCTCCAGGGTGGCAGCATTGATTTCGTCTTCGGTTACTTTCTGTTCTTCAAGGGCTTCGAGGGTTTCCCGTGCTCGCTTGGCTGCGGCCTGGGCTTTGGCGAGTTCTATGGCTTCGGTCGATTTGAGTCCATCAGCTTCAAGCTTGGCGATCTCAACCAACCGCTCCTGCTCCGCCCGCTTAATTTTGGCGAGGGCTTCAGCTTTAATCGCTGCAAGTTTAGCGGCTTGGGCTTCGGCGATCTTGAGCCGTTGTTGCTCCAATTCCTCGGCGCTAGCGTTGGTTTGCTCAAGGATTTCGAGTTCCTTCTCAGCATTCTCGGCGGCCAGGGTAGTGCGCTGGACAGCGGCTTGTTCGGCGGTGATTTTGCGATCGTTGAGTTGCTCTTGAAGCGTGGCTTCGAGGGTGGTTTCGGCGGTGCGGAGCTGGGTAAGTTCTGCTTCTCGCAATGCTTGCAACTGCTCATTTTTCTTACCCTCAATAGCCACCAACTCAGCCGCCAGCCTTTCACGCTCGGCATTGCCCTTTTCTCCAACAGCGGTAGTGCTTTCTAAAGCGGCCCGCACAGCAGCTTCTTCTTCCTTAATTAGTTCAAGCTGATCGCGAGTTGAATCCGTGGTTGCAGCATCTTTGCGCTTCGCCCCCTCAAGTGCCGAAATATCACCATTTTCTACCTGATCATTAATCTCTCGGATTTGCTGATTTAGGGCATCTGTGATTGCAGCAGTATCCTCAGACAGTCGCTCCTCAACCGCATCTGATGCCTCGGAGAATAGTTCCTTGCGCCGCTCTAAAGCTGATTTGGTCTCCTCATTGCCCTCCTCAACCGCATCAGCATTACTCTGCCCTTCCTCTTTGAGGGCCTGCTGATAGGCTTGTGAGGCAGTGATAGTTTCAGTGATCGCATCCTTGATTGCCTGTGGGGCAACATCACTGAAATTCCCAGCGGCGATCGCCTGCTCTGCTGCCTGGCGCTGCATCTCAGCGGAAGCATTTTCTCCCAGCTCCGCGATCGCCCGCTCGATGACCAGTTGGGCTTGCCCTGTCTTGGTCGCTGCTAGACGCAGCTCTTCTTCAGTGGCATCGGCAAATTTCTCAGTGGCCAGGGCATTACGAATCTCCTGCTTGCCCCATTCAGTTTCGGCGCGTTCTCCAAGCTCTGCGGTTTTTTGTTCAACAAGCTCTGCCGCCCGTCCCAGTTCGGCAACTCCCTCATTGATATCAATAAATTTATCAAGCCTAACTGCATTCTCGACACTCGAAACATCAATATCACCCAGTCCTGCTTCATCAAACCGTTGCTGGATTTCCGCCTTCGTTTCCTGGAAGTCGATCGCGTCGCCAAACTCGTTTACCGCAGCAGCATAAATCTCCTTCGCTTGCGCCAATCGCGCCGCCTCATCCTCAACCTTGCCCGCCTGATCCCCAAGCCCAATTTCTGGCAGTTCAAGATCAACGCCAGGCAGCACACTAATCAAATCCAGCACCAACTGCAGGGAATCTCGAGCCTGTGATAATGGCCCTTCAAATGCCTCTACAAAAGCATTGGCGATCTGAGATCGCGCCCCCTGTGCAAACTCACCAAGGCCCTGAATCAATCCGCCCAACTTTGCGATGCCCTGGCTGATGAGCTGCACCACGGAATGCAAAATATTGAATGGAATGAGTAGTGCTTTGACCGCTACCCCAACCGGAGCAAATGCGGGCGAAATCAACTTGATGATTCCCACCAATCCCCTCAAAATGCCAGACGCAACATTGATAATTGCAATCGTTTGAGTGATTGACTTTTTCGCAACTGTGAAAATTACGTCCAGGATGCCGAGATCGCGGGCTGCCTCGATTAGAGTGGTCACTGTATCGATGACCGTACTGATGGCGTTACCTGTAGCGGTGACACCATTAGTGAGCGTGGGGCCCAAAGCCTCAAGAGCGTCATTACCAACTGCTCCCAAAACATTGGTCAACTCACCAATTCTGGCACCGATTTGCAAATCCTTGAGTGCTTGGCCAACGGAACCGATAACTGGGACAAGATTCTCAAAGATGTCCTCAAAAATATCTAGCTCAAGACTGCCAAAGCCAGCCTTGAATTCATCAATCAGCCCCCCAGCGATCGCCCCGAGAGTGTCACTGATGCCGTTGCCCACTCCACCTTGGGTGAGCAGATCGGTCAGCCCGGTGAAGAATTCGCCCGCCTCTTCTAGCAGTGGTTCCAACACAGGGGCTAAAGAGGCACCCAGTTCTGTGCGGAAGCCGGATACGGCACTGCCTAAGATCTTGAAGCGGGCCTCCAATGATTGCTGCATGACCGCAGCCGTTCGCTCTGCTGCCCCGCCCAAGCCGTCAAACGCTTTAGACTGCTTATTAATGATTGCTGGAGATCGTGTTAGCAGCCCCAAAACTTTCGAGCCATACTCATCACCAAATGCCCGAATTGCTAGTCGCGCTTTGGCTGTAGGATCTTCAATTTTGGCGATCGAATTTGAGAGAGTTTCTAAAGTCTTTTGTCCGTCTAGACCTCCAGTTGAATCGAGAAAATCTTGATAGGAAAGCCCCAACTCCTGAAGAGTTTTGACCAACCGCTTTTGGGCAGGTTTCAACCCTTCGGTTCCATTTTTTAACCCATCAATGGCAGGCACGAGACGGTTTAGCGTTCCTCGCAAAGCGGTTCCAGCCTCAGCGCCACGCACCCCAGCAGAGGCGAACAGTGCAAAGAATTTAGCGGCTTCTTCGGTGTCAAGCCCAGCTTGTTTCGCCAACGGTCCCACATTGGCGAAAGCACCACCGAGTTCTTCAAGAGTTGTCGAACTACTATTTGCGGCAGTGACGAGAATGTCAGAGGTTCTACCAAAATCTTCTTCAAAAGTGTTGGAGATTTGGGTGATGATCTCGCCAGTTCTGACTAGATCTGCATTGCTGGCGATCGCCGCCTGGGTAACAGATTTAAGACTACGCTCGACTTCTTTGGCCGATAGCCCACCACGGGACAGACTGACAGCAAGTGCCCCGACTTCTCCAGCAGTGAATGTAGTGGTCGCGCCTAGGCTCTTAACCTCTTTTTCTACCGCTTGAAATTGCCCAGACTTCACCTTCAATCCGGTCAATGCTCGGAAGGTAGTCAGACTCTGATCAAGCTGGGCGAACTCCTTAACGGATTCCCCCACCTGATTCCCCGCCGCAACGATCGCGCTGTGGATCGCGTCGATCCCTTTGACCGCAGCCCCGGCCGCGAACCCCCCGATCGCTCCCTGAATCAGTCCCAAACCGCCCGTGGCCTTGCGGGCACTGCCATCAATTTTGTTGAGCGACCCAGCCACCTTCTTACTTTCGGCACTCAACCGCTGCTGTCCCTTAACCAGCTTGAGCTTCTCAGCGCTCAACCGGGCCTGAGCTTTCGCCACCCGATCAACGCTTGCCCCCTGATTTTTGAGGGCGTTGACCTCCTGAATTGCAGCGGCCACCTTGGCTCGGCTGATGCGAACCTCCGCTTGGCCTGCGGTGAGGGTTCCCTTGGCCTGAGCATCCTGAATTTTGCCGATCCGCTGGTGCAGCAAGGCCCGCCGCTGTTGGGCGGTCGCAAGGATTTTTTCCCGTTGAACTTGTTGGGCGGCAACAGCGGTCTGTTTTTGAGCTTGAGCGGTAGCGCGGGCAGCGGCTTTTTCTTGGGCCGCTGCTCTCCGTGCCGCTGTCGCTGCGGCTTTCTGCTGTGCTGCCGTTTCTTTCTGAATTAAGACTTGTGTTTTGTTGCGTTGAGTATTGAGCTTCAACTCGATCGCTGCAATTGTGCTCAGTGCATCTCCTCTGGATTTTGCGGCGGCTAGTTCCCGAGCCAATGCTTTCTCTTTGGCTTGACTTGAGGCGATCGCGGCCTGCGCTGAGTTGATTTGTTGTTTTGACGCCCGCTTCTGAATTTCCGAAAGCTCATTCAGTAACTTGGCTTGGCGAGTTTGAGCAGCAGCTTTTTGGCGCTCAATCCCTTGAGCTTTTTGGTCAGCGGCAATCCGGGCAGTAGTCACTGCCGCTGACTTCTGCTGTGCTGCCGTTTCTTTCTCCGCCGCAGCGATCGCCCGCTTCCGCTCCTTGTTTAATTTATTGAGGGATTGTGTGAGCTGGGCTTTCTGTTTGGCCAGTTTCAACTCAGCCTTGGAGACTTGATCCTGAGTTGCTCCTTGTTGCTTGATGATCGCAAGCTCTCGTTTGGCAGCAGCGACCCTCGCTTTTGAGGCGAGTGCTTGGGTCTGGGCAGCGGTGAGATTGCCCTTGGCCTGCTGGTCATAGATCCGGGCTAGTTGTTTGTTTAATTGAGCAAGGCTACGTAACTGAGCAACCGATTGGGCCGACGTTTTCCCCGAGCGATTCAAACTTTTCTCAAATTTCTGGCTAGCCTTATCCAGATCGGCAAAGGACTTCTCCAGTTCCTCCTCGCCGATGCTCACAAATTCGGTAATGATCTTGGTCATGCAGCGGCGACCAAAGCTTTATCCAATCAATATATTTTAATAATACAAAAATATATTAGATTTGCGCGGCATAACGAAGCTTGAAAGGGATAATAGAAAAAACACACCACAACTACCAATGCCCAGCCCTCTTCAAATTGCCGCCGATCTGCCGGAGCAGCCCAAACGCATCCAGCGCAAACTGAGTCAAAACCAGAAAATCTTGCTCAGGCGTTGTGAATATCTACTGTCCACCGGGCGATCGCTTGAGACCGAACGTCAATTGCTCAACCGTATCCAGAACAGTGAGGAGAGTATTTACGATGGCGACAATGAAGCGATCCTGACCGTCGCCGGCGAAACGATGCGGGAGGCTCAGGCGGAGTTGGGCACAGTAAAAGACAAAGCCCGAAAAGTGCTAAGCCAAGGCGATGGGATTTTTGAGATTCTGGCAGCGTTGGCCAATGCCATCACCTTGGTGAAGGATGCGGTTGAATATTGTGATGAGGTGGCGCAGTTAATTCAGGATTATCGGTTGAAGCCTTGAAGGCGATCGCACGGGCGATGATAATCTTTCGACGGTTGGTTGGGGTGCTGGGGCGAGGAACTATAGTTTGAGAAATGTCGGAACAAAAGAAGTATGACTATCTTGGTTTGTGATAAAGATGGAACCATGACGACTACTGCAAGCGGAGCTAGATTTGTGGATAGTCCCACTGATCAAACTCCATTGTTGGGAATGCAACAGGCGATCGTTAACTTCGGGCCTGAGCTACTGCTTTGCGCCTCGAATCAGGGCGGTGTGGCAGCCTCCTACAAATCGATTGGCTCGGCCATCATGGAATTTGAGTTCTTATTCCAGCTATATCCCGAGCTAGATGCAGCCTGCTTTTGCCCGGATTACGCTGGCAAACTTTGCTATGTTCTGAAATCAGCCCCGGATGCTGACTTTTCCCCTCAAATCAAAATTTATGATGGGGACAGCTATCGCAAGCCAGGGCCAGGAATGCTCAAGCTCATCCAATCCTGGTATAGAAACGACCTGCTCTACGTGGGTGATCGCCCAGAAGATGAGCAAGCTGCGTCAGCGGCCAATATCCCCTATCTACATATAAATGCTTTCATCAAGGAGTATTCCTGAAATGCACAAAATTATTTATGTACTTCGGGGTTTGCCTGGCTCTGGGAAAACTAGCCTCGCCGAAACCATAAAGGCCAGCGCAGGAGGAATCATGCTATCCAGTGATGACTATCCCGAGCGATATCTTTCGGATGGCCGCCTTAACCCCAGAATCGCTGTTCCGGCTGCTCACGAATGGTTTTGGCGAAGACTAAGAGAACTTGTCCTGGAGGGGATTCAAGTCATTATCTTGCACAATGTATTTCATCTAGGAGAGCATTTCTTACCAATATTCGCCCTCGCCAAAATGCGCGGGTACGTAGTGCATACAATTCATTGTGAAGAGTTTGCTCACTCATCAGGGGAAGTTGCGCGATCAACAAAAGCTGTACCGGAGGAACTGATACAGCAATGGGAGTCTGAATGGGAATCGATAGTTTCTATTCGGAAGAAGCAGAGCTTTCAGGCAAAGGCTCTGGATGAGTTGGTGCAGCTCGGGCAAGAAATGGGCATGTATTGAAAGGATGATGCAGTGCGATCGCCGATTAAAACGGCTCGAATCTAAACTCCATCGGTTCCGTATAAACAACCCGTCCAGTGGCTCCGATGCCAGGACTCTGCGGTGGCTCTAGGGTCAACCGCCCAGTACGCAGCTTGTATTGCCGCTCATCACCATCGGTCACCAATGTTCCCCCACCACCCAGGCAACAGTAGTCCCACACCGTCACTGTGGGGTTGTTGGCAATCAAAGCCTTCAGAATTAGCTCAATTTCTGCTGCTCGATTGGGTTCAGCCTTAGCGCTGAAAGCATAAAAGCGATCGCCATAAGACACATTTGTAGCGGCCGCACCCACTTCTATCAGGGTCTCTGTAGCGATGGGGTCGGGTACGTACCAAGAAGATTGGGGCAGTGCTAGGTTGTTGCCATGGAATAACCCTTTGGTGAGGTTGGCTGTAATCATGGGCGCGATCGCGGGCTCGGTAATGATGGCATCGAGGGGGAATTCTATTCGTGTGGGGATGGCCATGGCTATTGTGGGTAACGGATGCTCACGAAGTTTTCTAGCGCTCTCACTGTTTCAATAGGCGATCGCCGCAAGCGATAAGTCAAAATTGCCAGGGCCATATCTTTTGAGGTTGCATAGTTCCGCATCAAAACCTCCGCAGAGATTTCACAGGCTATGGCTATTTTCAGGACTGACTTGCGGCCAGGCGATCGCTGACCTGATTCAAACTGGGAAATTGCTGCCTGGGTTAGGTCACAAACATTGGCAAACTGGCTTTGGTTGAGTCCAGGCAATCGCCGGAGCAATTTGATCTTCTGCGACCAGTTGAGCATCACACCTCCCTGAGTGCCAGTGTTGGCCCCTGGATATACCGCAAAGCATCACCATGCATTCCATCCTGGGGATATTCAAAATCCATCAGGAGGGCCACATTGAATTCGGTGTATGCCACTGGAGGGTTAGGACGAGAGTAATCCCAAAGCCTCGTAGTACCCGCTCCGCCAGTCGCTGTTGCTGATTGAAGTGCAGTCCACATCAATTCAAAAACCGTCGTTACGATCGCGCCGTGTGCTCCTCCAGCGGTTATTTTCCAGGTGAGTGGGCGTGGGGCAGAAATTGGGACAAATGCAGAGCCGTCGCTGTGGCGGCTAATTTCTGGTGGCGGTTTCTGCTCCACGGTGAGATAGCTGGGATGGCAGGTGAGCATCATCCGCTGGTCTACTCCAGTGCCCAGAATGAGTGGCTGATTTTCAAGCGCGGCTTTATCTGATGCACTTAGCGGATCAAGAAGTAGCTCAAGGGTTATAAGCTCAATCATGGCATAAAATTATTTTATAATTTATTTTTTAAATTAGTTATGTCAGAGTCAACACCATCAAAATCACAAGGGACATCCTCACCTCAGCAGCCATCCCTGGCTCAAGAAGCAACCAACCAGTTGCAAGAACTGGCTCAAATCGCCATTGCAGATCCTGCTGCCAAGACAGAGCTAGAACATATTACCTCTATGCTGACCAATGCGATCAGCCGCGCTAAAAATCGCCAGGAGACTGCGGCCAAGGAATCGTTAATGAAAGCGGCTGCCGCAGCACCACCAGAAAAGATTCGTGAGGCCCAGAAGGCGCTTCAACAGTAAAGTCACCAGCGATCGAACAAACACTGAAAAAACAGAGAAACTATCATGCAAGACACAAAACTACCATGTCAGGCAGAGGGAACTCTTGACACCTATGAGCCTGACGCCGCGACCTTCTGCCCAGGTGGCCCTGTTCCAGGAACCTCGCCGATTTTGAGTGATGATATAGCTCAGATGGATGTTGACATCCGTCATATCCCAACGGTTTACAGCTTGCTGAACCTTGCGCAGCAGTTCCAACCTCTCGCGTTGACCGAGACAACCCATGAAACTATTCACCAAGAGCAACAACTTGCTGATGGGCTATTTCAAGATATAGCCGAGTTACTCAATGAGGTAGAAAGGAAGCTCGAATTCTCCCAAACACGTATTGACCGTATGCTTGGGGAGTTTCAGGAGTCCACTGAGGTTAAACAGCTCATTGTCTATGCGTTCCAGCGATCGTTAGAACGCCTTGCCCCAGGCTCTGCCTTTGACCCACACCCGGCCAAGGCACTGCATGAGGCACAAGCGATTATGCGCCAGTCCATCAACCTCATTTATGCCTCTCACGAGTTGGCAGAGTGTCCAGTCCACGGGGTCAACAACCTTGAAGAGCTTGAGCAGGATATTGCTAACGCCTAGCTTCGAAATAACCCTAAAAAACAAAGCCTTCTCTACGCGATGTGCAACTAAAATCGAACGGTTTTACAAGGGTTTGAGGCACTTCTCTCGCCAAAAGCCCGTCATCACAAATCGAAAATTGGACTGAGTTTCTTGCTTTTGGGCTAAATTGGCTCAACATTACTCAATATTGGGTTCGCTATGATGCTTGTCACATAAGGCTTGCAGAGGATTTTATCTCCTGAATTTTAAAGTTGCACATCGCGTTTCTCTTTAGGGAGAAGGCTTTTCTTATCAGTCCCTGAAATCATTTTCTTCGAGGCTCAAGAGTTCCAGGGTCTGCCCAGCGTATGTGTGTTTCAGAGGGTTAGCTTTAAGCATAATCACATCAATGGAATCTGCCCATCGCCTGCCCGTAAATAGCCAAGATCGCGCTGAATTCGGTAAATCAGAGTATCACGCCGCTCTTCATATCCCGCTGCCTGCGATCGCTCATAGCTATAGCTTTCACGGAATTCGTCAATTCTTCGAGAAACAGTAATGGCAGCCCCAGAACCGTCAAGACCGGAAGCCGCGATCACTGTATCCAATTCATCCAATTCATCCAGATAGCCTTGAATCCGCACTGTCACTTGTGTGCCCTGCTCCGCATCAAAGCACTCTAACCGCTCTAGCCGCCCCCAGAGGTCGGAGTCTTTCCGCAGCTCAGAAATATCCAGGTCTAGAGCGACCTGAAGGCGCTGGCGATCGCGGTCAGTAAAGACTTCCATTACACCTCAAACATTTCTAAATGAGGAGCTAATCGTGGATCTTGCAGAAATGGCTTCAAGGAGCTATGGGGCCGACCGTCGATAATTTCATTCGCAGTCGCAACACCAATTCCCTTCAGGTTTGTGAGGTCATTGATTGTGCAGGTATTGAGGTTGATCAGCTCAACCAAGGGATTTTCTGAGGATTGGGAGGCTTGGTTGCTTGATGTGTCTGTGACCCCTGGTGCAGAAGATTGTCCGCGGTGAAGGCGAATAGGAGTGGTGGTGTACCCTTCTTTGAGCCGGGCTTTCTCCAAAGATTTGGGAACCATGCAAGGCTGGTTTTGACGGTAAAGTCGAACAAAAGACATAGTTTCTCCTAGGCGCTGAGTAGAAGTGCTGCTTGGCGATGATCACTCGGTTGGCAACCACAAAGCAAAGTCGCCACATAAGGTTGTTGGAGTTTTGTCGCAATATAGCCCCCAATTGCAAAGTTGACCGTGACTCCGTAATCAGGCAGCACTTGACTGGCCATAATCCCACCTGAACCAGGTGCAGGCGGAGTAAGGGGACGAGAGGCGAACTGTAAAAACTCCCGCTGGTGAACCGTATTAACATAGGGGATTGAGGGCACACTAAAGCGGTCGGCCAATGTCAACTTTGCTGCTACCAGCTTCTGTCCTTTGTGGTTGTATGGAACCAGATAAACACTATTGCTACCGCTATCTAGCCGCAAAATCACACCATAAGCAGTTGCTGGCGCATTATCAGGCCCAAGTCGGGCGATTTGCCCAACTGCTAAATTCGGATTCAATGCTGCCATTGTGAACTGCACTGCACCCAAGAGAGTTGGGACTGCCTCATCCCCGTCAAAGAACACAGAGGTGTCAGCCGCGATCGCGGTTATAGCCTCCGAAACGCCACCATTAACCGGCTCTTGTCCATTGATGGTGTTTGATGGCCCAAACCGAAATCCAGATCGAGGAATAAACTGTCCTTGTTGAAGTCCTTGAGCAACCACCAGACTTCCACCAACATTGGCCCCAGACTGTCCTTCAGCGGTGGGCGCAGCCAGTGCCCAGTCACCCGCCGAGAAAGCAGAAACCAGGGCAAAGCGATCCATGGTTGGCACATCAGCAGCCCCTAGAATCGAATTAGCGTGAACTAAATGATCAGGTGCAAACGGTGCCAAGACACCATTGAGCTGCTCTTTAAACGCTAGCTGCAAAGGGGCACCTTTTGCATATTGCACGGTTCCCACGGGAGATACCTGGCTGTAATCACGAAAACATTCGTCATAAAACATTCGCTCAAATGAGCTTCCGATAGTATTTCCTGTGCCTTGAATACCATATCTAACCAGTGTCGTTTGTTGTCTTGGGGCATCCATTAAGTAACGTGGAAAACCATCGGAGAAAAGATGATTAAGCTCAACCTTGACCGCAACAACATTACTTTCATTAAGTTGAATCTCATCTCCTGACCTGGGATCAATATCTTGTGCTGCTCCTCTTTTTTTAGGACGTAAGATTGTCGCCTCATTATATTCATCGTAGACCCTACTAGGATCTAGCTCTAAGGAAGTTGCAGTCGTTTTCGAGTAGCTCCCAGTTCCCCAAAGCTGTTTTAAGGTATAGGAAGCAAGAGTGTATAGACGTTCAAGTGTGGATTCCATTCGCTTTATTTTTGTTGCTCAAGGTCTTATCTGGATGTTTGAAAATGGCTATTGATTACTTACATCCTGCCAAACATTCATTGAGTCATCCTTTTCGTTCATAACCGCAACCATGATATCTGCACCAGTATCGTAGCCTTTTCGAGTAGGGTTAGGCTGAGTAGGGGCTGCGCCAGTCCCATTCCCAGGGCGAGGATTTTCTAGATAAGGAAAGGTCTGTAATAGAGTGTCCAAACCTTCTTTTGTTGATGTGTAAATTGCTTGTCCAGTAGTCTTATTCTTGCCAGTTAAAACTCGATATTCATCCTCTTGAAGTTTCACAAGATTACGAGCCTCAGCGATCACTAATAACGCACTGGGATCAATGCAGCGATCACTAGCAATCTGCGTAAAATTTTGAACAGCCATCAATCGTTCATTTTCTGCTTGCGAATCCTGCCAGCGTTGTTCCATATCAGCAAGCCTTTGTTCCAAGGCTGCTACTTGCGTGGAGCTCCCTTGAAGCTCCACGCCTCCTTCTGTCGGCTCAACTCCATCTGTGCTTGGAGTAGAGGGCGGCGGGGCCGCTGGAGAAACGGGTTCTGGGGGCGCTACTGGGGTTAAACCTCGTAATTCCGTTCGCATTTCCTGAATCTGCTGAAACGTTGCTTGACCCAATTCCTGAAATTGTGTTGCAAAGTCTTGTCGGACACCATCTATCAGTGTCTGGATATTATCCATGCTTAGTTCTGATGAATTAGATGAGCTAGGTTCAGAGGTTGTGGTGGGCTGATCAGAGGAGGGTGAATTTTGCGAGGGGTTTGAATCTGTGGCCATAGTCAGTGTCGGTATTAGTTTGCTTGTTGGTTATTGCGATCTTGCTCGATCTCTCTTGAAACTTCCGCCACGATCTGGGGAGGTAAGCCCAGCGCTGTTATTGCGGAAGCTGCAATAGCTTTTCTCCCCTCAAACGTGAAGGTTGGGCTATTGATTACTGGTTCAGCAGCCTGGTATTCCTCAAGGTCATCTAAAAGACCTTGAGAATCAAATTTATCAAAGCCATGAACTTGCCAATCTAGTAACTCTCCACGGGCGATCGCGGCACAATCCAAAACTTTTTTTGAGGAGTTCCTAATGATGCCGCCATACACTCTAAGTAGCTTCTCCATCCTCAGGCGATCCTCTTCCTTGGACTTACCACTACGAGCAAGTGAGGTTGGAGACATTGCTGCGCTAACCGCGATCTGAGAAACTCTTTCAAAGAGACTTTCTCTTAAGGCTTCAGCGTATCTCAAGGCAAAGTCGAGGTTCTTGGTTTCTGTCTCCAACCACCGTACATCTACTCCTTCTGGTAGCTCCCAATAAAACCCTTCACCTGCCCCCCGTCCAATCGCTTTGGCGATATCGGTCTTTCGGGTCACTCCTGTAAAAACCAATTGATGCCAAAGGCTGGATAGACTTGCATAATTGATTGCAGCAGTCTGAGTAAAGTATTGGCGATAGGTGTCAAATAATTGTGGACCAAGTTGTAATAGCTGTGGGATAGCGAGTTTTACTAGAGGGAACTTAAAATGTCTTTTTTGCCCAGACAAAGCATGAAAAATTTCAAATTCTTCGCTGGGGCCAATAGCCACAACCTTGTCATCTTGCCTAGGAATAAACCGCCTAACCTCTTTATTTTTGGGGAGGATTCGCCAGCTTTGAGACGTAATTACACCGTCAGGTTTACGTGTGTAGATCTGGTAGCGATAGGCTGGGGTGGGGTGACTTTTCCAGTCGTCTCGTATTGATTCTTGGGTGCAAATTTTCGCGAAGGTAAATCCTTCGCGATCGCTTTGCCAGTCAATTACCTCTTGGCGGTGGCGGAGTACCAAAAATGGTTCATCTCCCGCCATTGCGTTTTGCTCCTGACGACTTTTGGTTTCGGGCGTGCGAGGAGTATCCACCTGCAAGTAAGTCACCCCCTCCGCCAAGGCGTAGAGCAAAGCCTGTGAGAGTTGCCCATGAAAGGAGGGAAAATCAGAGTCTGGATCATGGGCAGCAGAGTTCTGGAATTTGGACCAAAACTCATCCCCTGTGACTGTGGTTGTTCCTAACCTATAGGGCTTGTAGGTTGCAGGCGTGTGGGTGATGTGTGATCCCACCAGCGTCACCAAAGAACTCAATAATGGTGAATGATGAGCAACTTCAGCCCGTTTTTCTTTTAGGGGTTCCGGGCGGTTGTCGGGATGCCTGAGTAGCCCTTGCTTATCTTTTATTGTCACCGAACGTCCACCATCAACTAAGCGCGATAACAAGCCCCAATGTTGGGCGTCACGCTTGTGCAGGGGGTGGGCGGCAGTGAGCTGGCTAACCAAAGGCAACATAATAATATTTAATTATAAAGTAAATTTATTAGCAAACTCCAGTGGGCATCTGCTGGGATGAGTGACTTTTTTTTGGATGCTCAATTTCCAAGGGCAGCAAATCTTGAACCAAATATCGGAAGCAGTCCCCTAAATGCGATCGTTTCGGATCTCGCTTGTCGATATTGCCGTGCGGGTCAAACCTTAGTACCCCTAAGTCTGCCAGTAACTCCTTGCAGCTCGGATGAATGGCGATCTGGTTTCTGCGCAGTGCAGTGTTGCAGGAATTGATCGAATTTTGCACTCCGGGGTTGGACTCCCCAAACTCCTGAATGGTTAAGAAATCTTCACAGTTGAAGGCGTCAAAAACGATATCCCAATTCGTGACTTCACTATTGGAGGTCTTTTGGTTACCACTGGCATCACCATGAATTGATACAGGGAAACGTGTCCCCACAGCCTTGAGCCAGTTCACAGTCGCTGCTGAGGATTCAAAGGTATTGCTATCTGTGAGATGCCATTCCCGAAGAAGCCACAACTCCCCATCTATGAACTGTCCAGCGATCGCGCAAGCTGGGGAATGATTGAAGTCATAACTGAAATGCAGTGGATGGTCAGGGCAAGGCTCGGCCGCAATGCAGTGGCGATCCCGGCTGAAGTATTTAAAGATTCGACCTTTGGTGAGCGCTACGTACTCCGCCATTACTTCAATGCGATATAACTCCTCCGTATAAGCTCCCTTGAGCCGTTCCAGATAACCCTCTTCTATATGTAGGTTTTCAAGAGACGAGCCTGCAATCGATAAATAGACTTTCTTATAGGAGTCAGGGCGATCGGGGTCATCGAATAAGCGATAAGCCCAGTTATATGGGTTGTTTTTGTTGATGGAACTGGTTATCAGAGCTGTGGGTTCCACACAACCTTCACCACGCCCCAAGCGACCAATCAGGGTCTCCAATGTGCCTTCTGGGGCGTAGGCATACTCATCCAGCCACATCCATCGAAATTTTGTACCACGGCCTACTTCTTGAGAAGACTGGGTTCGGCCTGCAAACTTTTCAGCCGACATTGCAAAGCAAACTGCATTACCAATCTTGCACATCTCACGGTTTGCGATCATGCGAGCCGTTTCTTCTGGCGTGTCCCCCCTGGGCCACAAGGGCACACCATATTTCTCACAAAACTCAGCCAAGACAACCAGCGTTGAGGTCTTGAGCTGACCGTAACTGTTCGCTGAAATTAACCCTCGTGATTCAGGATCTTGAAGTGAGCGAGAGCAGGCAAAGGCAGAACCTGCCCAGGATTTACCTGAATCAATCCCTCCGCGATACCAGATTACTGATTGGGGCGATCGCCGTTCCACTGAGTTGAACGGCAAGAAATCAGTGAACAAACGCGCTTGGGCACCAGGATTGAACTGAATCTGCGATCGCAACTCAGAGACATTCGCAATCTGGCGTGGGCCAGTATCTTTGGTGCCCAAAAGTTGTCTCGCATACCCAACCTGAGCAAACGCATTACGTTTGGGCATTTTGTAGAGCCTCCAGAATCTCTTCTATGGCGTACACCCGCTGGTAAATTTCCATCGCATTCTTGGCGATGATTGACCCCTCTCTAGCAAATCGTGCTGCGTTAATACCTTCGTCACACACCTTGATCACCTCCTGGGAATGCTGCAAGCCTAGCTGTGCAATAGCTTGCCGTGCGATCGCTGTCATTGCCGTGGAAGTCTGCATCTGACTATCGGCGTTTTTCTTAAGTTCATCCCTAGCTTGCATCAGCTGACGCTTAAAGCTTTGCTGAGTTTCGGCTTCATACTCCTTGAGCGCGATCGCCTTGGCCCGCGACTCGGCTTTTTGCCTAGCAACCTGATCTGCCTCAATTTGCTTTCTAAGCCGCTTCTCTTCATTTTTCCAAATCGGGGTTTCACGCCAATTGGCAACTGTGACATGACTCACCTTAAGCCGTCGTGCAATTTCCCTGTCACTCTCTCTTTCTAGTGACCAAGCAACAGCTTGTAGTATTTTTGTAGTTGGCAGTGATCTGGCGATGGTTAATTATGGTTAGTTATCTAACTGAAGTGGTCAATTAAATCGCTGCAACCCTTGTTTTATGGACGAAACACCTTCCAGTTAATTTTAATGTCATAACGCCCGCCACTCTTTGTTTGAGGGGTACAAACACCGGGCCAGAGCTCACACATTTTCCGTATAGAAGCTCGTTCTTTACCCTTGGTTTGATAAACGGCTTGCAACCCCCCAGGGTTTGAGCCATTAGCAGGAGCGGCAAAGCTGTAGCGTGTCACAGTTGCGGTCAGCAGCCCTGAAGACTGAATCTGTAGAGTAAAATCACGATCCTCCTTGAGTTCAACCTCCTTACGGTAGCGAGCAATCACAGCACTATTGATGAGCACGCAAACATCACAATAAGAATTCCAGCGAATCGATTTTTTAGCAGACCAGGCAAACTGTTGATATTCCAATGCAGCTTGACCAATGAGATCGCAGTGCTTTGATATCAGCTTCTCTGCGCCCTCTAAAGCTTCCGTAATTGAAACTGCTAGATTCTTACCTCGAACTGCTTTATAAAAGCGGCTGATATCGTCATCTAGCATCCAATACCACGAAATGTTTTGAGCACGACAATAATCTAAAATCCATTGGCGAACATAGGCGATGCCTTGCTCATTCTCTGGCAACACAAGAACCCGATCGGTGTAGCTCCGGTACATCTCTTCTTCCTGAGGCTCCACAACATAAACCCAATCTAATGAAGATGATTTCAGCTGAGATAACAGGGCTGTTTCACCAGGACGTTGTTTACTGGGCACAAAAATTTGATTAGTCATAGACATTTGCACTGCTCAATAATTGAATTACCTTTTTCGATTTCTGGAGAATCATATAGCTTGCCGATATCACGACATCGTTTACTGCGTTCAAGCTCATATTCAGGAGAGCCACAACGAATCATGTTCTCGCGGTAATAAAACACCAGAGTGATTCGATCGCTACGCTTCTTATTCCCAGTGATTTCCGTATTTCCATGCCACTCATGAACATCAAAGAGCAGCACATCCAGTGAATTTAGAGCGACTGCAACACGATATTTCGGTAGCACCAAAACACCACCTTTCACCTGCCCTGTGGAAAGATACGCCAGGCAACCAAACCCAGAGGCAAAATCGCCTGCATCTTTATGACAAGCGGTTGCAAAATTATTGTTAATAGTCACAGTTGTGAAGGCAGTTTTCCCGATTACCCAGGCGGGTTCGGTCGCTTCTGCTAAAGCCTTTTGCCTTCTGTAATGGCCAGGCGCACATTGCCTAAACTGTGCATCAACAACATTGCAGACCTTGACAAATTTCTGCCATCCCTTTTTATCTTGTTCGGTGTAACGACAGACACGACAGAAGGGGAATCTTGCATAGCGATCGAAGTATCCAACAGTTGCACTAGAACCCAGTGCTTTTGCCAGCTTGTCTGGGATACGATGCGTCGCTGTTTTGTGGCCAAGCACAGTACCCTGTTGGTAAGCTGCGCTTCCCCCTTGCACCCCTGCGGCTGTCCCCCGGTTTGTAATCGGCTCTTTAGCCTTGAGGATAAATGGCAATGCTTCATTTGCAACCGGATAGGGGATTGTGTTCTTGCATAAGTGCAGCAATAGACTACCATCCGACTTCAATACCCGGATAGATTCGCTGCCTAGTAATAAATCATAGTGGGACTCATTTAGACGCAGCCCCTTAAGCTGGTCTACCTTAGCATCCGGTAAACACGTTTCAATCTGAATTGACTTCACTGGCTTTCCAGGCATCTTCTACTGCTCTCAATACACAATCGGTCAATGTCGTGGTGCCATAGACATCGTTGAGGTCATTGATCCAACCCATAAAGTTGGGGTGGTTGTCCTTGTTTAGGAATAGCTGCACCATCCGCACCGGACTATCAGGGATATCATCACCAGCATCATCGTCATCGTCCAGAGCGCTACTGCTCATGCCAGTGCCTACGTTTAAGAACCCACTATTCGCACCTAGCTGCTCTAGGAGAAGATCTAAATCATCCCCATCAACTGCAGTAGGTAGTGCTTCAGCTTCGGCCAATTTCTCCAGTATTTCTGTGTAAGCTTTTGGATCGTAGAGCCGAGACATATCCAAAGCGGTGAAATCCCCGCCGAACATCCCTGTGTTGTTGTGATCAATGGCGTAGGCGATCGCGTCGGACTCTGTTGCGGCATTTACACCAAACAGAACCGGCACAGCCCATTCACCACTCTCCGTGACCTTCACTCCACGAGGAGTAGGATGCCCGGATTCGTAGATTTGGAGAAGCATCTCAAGGCGGCCATTGCCCTCAACGATCCCACCCTCGCCATCATTCAGAGTCTTATCGATCGCCATTGGATCACGGAATCCGTGGCGATCAGTACTTTCAGTAATCTTCCCAATATCGTGCAGCTTGGGGTTGCCTTCCAAAAAGCGATCGGCCAGCTCTGTGAGCAACACGTAATGAAGCTCAAGAGAATCACTAGATGATTGGGTGATGAGGTCTTGAATCATGCAGCTAGGTGAAAGCGAAAGGCTATCCCGATTTTAGCCCAATTGCCCATAAATCTAATTTAAAAACCAGACAATAAAATATATTTATTTTATTTTGTGTTATTGTTATGAGTGACTGAACAACATTCGCCACGCTGCACACAGAGTCGCTGTCGCACCAATCCGATCTTCAGCCTCCGAGGCATGGACTAGCGCAGCGTCATGAGTTGCAACCATAAGGCAGATTGCCTAATGCCTGAGTTAATCAGTTCAACAAGCTTGTTGAACTGCTGACCCGTGGCTGTTTGTTGTCGCTTAACGAAAAGAAGCTAAGGAGCTATCGCAATGTCACATGAATTTGATTCTGGAATGTTCACTACTCAGAAGGCTTGGCATGGCTTGGGAAATGTATTAGACGCTGCACCCAGGACTACTGCTGAAGCAATCACAGCGGCAGGAATGAACTGGCAAGTTCTTGAGCAACCTCTTCTCACTTGCAGTGATGCAGAAGCACTCGAAACTCTGGAAGATTGGAAAGTCCTTAAACGTTCCGATAACGGAACAGTTTTGCACGTATGCCCCAAAACCTGGACACCTGTACAGAATGCTGAGGCGTTCAACTTTTTCGACCCGATTATTCAAGACGGGGATGTCACGATCGATGCAGCAGTGAGTCTTCGGGAAGGCAAACGCATTGCGATCACTGCCAAAGTTAAAGATGGTATTGGTGAAGTTCTACCGGGTGATGAAGTAGAGCAGTACCTCGTACTCTACAACGCCCACGATGGCAGCCTAAGCCTGGGAATTATGTTTTCCAGCATCCGGGTTGTCTGCGCTAACACCTTGAACTGGGCGATTTCAGACCGTAAGCGCAAGGGAGGATATGCAAAATTCGCCCAAGGTGATGATGTTGCCCTAACGAAAAAGATGGTACGTCTTCGGCATACCAAAAATATCCACAGCAACCTCAATATTGCTCGAGATGCAATCAATATAAGCCGCCGTCAGTTTGATCTAACTCTGGAGCAATACCGAACGATGGCCAAAACACCAATGAACACCGAATTATTCCGGCAATATCTCACCAATATCTTTGCCCCCGATCTAGGTGCTGGGACGAAAAATGAGCGCTCTGTTACTCAATGGCGTAATTATGAGCAGCTTGAGGAAAACTTTGAATCTGGTGTTGGCATGGACATCAAGGGTGTGCAGGGCACTGTCTGGGCTGGCTACCAAGCCGTGACTGAGTTTGTAACTCACCAACGGGGGAGTGGGAAAGATGAGATTGAGGCGGCTCGGAATCGCCTCAACCAGACCTGGTTTGGCACTGGAAGCAAAATTATAGAAACCGCTCATCGTGAAGCACTTGCAATGGTTTAAGTCTCTGCAAGATTGCTTGGTAGAGTAATCAGTTTGCAGGTGCTTACTTGCTACATTGAGCGTAGCTATAATTCTTCCATTGTATGTCATAGTAGATCTTGACATACAATAGAGTATATATATTGTATTGTGTGTCGAGCATCTCCTCGCCAGCGAGAAAGTTATTGGGCGCGACTGTCTGGCCCCTTGATGGATCGCATTGATTTGCAAGTGGCGGTCAATCGCCTTAAACCCGAAGAAATGACGAATCAACCCACAGGGGAAAATTCCTCAACTGTGCGGCAACGGGTGGAGACTGCACGACAATGGGCACAACAGCGCTTTACCCAAGAACCGGGCTTGGAATGTAACGCCGAGATGCAAAGTCGGCATCTGCGGCAATTTTGCCCCCTGGATGAGACCAGTCGCAAGTTGCTCGAAGGCGCGATCCGCAAGCTGGGCTTATCCGCACGGGCGATGGATCGCATCCTCAAAGTCTCTCGGACGATTGCGGATTTGGCCGCCAGCGAAACAATTCAATCCAATCATATTGCTGAGGCCATTCAATATCGCACGATCGATCGTATGCAATAGCATTCCAATACGTCAAGTGCCTTTGCCGAAATTGCATGAAGTTTTGTAGCAATAGATACCATTCAAGAAAAAAATGTTACATTGGATACAGAAAGACAACGCCCCATTGCAAGGAAGGTGAATTATGAAATTGTCCTACCGCGGCCGCAGCTACGAACCCCATCACGACAATGTAGAAACCACTCAAGGTGAGATTGGTGGACATTATCGGGGTTTGCCCTGGCGCGTTCATCACCACAAACAGCAATCCCGCAAGCAGGATGCCCATAAGCTAACCTACCGTGGCGTTCACTACACCCACTAGCTGCTGCTTAATTGATATCAACCCAACCGCTGAAAATCTCGCTGCACAACCTCCTCAATATCTGGGGAGGTCATTCGGTCTAATAGGTTGGAGAACCTTCTCCACTGCAAATCCGCTTGACTGTTTAGGATGTGATCAAAATGCTAAAACAAAAGCCCCATCAATACCACGGCACATATCAACGTCGGACTCGCTTATCTCTCGAAGTTAGTGAGCGAGAATTATTAGGCTACTCAAATACAGCACAAGGTTCTGTACGTCTGACCCCACATACACCTATGCCTGCTGCCTTGGGTGCTATAGGGCGATCGCCCCAACAATGTCCAATCGTTGAAGCTCAAGGGGACGTAGCTGTCAAAATAGCTACCTTGGCCCATCAATGTACCCTGCCTCAGCCTGCGATTGCGATTGATCCCCTGGCCCAACTTCATAGTCGCAATATCCGACAGACTCTGACTCGTCGCCTAAAAGCAGCTTGTGAGCGCGGCGATCAAGCTTTAGTCTCATTGCTACAACAAGAAGCCGCTCAATTTGCTTAAATTGTTCCTTCTGCGAGCCAACTTACTCTCTTGCATCACATCCATTTACAATCCCACTTTGGTGCTTAAGCCAAAGTGGGATTTTCTTTGTTCGAGAGTGTTAGCTAGGGCTATCGCCACTTGGACTTTAAGCTCTTAACTAATTCACATACAGCCCAGCCTTTAGTAGGCATCCTGTAGCTCATAGAAGTCTGGCGAAATATAATCCTTCCGCAGCGGCCAACCCTGCCAATCTTCTGGCATCAAAATACGCTTGAGGTTAGGATGCCCATCAAACACAATGCCGTACATATCGTAGGTTTCGCGTTCTTGCCAATCTGCCCCCTTCCAAATCCAATAGACTGAGGGGATTTTTGGTTCATCACGGGGCACATGTACCTTAATGCGAACCTCTTCTGGGCGATCGCTGTTATCCCCCAACTTAATTAGGTGATAAAAACTCACCAATTCTTTACCGGGCCCAAGGTCATAACCGCCCTGACATTGTAGATAGTTAAAACCATAGGCATAGAGAGCTGTCGCGATCGGAATTAGAAATTGTGGCTCAACCCGAATCAACTCCACATTGAGATGATCACGCTCTAGAAGCTCATGGCCAAAGCCATTGCTGGTCAGCCAACTAGAAATAGGGCCCGCTTCAACGATCGCGCCGGTTTCTTCAGGTTCTTGACCCTTTGTCTCTTTGGTTTCTTCAGCCATGATCTTAAGCCTCCTCTTTTACGGTTTCGACAGCAGGAGCAACCGGCATTCCCGCAGCCTGCCCCAAACCAGGAGCCTGACGGGTTTCGGACTGGATATATTTACCGGTCAGAATGGGGTCAACCGCCTTCATATTGTGGCGGGTACTGTAATAACGATGCACTTGCTCCTGGCGCAAACCCCGCTCTTGGATGGACTCATTGGCTACCTTTTTGCGCAGTTTAACAATCGCGTCCATAATCGCTTCGGGGCGTGGCGGACAGCCGGGAATATAGACATCCACCGGAATTAGCTTATCCACACCTCGCACGGCACTAGGAGAATCCATACTAAACATGCCACCGGTGATCGTACAAGCACCCATTGCAATCACGTACTTGGGTTCTGGCATTTGCTCATAGAGCCGCACCAAGGCGGGGGCCATTTTCATCGTGACGGTTCCAGCCGTGATGATCAAATCTGCCTGACGGGGACTCGAACGTGGCACCAGACCGAAACGGTCAAAGTCAAACCGAGAACCAATCATCGCCGCCAATTCGATAAAGCAGCAGGCTGTGCCGTACAGGAGCGGCCACAAACTGGAGAGCCGTGCCCAATTGTAAATATCATCAACAGTGGTCAGAATAACATTCTCTGAAAGTTCCTGAGTGACGGTATTGTTCCCAACCGGATTCAGAATTTTGTCGCGTTGTTGTTGTTTGATTGCATCTAAGCTCATGACCATTCCAATGCGCCTTTGCGCCATGCGTAAACAAGAGCAACCACCAGGATTGCAATAAAGATGAGGGCTTCCACAAAGGCCAGCAAGCCGAGCTGGCTGAAGGCTACTGCCCAAGGGTATAAAAACACGGTCTCCACATCAAAGACCACAAACACCAGTGCAAACATGTAGTAGCGAATGTTGAACTGAATCCACGCGCCACCGACCGGTTCCATCCCAGATTCGTAAGTTGTACGCCGCTCTGGCCCACCCGTGCGGGGGCGCAATAGGAGCGAGGCGGTTAGAGACAGAATCGGCACAGAACTGGCGATCAACAAAAATCCTAAAAAGTATTCGTAACCACTGAGGTGGAACACTAGGCTATCCCCACAATCTGCTTTATCTCAGCCCACATTATAGGCGGTTGTGGCTCTCCTGTGGGTTTCAGCCAGATGGCTGGGTCAGGCGATCGCTGAGCCCCTGAAACTGAATTAACTTATTTTCTCCTTAAACGTGCCCCATCACTCTAGACCTGTAAGCAATAATGGAAGGAAAAGAATGCGTTTAAGAGTTTAAGGATTATGCAAACGGCCGATTCTCCAAACCCTACTGTCGGGATGGTTGCCCCCAAACAGGGACTCCCCGTAACCATCATCACTGGTTTTCTGGGCAGTGGCAAAACCACCCTGCTCAACCATATCCTCAGTAACCAAGAGGGAGTGAAGACTGCGGTTTTGGTCAACGAGTTTGGTGAAATCGGCATCGATAATGAGCTGATCATCTCCACGGACGAAGATATGGTGGAGTTGAGCAACGGTTGTATTTGCTGCACGATTAATGAAGACTTAGTCAATGCTGTGTATCGTGTTTTAGAACGGGACGATAAAGTTGACTATCTTGTTGTGGAGACGACGGGTTTAGCTGACCCCTTACCAGTGGCGCTGACGTTCCTAGGCACTGAATTGCGGGATATGACGCGGCTCGACTCGATTGTGACGCTGGTGGACTGCGAAAACTTCAGCTTGGATTTATTTAATAGTGAGGCGGCGATCAGTCAAATTACGTACGGGGACGTGCTTCTGCTCAATAAGACCGATTTAGTGGATGAAGCGGATGTGGATGCCCTTGAAGTTCGAGTTCGAGAGATGAAACGCGATGCGCGGATTATTCGCACTCAAAAATCCCAAGCTGCCTTGCCGCTGATTTTGAGTGTGGGATTATTTGAGTCGGATAAGTATTTTGATGAAGTAACGAATGGTCAACACCATGACCACGACCATCATGGGCATGACCATGATGTTGAGAACTGTGATGATCCAGATTGTACCCATACCGATCATAAGCACGGTCATACTCATGGGCACCATAGCCATGACCATCATGGCCATGAGCATCACGACCACCATCATCATTCTCATCACCTTGAAAATGATGGTTTCACCTCCATTTCCTTCCAAAGTGATAAACCCTTAGCGATTCGGAAGTTTCAGTATTTCCTAGACAATCAACTTACCCCTAATATTTTCCGAGCGAAGGGGGTGCTCTGGTTTGAAGAAAGCCCCAGCCGCCATATTTTCCATCTCAGTGGCAAACGGTTCTCGATTGAAGATGATGAATGGGGCGATCGCCCCCGCCAAAATCAATTAGTGCTGATTGGCCAAGATCTTGACCATGACAAGCTGCGGGAACAAGTTGAGGCCTGTGTGTTGGATGCGTAAGGATAAAACCCTCCTATCCAAGTTGAAACCTGGAGTCTGTAGGGGTAGTGCCCCCGTGCCTACCCCGGCTGGGTTTGGGGCAACCACAGGGGGATTGCCCCTACAGGATCTCGAAAACTACAGATTTCAATCTGGTCTTGGCTTAAATGCATTCCTGCTTGGGATGGTAGGGAGAGCATCGTATAACCAGCGTTACCAGGGGCTACCAACCATTATGAAGCCACTCCAGAAGAAGGGATGGGTTAAGTCGCTGTTGCTGTAGGGGGCGAGTTCGGGAGCAAGGGGAATATTGCCCATCATGCCGTTTTCCAGGGTGACTTCGCCTCGAAGCAGGGCAAGCTGGGCTTGGCGCAGGGCTTCAGCTTTGATCGTGATATCAGGATCGCGCAGGTTTTGGTAGAAGCCTTGCATTAGCCCCAAGGTACCTAAATCTGAGACCTGCCAGAGACTGGCGAGGGCAGACTTGACGCCGGTTTGCACGGCTAACCCGGCAAAGCCGAGTTCAGCATTCGGGTCGCCGAGGGCTGTTTCACAAGCGCTGAGAACGAGGAGTTCCACTTGGGGGTCGTTGTACCAGCCCAGAGAGCGCAAGTTGTTAAAGCCAATTGGTCGTTGCCAGAATTCAATGTAGGAGTTTTCGACGGCTCCGGGTTGGAATTTGGCGTGGGTGGCGAGATGGATAATCTCGGGGTGTAGGGTGTGGCTTTGGTCTTGTAGGGTGGCAAAGGTGAATTGGTCGTTAAGGTAGGTGGGTATGCCGCCAAAGGTTTGGCTGATGGAATTGAGTTCAAGGCGGACGGCGGGTAGGGGATTAAGGGTGGGGAATTGGGATGCGCCCATTGCCAGGGGAGTGGCGTCGTGGAGGGGTTGGTAGGTGCTGTCGGTGAGGCTGACGCTGGGGATTATGCCGAGGCTATATTGCTCGATCAGGAATTGGTTGCCGTCGTGGAGGGCGGCCAGGGGGAGGGCGCGGAGACCGTCGCTCATGGCGAAGAGCAGGGTATCGACATTATAGGTTTGGAGTTCGGATTGGATGGGGGCGATGAGCCAGGTGTAGAGTTTTTGGGCAGGGTCGAGATAGCGGGTGTCGCTGGCGCGTTGGAGGGTGCGGCGGAAGCGGTTAATCGTACGGCGGAGTTCTGAGGCTTGGGCTTCGGGAATAATTTCGCGGATAATTGGCTCGTCGTCTTGGGGGGTAATCAGCAGCAGTTCGAGGCTCTCAGGGTAGCTGAGAGCATAGATAAGAGCAGGTCGCGTATGGGTTTGAGTTTCAATGGCGTTTAGCATCTCGCGGATGCTGGTCAATGTGACATGCTCTTCATCTTCTTCCAGTTCAAGCTCAAGGTAATCTTCGTATTCGCCTTCGAGATATTCATCAATCGCTGCAATATTAACGTTGAAGTCGGGTAGGTTAAGGTTGCCTGTGATGTCGATCGCCTCGCCTGGAATATCCCAAGCAAATTTATTGTTGTCGTAGTCGATGGTGGTTTCCGCACCCAGTTGTGCACCAATGAGTTGAATGAAAAGCTCTGCGGAGCTTTGGTCATAGAATGTCAAAGCCGGAGGATTTGAGCCAGGTGTCGGCAAAATAAGCGGGATAGGCTCATCAATAGATAAGATCCCCAGTCCACCTTGGGTGAAGTTGAACAAGAAGGATTGGTTTAGGAATAAGATCTGGCCAATGCCCGTACTCAACCCTCCGGCTGTGCCATTGAGACTGGCATCACCTACCGTGAAGGGCACTAGACCTAAACCCCCATGCCGAATGGTGATTGTGCCGCCTGCGGTCAAACCGCCTGTGGCGATGCTCGCGTTGGTAGCAAACCGTCCGTCTACCGCATCGGTCAGACGGATGAACCGATCGGAGGTGATCTCCACAGATCCCCCTGCCTGCTCCCAGCCTTCTGCTAAGATGCTGCCCACCGCGATCGCGCCTGTGGCCTTGATGGCAACATTGCCGGCATTGCCATTGCTTCTGCTACTGGCGTTAATGGCTCCTGCACTGCCACCAAACATTGTGTTAGCAATACCACCTGTGCTGGTGATGCTGATATCGCCAGCATCACCATTTTGCCCAGCTGAAATAATATTCCTCAGATTGAGATCATTACCTGCAATGATCGTAATGTTACCGCCAGTCGTTGTACCCACACTCGAAATGGTGGCATCAGCGGTCAGGGCAGTCACATTTTGGGAAGCATTGATGAAAATATCACCTCCTTGAGATTGAAGCGGAATTGAAAAGGTAATATTTCTACCCGATAGCGTGATTGAGGTATTTTCGTCTTTGGTTTGAATCGGATCGCTCAGTTCCACATCTCCATCGCTAACAATTGAGACTTTTCCCTGGGCTGCATAAATGCCACTACTCTGAGAGTTGGTGGCTTGATTCCCACTGAGTGTTGTGTTCTCTAGGGTGATTGTATTCTTGCTATACACCCCACCACCTGTATTAGCGAAATTGTTAATAATCGTTGAGTTGATCACAGTCACTGTGCCATTACTTTGGATACCACCACCATCCGTACCCGCCTGGTTATTAGCGATCGTTGAATTACTCACAGTGACGTTACTACCGCCACTAATTCCACCACCGTAGTTACTGGCTGTGTTGTTGGCAATGATTGAGTCTTTGACAGTGATCTGACCTCCAGAAGAGCGAATTCCTCCAACACTAATCCCTGCTTGATTGCCAGATATAATACTGTTACTTAAAATTACATCTTGCTCACTGACTAGACCACCATTACTACCAGAGGCAGAATTATTTGAAATCTGACTATTGGTGATAGTGATCTTGCCTGTGTTACGAATACCACCAACGAAACTACTTCGATTATTTTGGATGATACTGTTATTGATATAAGTACTTTGCCTACCCCAAAATCCACCACTTCCTACGGTTGCAGAGTTATTAGAAATCACACTATCACTTAATTGTAAGAAACCATTTGCCTGGAATCCTCCCCCTGTTATATTCGCAGTATTACCTGATATGTTTGTGTTGTTTAGTGTGAGTAGTCCTGTAGCACTACTGTGGTTAATGCCACCACCGCTGCCCCCGCTAGCAGAGCCATTCTGAACAGTTATATTTTTAATCGTGGCATTGTTCGCAGAGATATTGAAAATCCGTCCTGCTCCTCCACCATCCAAAACCAAATCATTCTGCCCTGGTCCATCCAACGTTAAATTATCTGTTGCCCAACCAATTTCTGCCCCCACATCAATCTGACCCGTCACGGAGAACGTGATCATATCCCCATCCATTGCATCCACCTCAATCCGCTGGCGCAAAGACTCCGACCCCGAATCATTTAAATTCGTCACTGTCCAGGTGTTTAACTTGCCATTCCAATTACTAAGTGTCCCTTGAGTAAACGGCTGACTCGCCTCAATGCTACCCACCTGATGCTCTAGCTCCCAATTCCCGCCATAATTCGCACTCCCCGTCACATCCACCGAAGTCGCCACATCTGCCCCTGTCATACTTGCAATGCTATTCACCAACGCCTCACCCGTTGCCCCCAACGCCGTAAAGCAGCTATAAAGCAGCAAATCTGCCCCTTCACTGAACGCCCCACCCCATGTCTGCAACTGCGTCGCATAGTCCACGACGTTGTCACTGTGAATCCACTGACTCCCCAACCAAAAACTCCCCACATTCCCCTCCGCCACGATCGCCACCGATTCCAACTCCCCCACCGCCTCACTGATCCCAGCTAACTGCTCACTGATCATTGAAACCCCGTTTTCCTCCCGTTCAATAATCTGCGAAACAGTTCCCGCCTCAGCCCCATAGAGCAACTGCTCTGGACTATCAGCTCTGGCGTCAATAAACACTGCTGCATTAGGATTCTCTCCAGACTCACTCAGCCGAATCACCCGCGTATTACCTTGAACTAACCCAGTATCTCTAGGTGTTACTTGCCCTGAAGCATAGAGGTCGATCTGCTCTGCGGCAACAACACCCTCTAGAGCAACATCGCCCAGTGGTGCATCAATCACCTTGACATTTAAACTATCTGGCGTACCTGCTAGTAACTCCGGCAGCGCTAATGGATTAATCCCGTTGGTCAATACATTTTCTGTAACCTCAAAACTCAAGAGGTTTCCGGGCTGACTCAACCGCACCCGCCGTTCCCCCGGAATCGCCGCCACCGTCGCCATCCCCCCCGGCGCCAAAATCTGCCCCAAATTCACCACTGTTCCACCACTTAAATGGAGCGACTTCCCCTTTAAAACCTCCAACGTCCCCGCATTCACCAAGCCCCCCGGCTGATTCTGCAAAAACCCAAACGTACTCGGACTGCCCAACAGCGCACTGTACTCATTGATGCCCACCGAATTAAAACAGCCCCCCTCAAAACAAATCTGATCCGCTGTTGTTGCAAAAAAATCACCCCCCACATTCAGGCTCGCATTCGCCCCAAACACAATCCCCGCCGGATTCATCAGATACAAATTCGGATTCGCCTGAATCAAACCATCAATAATCGAAGCATCACCCCCCACAACCCGCCCAAAGATATTGGTAATGACAGGATTGCTGAAGAAATCCGCGATCTCGCCGCTGCTCAAACCAAACTGCTGGAAAGAATGAAAGAGATTGGCCCCCGCCTGGGTTCCCCCTTGGATGTGATAGGTGCTGCCGTTGTGGTGGATCATTGTACCCGTGCCATCCGCCGCAGGCACAATCGACTGGGCAACAGCAAGACTCGGGGTAAGCGACGCGACTGAGATGAGGGCAGCAGAGCAGAGGGCAAGACGAAATATAGACATAAGGCTTAGCCAGATGGGAAAGATGGACTCACTTCTTTGTTTGGATATTACCGTGACTTTTTATGCAGCACGCTAAAAAATTTTGCGCAATGGCACAAAAAAAGTGACTTTGCACCAGAACATAAAATGAAGACCCTGCAAACCTGTGGGGGCAATCCAGCTCCGGACTTATGGATGACTTAGATAGCTATCTCAAAGATCTCGCCCTCGAAGCCCAGAAGCATCCGCTGGGCAAAGAACGTCAAATATTGGTGGAGCAACTCCTCCGTGCCATCCAAACGTCAGGTCGGCTCGGGCATCCTTATCGTGAACAATTCCCCCACCTCTATGACCAAATTTACGAGGAAGCCAAGCAGCGACTCCATACGCATATCTACCGCAGAATTGACGAATATCGCCCAGAAAAAGAAGTGATGCAATGGGTGAACTTTATCTTCAAGCGTCGCTTTTTCTATGAAGCTCGTCAGGAAGTGATTCCCCATTATCGGCCCAGCAGTGGCCGTGCCCCCTGGCTCAATTTGGAAGACCTGCAAGCACTCCCCCCTGACCCGATGACGGTTGATTCCCCACAGTCCACACCCGAAGTAGATATTCGCACCTATGTTGAAACTGACCCCAGTGGCGTTTTAAGCACCCTGCATATCCAAGGCCGACCCGATATCACTTTGCAACGCTTGTTACTGCGCTATCTCGATGGCTACCGTTGGCATGAAATTGCGACGGAATTGGATGTGTCGCCCCATACCATCTATCGGTTTTATCGGCGGGGACTCGACAAGCTCAATCCACTCATCAAAGACTATCTCGAACCATGAACCTATTGAACGACTCGGAGGTTGCCATGCTGGATACCCCACTCCCAGCCCTGAAACTAGGGATTCCTCCCATTGCCCACAAAACGGCTTTAGCCTTTGCTGCTCCCCATTGCTCAGCGCGAAAACGTCAGCAGATCTATTGCAACACCCTTGCCGTCTGGATGGTGAATAAACATCTGACTGGATTCGGGATTCGCACCGATCTCAACGGCAGCCGGACTTGGCAGCCCCAAGCCCGCACGCTTCAGGATGTGGCCGATCTGCATATTCCGGGCTATGGACATCTTGCTTGTCGGCCGGTGCTTGCAGAAGAAGACAGGTGTTATCTGCCTGCAACCGATCAGGCAGGTTGTGTGGTGGTGCAATTTGATGCGGAGTTTAGCACCGCTACCCTGTTGGGCTTTAGCCCCGTTGAACCCGATCGCTTGGTCGAACTGCCCCTCAGCGAACTCCAAGATCTAACAGTGCTCTATCAACAACTTCCGGCAGCCGTAAGCCTGAAACAGAGGGCAGAAGACGCCCTCACCCATCTTACCGACTGGTTTCAGGGCGAAATCGCTGCAACCTGGGCGGCGGTCGAGCAGGTGTTAACAGCACCAGAGATGCCCGTCGGTGCTATGCGATCGCGATCGCGCTCCCGAGCCGTCGAACGGGGAAAAATTCTGGCGCTCGCAGCGGGTACCGAACCCGTAGCATTGGTCGTCTGGGTAGAGCAAAATCCCAATACTACCCTTGATATTGCCATCGAACTCTGGCCCATTAACCCAGACCATCGTCTGCCTCCCGAGGTGCAGATGATCCTCTGGGAACCCCATTCAGAACAACTGATGGCCCAAGCCCAGGGCGGTGGGAGTGAACGCTTGCAATTTCGGTTTAGCGGCAAACCCGGCGATCGCTTTGATGTGAAAGTGATGCACAAAGATTTCACCGCCTTGGAACCCTTTGTGATCTAATGGGAGCAGAGCGCTCACGTGATGTTTGACATGATGATTGGCCTGAATCCGCATTCCCCTGATAAGCAAGTTTTTCTGAAATTCAGTGGCAGTTTGCGCATGGATACCCTGCAAGTGGAGCTGGAGATTCTTGAGGCGGGCGATCGTAACCGCACCTCGGGTGTGTTGCTGGCGACGCTCCCGGTGCCCCCTGACCTCTGTTCGCAGATACAGCACCATTGGGAAGACGTTTACCGACGGTATTGTCGCCAGGGTCGAGCGATTGTGATGAAAGATATTAACTTCAACCTGCCCACTCCCCAGGCTTGTCGTGATTCAGCCCAGGCCTTGAGCACAACATTGAATACCTGGCTTCAACAGCCTGAATTTCGGGAGTTGCGAGAAAAACTGATTGCTGAACTGAACCGGAACGAACAGATTCAGTTTCTGGTGCAAAGCGATGAACTGAGTCTTCAACAATTGCCATGGCCCGATTGGGACGTGTTCCAGCGCTACGCCAAGGCCTCGATTGATATAACGAGCCCCCGCGCCCAACGTCACCCCCAGCAGCCGATCGCAGAGCGGACTCCAGCCCAGCGCCTCCGTATTTTGGGCATTATCGGTGCAGGTGAGAATATCGATATTGCATCAGATTGGGCGATGCTCGAAGCGCTCCCGAGTGAATTGGTAGAGGTCAAAATTCTCCATCAGCCCCATCTTTATGAGTTAACGGATCAGCTTTGGGAACAGACCTGGGACATGATTGTCTTCGCCGGCCATGGGGATCAAGATGCAGCGGGTCAAGGCTTTCTTGAACTCAATGACCAGGGTGAACTCCTGAAATTTAATGAGATTTGGTATGGCCTCCGCAAAGCAGTTCGCAGCGGCTTGCAACTGGCCTTGTTTAATTCTTGTTTGGGGTTAGGACTGTTAGCACAAAACCTCCAGGATGATGCTCAAATCCCCCATATGATTGTGATGCGGGATCTGGTGCCGGATAAAGTTGCGCAGGCGTTTTTGAAGTATTTTTTGCAAGACTTTGTGGCGGGTCAGCCGATTCCCGTGGCCGCGAATCGAGCACGGGAGCGTTTGCAGGCCCTAGAGACGGACTACCCTTGTGCCACCTGGCTACCCGTGATTTGGCAGAACCCCTACGCCTTACCTTTACGGTTAACGAGGGCAGAGCCAGAACTCGGGGCTGAGACTTTGGCGCGTGAGGAGAGCGCGATCGCGCCCCCTCCCAACACCACCACGAGTCGATCGCGCTTGCGTCGGCCCGTTCTCGTGACGTGCAGCCTATTGCTAATCAGTATTACCGCCTTTGTTGGGAGTCGTAGTCCGGCGGCTCAGTTGCTCAATACGCTGGGCATCAAGGCGAGAAGTGAACGCCAGTTTTCAGGAGCACGGCGACTGTTTGGCTGGGCCAGTTGGCTTGATCCCAATTATCCTCAACCGTTGTATAACCTAGGTTACACCTACGACCAAGAATTAGGAGAACGAGACCTTGCGATCTCTTACTACAAAAGAGCTGCGTATTTGGACTATCCTCCCGCGATCGCGGAATACGTGCGGCTACTGTTACTCGCAGGTGAGGACAACTATTACGCCATGCTGACCCTCAGCGATCATTGTCTTGATCAAACTGAATATAAGGGCATTGAGGTGAGTTGTCTCAAAAACAAAGGCTGGATTCAATTTCGGAAGCAACGCTGGGTGGTAGCAGAACGCCATTTAAGAGCGGCTCTCGACATTTTGGACGATGCCCCCCATACCCATTGTTTGCTAGCCCAAACCCTGGAAGCTCAAGACCGATTTGCCGAGGCACTGCCCCACTGGAATTACGCCTTACAATTCGGAGTGGAAAAGTTCGATGAACACGACCATTGCATGGCTTTAGCCGAGGCGCGTTTATTAAGGTCTGAACCTGCAAATTCAGCAACTACTCCTTTCCCACCGCTCTAATGCGTATTCCCAAAAAAATGCTCCAAATGCAACGTGTATCCCAGCCGCTGGCAGCGTCACCCCCCTTTTCTAGGGTAGGGACTATTCGTTTAAAAAAGAAAAATTTCTTCATGCATCACGCTGGCATTATCCCCCCGGCTGCGCCGACCCCCTTTGTAAGGGGGTGGAGAGCCTTGCAAAATGCTAAAACTCACACCTCGTTTACATCCTAGCCGTTTACGGCGTTCCCCCCCTTTCCAAGGCTAACCTTGTAGGGTTTTTACAGAATCCCCTCACAGCAAGGATCTTGCGAACGCACTTTTGAGGGCTTAACCGCTGAACCCTAGCAAAATCAAGGGAGCGATTTGAAACCCCTACAGGATTAGTTTCCAAGGGGGGACGGGGGGATTAAAGGGGTTGAATGGAAGAAATTGCTTTTTCTCTCCTCAATGAATAGTCCCTACCTTTTCTCAGGGGGGATTAAAAACCCTGGACAAATACTGTATTGGAGTACGCTAACCTGTCACATTACCGATTGAGGATGTTTCTTCTAATGCTTAAATCTGCGTCTGTCATCGTTACCGCTGCTGCCCTCACCACCCTGACGGTCATTGCACCCAGCCTGGCTCAAACCCCTAACCCGGCCGAACTCTGGCAAATTCAAAATACGGAACCCGAATGTCCACCGGATGTAGCAGGCTGCCCCATCCGTGGCGACTACTTCACCTGGCTTAATGAACCGATTCCCTATGTTCTCAGCCCTCGTCGTGGCAAGAGTCTGACTGCGCAACCCATCTTGCGTTGGCTGCCAGTTGAAGGGGCAATCCACTACAGCATCCTGTTGGAAGGGCTAGGTTTGGAGTGGCGGGTTGAGAATGTGATGGCAACCGAGGTTAAATATGATGGCGACCCGCTGCAACCGGGCGACGCCTATCAGCTGTTTGTGCGGGCGAATACGGGGCCATTTTCCTGGCGGGAGCCAGCACATCCGGGCGGGATCGGGGAGTTTGGGGTATTAACGTCTGAGGAACGGGCAGTCGTGGAGAGCGCGATCGCTGAGTTGCGCCAAACCACGTCCGACCCTGATATCGTCCAGCTCCAAATCGCCAATTTCTACATTGAGCAAGACTTAATCACGGCCGGAATCGCGGAACTTGAAGCCCTCTGGCAGCAGCAGCCCAGTGCGGAATTGGCGGTACGGTTGGGGAACCTGCATTTTGAATGGTTGTTGCTGGTCGAACCTAGTGAAACCTACTATCGCCAGGCCTTAGATTTGACGGCTGAAGCGCCGAGCCTCGCAAGGGCGGTGGCATTAACGCAGTTGGGACATCTCCATATTGTGAAGCAAGAATTTGGGGCGGCAATTGAGTTTTGGCGGCAGGCTCAGGTGGTGTATCGCACGGTGGGGGACCCCCAAGCTGCGGCGGAGCTGGAGGCGCATATTGAGCGTTGGCATCATAAAACGGTTGAGTAGGAGGCTTTGGATAGTTCCTGATTAATGGGCAACAAAAGAGTGCATTGATACAACTGTGATTCATCAACTCCAAGCGAGAGCTGGCTAACATAGCTTTCGTAAGTTAGCCTCACCCCAACCCCAACACCCAATCCTTAACCACCTGTGCTGTGCCCGGAGCCAGCAATACCCCATTGCGATAATGCCCCGCCGCTACCAAGGTGGGGCGATCGCTCTCCACCTCCATAATCACAGGCGCACCCTGCCCCCACGGTCGTGGCCGCAACCCCGACCATTCCGCCGTAATCTCCGCTTCCGCTAAAGCTGGAAAAAACCGCAGCGCTTTGCGCCAAAATTCTGCTTTGGCCTCCGCTTGTGCCACCACCATCCCCGCCTCATCAGGAAACTCTACTGTTGCTCCTAACCAATAGTGACCCGCCCCCAACGGCACAACCAACACATCCTCCCCCGTGATCACGGGCTGAAAATCCGGCTGTCCCAATGGTGCAGATAACTTCACCCGCCAGGCTTGCCCCAACACGGGACGCAGATCTAAATCCGGCACAAGCTGAACGGTGCCCAGACCTGCCGTTAGGATGTATGCATCGGTTGCGATCGCTTCTCCCGCCCCATCCCGTAACTCTCCCTGCGAATCACGCTTCAACGGCTGATTGTAATGAACCTGCACATCATTCAACTGAGCCGCTTGGAGCAGCACTTGGGTTAACGCCACCGGGTCAACCTGGCGATCGCCTGGAGAATAAACCGCACCACAAATGTCTGGGTGGGTGATATGGGGACAATGCTCTAGTAAGGTGTCGCGATCCCACAGTTCCAGTTTGTATCCTTGCGCTTGACGCTGGGCTTGTAGCGTTTGCCAACGTTCAAGGCGCTCATCTGGGGCAAAGCGGAGCGAAACGATGCCCTGGCGATTGTAGAGAATGCTTTGGCCGGTTCGGTCTTCTAACTCAGCGATCAAACTGTCATAGCGTTGCACTGCCTGTTCCCGTAATCGCCAAGCCCGGCCCTTAGTTTTCTGGCTGATGATACCCATCATCACACCCAAGGCCGCACCCGTTGCACCTGTAGCAGGTTGGGGGCAGGCTTCAAAAACACACAGTTCCAGACCCGGAACCTGTGAGAGTTCGTAGGCGATCGCAGCCCCGACAATGCCTGCCCCCGCGATCGCCACCTGCATTATTCTTCCGTATCCGGCTCGCTGGGGATGAAGTTCAAGTACGCGTCAAAATCCTTGACCACAGCGAAATAAGCCGTATCGGCAAATTCGGGAATATTGGCACTAGCAGCCGAATCCAACTTCTCTAGATCATCGAAGAGCGCTTCGGAAAGTGCCACGGCTCGTTTTTGATCGGGCTTGAGTAAAACTCGGTTAATGTAGCCTGCACTGGCCCGCAAGCTCCCGAAGGGGCCGTGGATCATGGACTTAATGTTGGTCCAGTCATTGCTGTCCACATAGCCTTCTAGCTCACCGAGGCGATCGTGAGCTTCATTCATGGGCGTAAGGTAGAGCTGTAACTCAGCAACCTTTTCCGGGGTATAAACGAGCGGCGCTTTGGTAGCCGGGCCACCGCAGCCCACAAGGACGGTGGCAATCACCACCAAGAGCAAAGAAAAAACAGCGCGTAAGGGTTTCATAATGGTTCTAATCAATATCTGTCGAGTCAGGACGGTCTAAACGTACTCTCACCAAATTAGCGATCGATCCGTCGCTTTTCGGTTAAATCTTGTAAATTTTGCGACCTGGGGATGGCTCTCCAGCAAAAACGTTGAACGAGAAGTCGAGATGCGATCTTTAGAAATGTCTGGGCTCAAACCCCGTAGCCTTGGCCGCTCACCTTCTATAATAATTCTCAGCAATAAATCTGAGGGACTTGCAAACCCCTCACTGCATTCACCAATTTTCAAGAGAGCGTCGCCCTATGGCACAAATCGCAACTAGAACCGAACCCATGGTGATCAACATGGGGCCGCACCATCCCTCCATGCACGGCGTTCTACGGTTGATTGTCACCCTTGACGGTGAAGATGTCATCGACTGTGAACCCGTGATTGGCTACCTGCACCGGGGTATGGAAAAAATCGCGGAGAACCGTACAACGGTGATGTTTGTGCCCTATGTCAGTCGTTGGGACTACGCAGCGGGCATGTTTAACGAGGCGATTACGGTTAATGCTCCAGAAAAGCTAGCGGATATTGAAGTTCCCAAGCGAGCGCAATACATCCGCGTCATAATGCTAGAGCTGAACCGGATTGCCAACCACCTGTTGTGGTTGGGGCCATTCCTGGCAGACGTGGGAGCGCAGACACCCTTCTTCTACATTTTCCGGGAGCGGGAGATTATCTATGACCTTTGGGAAGCAGCAACGGGCGCTCGTCTGATTAACAATAACTATTTCCGGGTGGGCGGTGTCTCCGTAGATTTGCCCTATGGCTGGATTGATAAGTGTCTAGACTTTTGTGATTACTTTCTGCCCAAGGTGGATGAGTACGAGAAGTTGATTACCAATAACCCCATTTTCCGTCGCCGGGTTGAAGGGGTCGGCACAGTTAGCCGCGATGATGCGATTAACTGGAGTCTTTCTGGCCCGATGCTCCGAGGCTCAGGTGTGAAGTGGGATCTGCGCAAAGTGGATCACTACGAATGCTACGACGAGCTGGATTGGGACGTGCAATGGGAAACGGGCGGTGATTGCCTGGCCCGCTATTTGGTACGGATTCGAGAAATGCGCGAGTCGGTGAAGATCATTCGCCAAGCGTGTCAACAGATTCCGGGTGGCCCTTACGAGAATCTAGAAGCCAAGCGGATGGCTGAAGGTCGCAAGTCTGAATGGAATAGCTTTGACTATCAGTACGTTGCCAAGAAGGTTCCCCCGACTTTCAAGATCCCTGAAGGGGAGCATTATGTGCGTCTGGAGAGCGGTAAAGGTGAGCTGGGTGTCTTTATCGTCGGTAAGGATAACCTCTTCCCCTGGCGCTTTAAGGTGCGTCCGCCGGATTTCAATAATTTGCAAATCTTGCCCCAGTTGCTCAAGGGCGTGAAGGTGGCGGATATTATGGCGATTCTCGGGAGTATTGATGTGATTATGGGATCAGTCGATCGCTAGTCATATGATGCAAAAAAGGGTCGGGTCTCCCGACCCTTATAATTTTATAATTTCCACAATTAGTGTTGGGCGCGGTTTCTGCGCCCATTTCTGTTTGAGATAGTCTATGTCAAGACGACTCAACCCTTCACACAAACCACTTGTTTGAGCGTCGCCACAATCTCCACCAGATCTTGCTGCTGAGACATCACCGCCTCAATGGACTTGTATGCGCCTGGAATTTCATCCAGTACATGCTCATCCTTGCGGCATTCGATGCCTTCAGTCTGGGCAATTAGATCTTCTACGGTGAAGTTTTTCTTCGCCTTGGTGCGCGACATCTTGCGGCCTGCACCATGGCTACAGCTACAGTAGCTGTGGATGTTGCCCTTGCCCTTAACGATGTAGGACTTGGCTCCCATTGAACCAGGGATGATGCCGTAGTCTTCAGTGCGGGCCCGCACGGCTCCCTTGCGGGTCACATAGACCTCTTCATCAAAATGGACTTCTTTCTCTGCGTAGTTGTGATGGCAATTCACCGAGAGGAGTGGCTTGGTGGGCTTGCCTCCCGCCACATGCTTTTCGACAATGCGCTTAAAGCGAGCCATCATCACATCCCGGTTGAACCGAGCGTAGTTCTGAGCCCATTGCAGGTCGTGCCAATAGGCTTCAAAATCAGGCGTTCCGGCCACGAAATAGGCAAGATCCAAGTCAGGCAACTTCTGTTCTGAGAGCTTGTGCAGCTCTTTTGCAGTGCTGATATGGCATTGGGCCAGCTTGTTGCCGATATGTCGGGAGCCGGAATGGAGCATCAACCAAACATTGTCTTCTGTATCCAGACATAGCTCAATGAAATGGTTGCCGCCGCCCAGAGACCCCATTTGGGCTAGGGCGCGATCGCTCAGGCGCTGCACCCCGTCATGGAGGTGTTTGTAATCGCGCCAGCCCTGCCAGTTAGTTACGGGCTTTTCGATATCGCTATTACTGGTGGGACCAACTGGAATCGCGGCTTCGATATCATTACGAATTTTTTTGAGCTTGCCGTCGATTTGGCCTGCCTGGAAGGGTATCTTCACTGCCGCCATACCGCAACCAATATCCACGCCGACCGCAGCTGGAATCACGGCATCTTTAGTGGCGATCACGGAGCCGACCAATGCACCTTTGCCGAGATGAACATCCGGCATCAAGGCCACATGCTTAAACACAAAAGGGAGCGAGGCGACATTCTTCGCCATCTGGGTTTCATGGTGGGCCAACGGATGACCAGCCCAAGTCAGGACGGGTTTGGGAGTCTTAATGTTGAGTGTTTCGTAAGCCATGATCGCTCACCTAAAGGGTTGACACTACAAAATATACTACAAGTATTACAAGGAGACAACCCAAACAGCTATATTTCTCATCAATGCTCGCTACAATGACAACACGTTCAACTAACCTCGCAACATTATGGTTGCAACCTTACCCGCTCCACTAACATCAGAAACCTGCTTCACACTCCCCCATTTGCGCTGGTCAACATTTCAAGCGCTTATTAGTGAGTTGGCATCAGAGCGCGATCGCCATTTTCTCTACACGGGCGATCGGCTCCACATCACTGAACCGGGCGATCTCGACTGCCTAATTCTCCAGCCTTTGAGCTGGTCAACCTTGCAAGCGTTGCTCGCCGATGTGGGAGGTGCCCGACCCTGGCGCATCGCCTACGCAAACAATATTTTGGAAATTAGAATGCCCCGTGCCGAACACGAAGAACCCAAGCGTATTTTGGAAGATCTGGTGACGTTGCTTGTTGATGAGTTGGAATTAGAAGTTCGGAGTTTAGGATCATTGACCCTCGCTCAACCTGACCTAAGCCGTGCAGTGGAACCAGATTCCTGTTTTTATATTCAAAATGAGGCCCGTGTCCGAGGAAAAAACATCCAACTACCTAATGATCCGCCACCTGACCTTGTTATTGAATCAGACTATACTCATTCTTCCCTAAATAAACACACAATCTATGCAGCGTTAGGAGTGCCTGAAATCTGGCGCTATCGACGACAAAGCCTGGAGGTGTATCACCGCGTTGCTGAGGCTTATCAACCTGCTCCCCAAAGCCTTGCCTTCCCACAGCTCGATATTGCAACTGTGCCTCACTTAATCCAGCAAAGCCAAATTTTGGGCCAACGGCAAGCCCTTCGAGAATTCCGGCGGCAATTTCGAGCAAGGCTGTGATGTTGAGGGTTAGGGATGATCGCTTTACTCTTCGATCAATTCCACCTCGAAAAACCCTGAAATCTCTGCTAACTGTGCGAGGCTCAGCACTCCCTCGTAATCTTTCCCATTAATGATCCAAGTGGGATAAATCTCAAGGCGATGGGGGCTACATAGCCAGGGTGTAGCGCGATTGGGCCCACCCTCAGCACATTCGACATATATTTCCGAATCCACCAGCAGATTTTCATCGCCAAACAATAGCTTTTGCTCTGCGCCACGAGGACACCAATACGCGCCGTACATGCGAGCATTGATGGTCTGCAAATGTGCAATCAGTGCTGCGACATCGATCGTGCTGGCTTCAGTCGGTGATTGTTTCAGGGATGGGGTTTGGGCAAAACTGATAGGAGCGATCGCCCAAGGCATGAGGGTACAGCACAGCAGCAGAAGAGTTTGACGCATCAGCAACCTCAAAATAGTTCACATCTCACTAATGTAGGCAATTTGGAGCGCGATCGCTGCCCCCACCCCCGAGTGCCTCGAAACAATCCGATACAATAAGGGGCATTGTTTGTGCCGCCTGTTTATGACCACCACTGAAGATAAATCCACAGAATCGTTACCCGACACGTATCTCAATGAAGTGCCCGATGATGTAGAGATGTCGCTGATTGACCATCTCGACGAGTTACGCCAACGGATTTTCTGGTCATTGGGCGCGATTATCGTGGCGATTGTGGGTTGCTTTGTGGCGGTGCGTCCACTCGTCGAATGGCTCGAAGGCCCCGCAGGTGATGTGAAGTTCTTGCAACTGGCCCCAGGCGAGTTTTTCTTTGTCTCGATGAAGGTGGCAGGTTACAGCGGCTTGATTGTGGCCAGTCCCTTTGTGCTGTACCAAATTATTCAGTTTGTGTTACCGGGCTTGACCCGTCGAGAACGGCGCTTGCTTGGGCCAGCCGTGTTGGGGTCAGCGGTGCTCTTTTTTGCCGGATTGGCGTTTTCTTACTGGGTGCTGACCCCCGCAGCACTTCGGTTTTTTATTACCTACGGCGCAGATGTGGTGGAGCAAGCCTGGTCAATCGATCGCTATTTTGAGTTTATTTTACTATTAATGTTTTGCACAGGTTTGGTCTTCCAAGTGCCTGTATTACAGCTAATTTTGGGAACTCTTGGGATTGTTTCCTCAGGGCAAATGCTTAAGGGTTGGCGCTATGTGATTTTGGTTTCGGTGGTGTTGGGGGCAGTGCTCACGCCTTCGACTGATCCGATTACCCAATCATTGTTGGCGAGTGCAGTGTTGGGATTATATTTTGGCGGGATTGGTGCAGTGAAGTTAACCGGACATTAAAGACGGGAAAATTTGGGTTCAGCAAAACACCACAGAATTGCAGATTGCTCAGGAGTTAGTTGAGCGAGGGTTTGCGAAAGACCAGATTGTGCTGGGTTTTCAATATCCAGCACTGCGAGAATATACAGATTATGCAGTGGCTTGAGCGATCGCACCACCCAAAACCATGCCTCAAGACCCCATACCCGTCGCCTATAATTAAGACGCCGCTTTGAGAGTTGCTCTACCATGCGTCGTTTGTTTTTTGCTCTAGCAGCGGGATTATGCCTCTGCATCGCTCGTCCCGCTGCTGCCCTACCCGGCCAAAACACTGAAGTCGTCGCCGCTTGGATTCTGGGCAACCATACGCTACAAGCGGGCCTGGGTGAGGATCTGATTGTGCAGCGCACCGATGGGGGACAAAAATTTGTCTTTGAAGCTTCAATTTTTCCGCCAGGTCGGCGATCGGGTGTTCGAGCGCGAGGGTCGTGCAGCACGCCAATTTATCGCGGTCGAATTCGCTCGGAGCAATTTAGCCTTGAAGACTTTGTGAACTTTGTGCCCCGCGATCGTCTCGAACTGGGTTTACGTTCCATTTATGGCTTAGAACTCTACCTGGACTACCAGAATGCAGGCTTAGTCTACACCTACCCCGATGGCATCATCCTTGATCAAGCTCGTCGCCAAGGTCAGTTAGGCTTTGAACGGAACACAGGCGAGATTCGCATAGGTGAGCATTACGCTTATTGGCTTGAGTTAGCCCAACTCAGTGACGGCACAACGCCCAGCGGCCACATTACCGTAATGCTCAAAGAAGATGTGCCCAAGCTGGTTTTAGAATTGGGGGGCGGTGAGTTGGGGGCCTTGGATTGTCCGAATCCTTAAGAATTCAACAGCTCCCTTCAATTGAGACCTGATTGTCATTTATTGTTGCTGAGAGGTTGATGGATGGTGTAAGGGGCTGTTCGGCGGCGACAAGTAAATTAGAAAAATCATCGTGTTGGTCGTTCACCATAACGTACGACTATCCGTTATCCTAAGAGACTGCAATATTAATATATTGAAAGTAATCATTTCAATATTGTGCTGGGCAATGCCCACCCGACTTTAAAAAGTTAGCTTAAAAACACAACTGTATTGTTTGTATTATGCCTAAAGTTATTTCAATTCATTCCTATCGCGGTGGGACAGGGAAGTCGAACTTTACTGCTAACCTTGCCACGACGATCGCGCAACAAGGGCATCGAGTTGGTGTCGTGGATACTGATATTCCTTCCCCCGGTATTCATAATCTGTTTTGCCTCGAACCCGAACAAATTTCTAAATCCTTAAACACGTATTTGTGGGGTGAAGCACCGATTACCGATGCAGCCTATGATGTGAGTGCGAATGTTGGTTTGGTAGATGACAGTAAGCTGTTTCTCGTCCCTGCGAGTACCAACGCAGATGATATTGCCCGGATTCTCCAAGAAGGCTATGACGTTAAGCTGCTCAATGATGGCTTGCGTAAACTGGTCAAAGGTTTAGAACTCGATTATCTACTGATTGATACCCACCCTGGTTTGTCTAAAGAAACGTTTCTTTCAATTGCAATCTCCCATGTCCTTGCTTTGATTTTACGCCCAGATAAACAGGACTACCAAGGTACAGCTGTCACTGTTGATGTGGCACGGCAACTGAAGGTGCGGCAAATGCTGCTAATCATTAATAAAGCCCATAGCAAGCTAGATAAAACGGCACTCAAACAGAAAGTTGAACAAGCTTACGATGTACCTGTTGCAGGCGTGTTTCCCCTCTCGGAAGATATGGCACAACTGGCGAGTGAAGGCGTATTTTGTCTCAAGCAAGCCAGTCATGAAATTAGCCAAGAATTTCAGAAAGTCGCCCAGCAATTGATTTAATTTCGGTTTAAAAACACACATGTCTAAACCCAACCTCAGTAGTTTTGCCAGTTCCATTCAGGCCGCTGCGGCGCCCTTTCGGACGTATCTCACAGAACTGCATGAAAAATATCATCCGTTAACGGATGGCAAAGTTGCGGACTATATTCCAGAACTGGCTCTTGCTAAACCAGAATGGTTTGGTATTTGTGTCATCACCACCGATGGCCAGACATTTGAAGTGGGGGATTGCCAAATTGACTTTACGATTCAATCCATTTCTAAGGCCTTTGTCTATGGTTTGGCCCTGGAACATCACGATCGCGCCTACGTCAATTGCAAAGTTGGGGTTGAACCTACCGGGGAAGCCTTTAATTCGATTGTGTTGGATGAAAAAACGAATCGCCCCTATAACCCAATGGTGAATGCGGGGGCGATCGCTACCACGGATCTGATTACAGGCAAAGATGCCACCGAACGCTTGAAGCGGGTGTTGGATTTATTCCGCCGTTACACTGGGCGCGAACATGATATTAATGTGCCCATCTTTTTATCGGAAAAAGCCACGGGCGATCGCAATCGCGCCATGGCCTATCTGATGCGTAACTTTGGCATGGTCAGCGATCGTATTGAAGAAACCCTGGACTTGTATTTTCAACAATGCTCGATTTTGATCAACACCCACGATCTGGCTATGATCAGTGCCACTCTGGCTAACGGTGGCGTTAACCCGATTACGGGTGAGCGAGCGATCGCGGCGGAATATGTCCAGGATGTGGTCAGTGTGATGCTCACCTGTGGAATGTACGACTATTCCGGAGAATGGGCTTACAAGGTGGGGATGCCTGCTAAAAGTGGAGTTGGTGGTGGTATTACCGCTCTGGTTCCCGGTCGTTTGGGTCTCGGCACATTCTCACCACCCCTGGATGTCAAGGGTAATAGTGTCCGGGGCATCAAGGTCTGTGAAGATCTTTCTCGTGATTTTGGCTTGCATCTGTTTAATGCAGCTCCGGCTGAGCGTGATCTCGACGAGTGGCTAAGTGGCAGTGGTGTAGCTGATTCTTGGTGACGCCAATTAAAGCTAAGTTGATTCTGGGTTGAACGATTCCTGCTACGCTGAGGGACGTAAATAATGTCAATATTGTCCCTCATCTACTACTCTGAATCGCTCTGACCTATGATTGATACGCTTTGGTTGCTCGTCTGTGCCATCTTGATTTTTTTGATGCAGCCCGGTTTTATGGGCTTGGAATCGGGGTTGACCCGCTCCAAAAACAGCATCAATGTCGCCGTCAAAAACCTCGCTGACTTTGGGGTTTCGGTGGGCTTATTTTGGATGTTTGGTTATGCCTTGATGTTTGGGGTTGGTAACCCATGGTGGGGCCAAGAGTTGTTCTTTTTAGATGTTAATGAACACCTCAATTTAGCGCCCTTTTTTATTTTTCAAGCCATGTTTTGTGGCACCGCCACCACGATCTTTTCAGGAGCAGTGGCCGAGCGCATGAAATTTTTGGGCTATCTGGTGGTAGCGATCGCTGTCTCTGGACTGATTTACCCGATCTTTGGTCATTGGGTTTGGGGCGGCTTGGTGGAGGGTTCACCGGATGCGGTGGGTTGGCTGCGCGAATTGGGTTTTTATGACTTCGCGGGATCAACCGTGGTCAACAGCGTGGGGGCATGGGTGTCGTTGGCGGCGCTGCTGGTGATTGGCCCACGGGCAGGGCGTTTTGAATCTGGTCAGCCTGCCCGCAAAATTCATGGCTCAAATCTGCCCCTCTCGGTGATGGGTACCTTACTGCTCTGGTTTGGTTGGCTGGGGTTTAATGGTGGTAGTCTACTCACGTTTAGCCCTGAGGTGGCAGGGGTTCTGGTGCATACGCTACTAGCGGGCGTTGCAGGGATGGTGATCGCTGGGCTACTCGGTTGGTTAAAGCACCATTTGCTGGAAGTTGAGTTACTGATTTATGGCTCTCTGGCCGGTTTGGTCTCGGTCTCTGCTAGCTGCAATGTGGTCAGCACACCCATTGCCGTGATCATTGGTGGAGTTGGTGGCGCAGTGATGTTGCTCGTTTGGGAAGCGCTAGAGCATTGGCAGATTGATGATGCGGTGGGGGCTGTTGCGGTTCATGCAGGCGGTGGGGTTTGGGGCACATTGGCTGTGGGACTTTTTGCCCAACCGGAAATCCTCAACACAGGCTTAAGCAAAGGTAGTCAAATTGCCGTGCAACTGCTGGGGATTGGGGTGTGTTTTGTCTGGGCGTTTGGCTTGGCCTGGCTGCTGCTCCAGGGAGTCGATCGCCTTACTCCCTTGCGGGTTTCCAGCCAAGAGGAAGATCTAGGTCTAAATGTGGCAGAACATGGTGCAAAAACAGAACTCTATGATCTCTTTCAGGTGATGGAAACCCAAGCCCAGACTCAAGATCTGAGCTTACGTGTACCCGTGGAACCCTTTACAGAAGTCGGACGGATTTCACATTGCTATAACCGGGTGATTGAAGCGTTAGCCGCTAAAAATCAGCAAATTCAGGATTATCTTCAGCAAGTGCAGCAAGTGACTGCGGCGGCGGCAGCAGTGGAGGCAAAAACGTTTCGGACTCAGGATCTTGCCGCTGTTGCCAAGCGCTCGGATGGACTGGGCAAACTGGCACGGGTGTTTAACCATATGGTCGAAACCCTCGAAGCGAGAGCGAAAGAACTCTCCGCCGCCCGCGATCAACTCGAAGCGGTGCTCAATGCCGTGCCCGGTTCCATTTCTTGGCTCAACCAGGCAGGGATTTATTTGGGGGTAAATCAATACTTGGCTCAAACCTTTGCCCTCTCGCCTGAGCTGATGGTGGGCCAACCCTTAGGTTCATTTAACTCCAGCCCAGATTATCGCCATTTTATGCAGGGGTTTCTGGGCAGCGATCGCGGCTCGGCTTGTGAAGAGGTGCGCATTGATGTGGGCGATCGCGCCCGTCATTATCTGATGGCGGCTCAAAAATATCAGCATGGCCAAGAAACGGTTGTAGTAGGGATTGACGTCACTGAACGTCATGAAGCTCAGGCCGCCTTACAAATCGCAGAGGAGAACTATCGCAGCATTTTTGAAAATGCCTTAGAGGGGATTTTTCAACAGAGTCCTGATGGACAATTTTTGCGAGTCAATCAAGCGCTGGCCCAGCTCTATGGTTATGATTCTCCTGAAGAGATGCTCACTAATATTACTGATATTGCGGCGCAGATCTATGTTGATCCCCAGCAGCGAGCCGCAATTCACGCTCAAATTATGGCTCAAGGCGAAGTGAAGCATCTGGAATATCAGGTCTATCGCAAGGATGGCAGCATTATTTGGATTGAAGAGAATACCAAAGCCGTGCGAGATGCCCAAGGGCAGTTACTCTATTTCAATGGCATTATTCAAGATATTACGGAACGGAAACAGCGGGAGGTGGAATTGCAACGGCAGTTGGTTGAGTTGCAAATTGAAATTGATGAGCAAAAGCGCCAAACCGAGGTAGAGAAAATTACAGAGAGTGATTATTTCAAAGCCTTGCAATCCGAAATAAGTGAAGTGGATGTGGATAGTTTCTGGGGTTGAGTTTTTGGGCTTAACGATGATCGGCAGGTGAGATGTAGTAAGTTGTAGGTTGGGTTGAGTGTAGGCGTAGCTCGTGCAGCGCACATTAAACATAGCTTGCTTCTCGTAGAGTAACCCAACACATTCTCTGTAATCCTCGCTGGTGTTGGGTTTCCTTCGTCAACCCAACCTACAATCTATGATTTTTGTCCTGTACTGAGATCTGCATCTTGCCTGCTACCGATTAATGCTCTTAAATGATCAATGCTTGACTGGCATTTTTTGGGGAGCAGAACCGATGATTGATACCTTATGGCTATTGGTTTGTGCCATCTTGATTTTTTTGATGCAACCTGGGTTTATGGGCTTAGAATCTGGGTTGACACGATCGAAAAACAGCATCAATGTGGCAATTAAGAACTTAGCTGATTTTGGTATTTCTGTTGGGTTATTTTGGATGTTTGGCTATGCCTTGATGTTTGGGGCAGGCAACCCGTTTTGGGGGCAGCAGTTTTTCTTTTTAGATTTTGCTCAAGCGCCTGATCTTGCGCCTTTTTTCGTGTTTCAGACCATGTTTTGCGGCACGACCACGACGGTTTTCTCAGGGGCAGTGGCCGAGCGCATGAAATTCATTGGCTATCTGGTAGTAGCGATCGTCGTTTCCGGCTTAATTTATCCCCTGTTCGGCCATTGGGTTTGGGA
>JAAHHN010000219.1 GCA_010672165.1 Spirulina sp. SIO3F2 | reverse complement strand
GCGGAGATCTTTGCCAAAGGGCTTTTCAATCACCACCCGGGTTTTCACAGAATCTTCGATCATGCCCATTGCACCGAGGTTACGTAGACCTGGCTTAAAGAAGCGTGGTGAAACTGAAAGGTAGAACACGCGATTCCCGCGTGTTCCCCGTCGGCCATCCAGTTCAGCTAAGAAATTTTTCAGCTTTTCATAGCTCTCGGGTTGATCCATGTTCCCAGAACAATAAAACAAGCCCTGAGCAAAGTCGTTCCACACCTCTTCGGAGCCAATCCCCTTGCCAAACTGTTCTACACCTTCGCGCATTTGCTCCCGGAAGTAGTCATGACTCCAATCTCGGCGGGCAAAACCAACGATTGTGACTTCGGGGGGTAAACGGCGCTCTTGTTTGAGTTGGTAAAGCGCAGGAACCAGTTTGCGCTGGGTTAAGTCACCAGACGCCCCAAAAATCGTGATGATCAGGGGTTCGGGGGTGCGCTCTTGTTGGAGACCGATGCGGAGCGGATTGTCGAGTAATGTGACCATATTTCAGTTTGCAGTCTCAGTAGGTTCAACAGTGGGGGAGCGATCCCCCCTGCCCCCCTTGATAAGGGGGGTGACGCCGCAGGCGGCTGGGATCTTGGGAATATTCTCTCGATGAGAGTTGGCAAGCTCGACACCCCTTGATTAAAGTCGGGATGGTTCTCAAAAGAAGAGAAATAAGGATAAGTTTGTCTGATTCAACCGCAGGGGCTGGGTTTCCCTGCCCCGTGCCAGTTCATTACAGACTGCATGCCATTGGTTGGGTTGCCCCCTGATAGGTAGGGCGCGGAAACCGACGCCTCTACGAAAAATCTAGAATTTTCTCTGTCTAATAGAATTATCCCTGCCTTAATAAGGAGGTCGGCGTAGCCAGAGGGATCTCGGTCATGCATCATTGATGCCGATGTGGAGGCTCTAAGAGACAGGGAGTTGGGTTCCCTGCCCCGACGTGAAACCCCAGATTCCTTAAACTGCGGCTAACTTCTTCACCTTGGCTTCAAGTGACCCCATCAAAGAATCAAAGGGCTTAATAAACTTGGCAATGCCCTCCTCCAGCAGTTCAGCCATCACCTCATCAATATCGATGCTCACATCGTCATCCTTAAGGCTAGCGAGCTGTTGATAAGCCGCGTCCAGATTGCTTTCAATCCGAGGAGCAGGATCGCAATGATCCACACAGGCTTCGATGGTGTTGGGGGGCAGGGTGTTGACAGTATCTGGCCCCACTAACTCATCGACATACATTACATCACTGTAGTCGGGGTTTTTGGTGCTGGTGCTAGCCCAGAGCAGCCGCTGCACCCGTGCGCCTTGGGCAGAGAGTTCTTTCCAGCGATCGCTCCGGAAGATCTCTTTATATTTTTGATAGGCGTCTTTAGCATTAGCGATCGCAATCTTGCCCTTCAAGCCAATGAGCTTGCTGGCGGTCTCAGTGCTAACGCCTTCCTTGAGCTTGGCATCCAAGCGACTATCAATATTGGTGTCAATGCGGCTGAGGAAGAAGCTCGCCACTGAGGCGATCTTGCTTACATCGCCCCCCTTGGCCGCCAGTTGCTCTAAACCGGCGATATAAGCCCAAGCAGTATCAATATAGCTTTGCACTGAGAAGAGCAGGGTAACGTTGACATTGATGCCTTCGGCTATCACCGCCGTCACCGCAGGCAACCCTTCCGCCGTGCCCGGAATCTTGATCATCACGTTTTCCCGGCCGATCGCGGCAGCGTAGCGCTTAGCTTCTCGGATTGTGCTTTCAGTATCCTTCGCCAAATCCGGTGGCACTTCAATACTTACATAACCGTCAAGCCCTTGGGTGTCTTCGTACACTGGCTTAAAGATGTCACAGGCGTTAGTGATATCTTGAAACACCAAGGATTCATAAATATCATTCACGGACTGACCCGCATCAATCCCGGCTTGAATTTGAGCATCATAGATTTTGTTGCCCGCGATCGCTTTCTCAAAAATAGCGGGGTTAGAGGTAATACCATGAATGCCCTGGTTGGCGATCATGGCGGTTAAATGGCCGGACTGAATAATGTCACGGCTCAAATTATCCATCCAGATGCTTTGGCCATATTCATTTTCGATGGTAAAAATGGGGTTTTGAGCAGCCATTGAATGTCTCCTAGATATCTAAACAACAAACGTAACGAACAAAAAATACAGGCGATAACACAATTGACAGCAATTACTTTGGCACAGAAAGGAAACGATCAATCCTTAAAGTCTGCTAATAAACAGAACTTAACCGTTTAGCAACCTTTTTGGAATTTTCTCTCATCGACCCAACTATCGTAAGCAATCAGGGTTTTAGCCAAAACGCTGCTGTTATTCTGTAACTCAGTGCGATCGCCTGACTTTAACAAACAGTAAATTCTGAATCCCGATCAATTTAATGTTGTTTTAATCCACTATCCTCCTGATCATGAAAGCCAATTCTGAAGCCACGCTGAACCCTTAATGAACATTGGCAAACTCTGCTTCTCGCAACCGTTCTTGGATGAACGATTGCACCAATTCCACATCTTCGGCTGACCCCAAAATTGCTGGGGTGCGTTGGTGGAGTTCACCAGGAATTACATCCATTAACGCTTCGCTGCCAGTACTCCCTTTACCCCCGGCTTGTTCCATCAAAAATGCGAGGGGAGCTGTTTCGTAGAGTAGACGTAATTTCCCTTCGGGCTTGTGACGAGTTCCAGGGTATAAAAAGACCCCGCCTTGCATTAAGATTCGGTGAATATCTCCCACCAGGGCACCACTGTAGCGAGCCGTATAACCTTCATGCCGATGGACATAACGGATATAGTCTCGAATCGATTCTTCCCATTGCCAAAAATTCCCCTCATTGACACTATAAACAGGGCCATGTTGGGGCACTTGCATGTTTTCTTGGGCGAGAATAAATTCACCTAAGCTTGGGTCAAGAATAAAGGAATGAACCCCTGCCCCGACGGAGTAAACCAAAATTGTGGATGGCCCATAGAGAATGTAGCCCGCAGCAATTTGTTTGTGACCATCCTGGAGTAAGTCAGTTGCCTTACCATCTAGGTCTTCTCCTTCTTGCTGACGAATCGAAAAGATTGACCCCACATTGAGGTTGATATCTACATTGGAGGAGCCATCAATCGGGTCATAGAGCAATGTGTAGCGACCAATGGGGCAGTTTTCAGGAATGTAATAGGGGTGCTCCATTTCTTCAGATGCCAAGCGACAGACTAAACCACTTTGTTTGAATACCGAAATAAACACGTCATTGGCATAAACATCCATACGCTTAACAGATTCGCCTTGCACGTTTACTTCCCCTGTGAAGCCCAAGGCATTATCCACCAGCCCCGCCCGACTCAAACGTCGAGCGATTAATTTGCCTGCTAGAGCAATTCGATTCATGATGGCGCTAATATCTTGCGCTGCGGGAGCGAGGGGAGAGTCCGCTTTATGGGTACTCACAAGCTGTTGCAACACATGCCGTGAGAGGGTGGTGCAGTCTCGGTCGAGGCTATGGTCTGAGAGGGAGTTAGGGGCTGTCATCGGTCAAAATAATCTCAACGAAATTACTACAACAGGGCTTACAACAACACTCTGATTTACTGATTTGCGCTGAGTCAGGTACTAAGCGGCTTATCACTCAGAGCTGCTCTAGCTAATTGACAACGCGCCCTAAATTCGGCAACAAATCGAAAAATCCTTCGTTGCTGAAGGGATAGGCTAACAATGGACAACGATGATTTACAGCCTCAACGTATTAATTTGTTTGGATGATTCATTTGGAAGTAGAAGGGAATGGGCACATAAACTTCACCTCATACCTAACGGATCATAGAGAGACTTCCTAGAGGATCACAGGAAGTTTCATACTCTCTCAAGAAAACACTCAGTTTGTGTTGCAGAACATTGAGTTGTATTGCACAATCGTTGCGTTACGTGGGGGTTTGTAAATCTGTTTAGCGTTGTGATGAGCTAAATTGCCGATCGCCACCCCGGCCAAAACAGGTTACAACTGTAAAGAAACGTAACTGCCTCCTTCCCTATGGTTCTGGCCCTCACGCAAAATGCCTCGCGGCAGCGCGAAATCCTTGAAGTTGTCCTGAGTAATGGCTGGGACTATATGCGTGGGGTGCTTACAGGTGGCAAAGCTGGGGAACCTCAGATCCCCTCTCCGGAAGTCTTGCGCAATATCTTTGTGGAACTTGGCCCCGTCTACGTTAAGCTCGGCCAGCTCCTGAGTACCCGTCCGGATCTGCTGCCGCCCCGTTATATTCGTGCCCTCACCGCCTTGCAAGCAACTGTTCCCACAGTGTCCTGGCTAGAAATAGAGGCGATTTTACAGCAGCAGTTTTCCAAGCCGATTTCAGAAATTTTTGCCACCATCAACACCACTCCGATCGCAGCGGGGTCGATCGCTCAGATTTACCGCGCCACGCTCCAGGATGGCCAAGAAGTGGCGATGAAAGTGCAGCGTCCAGGGATTGAGGGGGTTGTGCGGCGGGATGTAGCGCTGATCCGGGGTATTGCTGAGCTGGTTGCTGGCACAGATTTTGGTCAAGATTATGACGTGGTGACACTGGCGGATGAATTCACCAGTGCCCTGCAAGCAGAGCTAGACTTTACTAAAGAAGCGGCTTTCACCGATCGCCTCCGTCAGAACCTGGCTAAAAGTCGTTGGTTCGATACGCAGCAACTGGTTATTCCTGAAGTGTATCAACACCTCACCACTCGCAAGGTGTTGGTGATGGAATGGCTCGAAGGCAAGCCTATTCTAGAAGCCCAAATTGTGCCTACAAAAGGGGGAAGAGGCGAACGACAACGCCGTCAGCAGATCGCCTCATTGTTGTTTCGAGCCTTCTTTCAACAGATGTTTATTGATGGTTTTTTCCATGCCGACCCCCATCCGGGCAATATTTTTTATCTTGACAGCGATCGCATTGCCCTGATTGACTGTGGCATGATCGGCCGCCTTGACCCCCGCACCCAATATATTTTAGTGGAGTTGTTGCTGGCGATCGTCAATATTGATGCCAAGCGTTGCAGTCAACTGACGCTGGAGCTATCGGAATCCTCAGAACCTGTGAATTTGGGTCAGCTTGAAGTGGACTACGATCGCATGTTGCGCAAGTATTACAACGTCAGTCTTGCCAATATCAATTTCAGTGAGGCGTTCTACGAAATTCTGCAAGTGGCTCGCCAAAACAAAATCCGGCTACCAGGCAATATGGGACTCTATGCCAAGAGCATCGCTAACCTCGAAGGGGTGGCGCGAGGGTTTTATCCGGAGGTGAATTTGCTCGATGAGTTTAAGCCGCTGATGACGGATCTCTTTAGTCGGCAACTCTTTGGCGATGCGCCACTCCAGAGTGCCCTGCGGATGGCGTTGGATATGAAGTCACTCTCATTGCAAACGCCTCGACAGGTGGAGGTGTTGCTCGATCGCATGAGTTCGGAAACGTTGCAATGGAATTTCCGAATTCGAGATTTGGCGTCGGTGCGGCGAGGGCTAGAGGATTCAGCGAATCGCCTTTCTTACAGCATTGTGGTGGGGTCGTTGATCATTGGGGCTGCGATTATCGAACGCAGCACGCCTGCGCCACAGTTGGCCATTATTAGCGATGTGCTCTTTGCGGCGGCGACAATTTTGGGATTTTGGTTGATTATCAGTATTTTGCGATCGGGGCGGTTGAAGTAGTTCAACATGAACCCCCTTATTTTCCATGGTTTCTGAGATTGGTGGTTTTTCTCAGATTGCCTCCTAGAAGGAGCTGTTTCAATAGCCGTGCGCTCTCTCTTTTTTTGTCTAAATTCCAGTTAACTGTAGAGTGTGCAAGAAGTTAGTGGGGGATTGTGAAGCTGTTATGGTAAATTAAGGCAATTTTGAATTGCACCTCACAGTCAGAATGATAGGGGTTGATATGGCACACTTGGAACCTCAAACAGCCCCTTGGATTGAAGATTGCCAATTCCCTTATTTCATCCTATCCCCATTGACTTAATGGACGTATCTTTTCCCCAGGAAACCTCACTCGCCACTGTATTTCGCCAAGTTGGGAGTGGCACGTTCCCACCCGTTGTTGAAAGTTTTGAGCGCGGGAAAACTATCTTTTTTCCAGGTGATCCAGCCGAACGAGTTTATTTTTTGGTCAAAGGTGCAGTCAAACTCTCACGGGTTTATGAAGCGGGAGAAGAAATTACCGTGGCGCTCCTGCGTGAGAATAGTGTGTTTGGGGTACTCTCCTTGATTACCGGCCAACGCTCCGATCGCTTCTACCATGCGGTTGCCTTTACACCGGTAGAACTCATGTCAGCCCCCATTGAGCATGTTCAGAAGGCATTGAAAGAGAATCCAGAACTCTCCCTGTTGATGCTACAAGGCTTATCATCCCGAATTCTGCAAACGGAAATGATGATTGAGACCCTGGCCCATCGCGATATGGGATCGCGCCTGGTGAGTTTTTTGTTGATTCTCTGTCGAGATTTTGGGATTCCCACCACCAGCGGTATTCGGATTGATCTAAAGCTTTCTCATCAAGCGATCGCTGAGGCGATCGGCTCAACCCGCGTTACAGTTACTCGCTTGCTTGGCGATCTCCGCCAGGAAGAAATGATTTCCATTCATAAAAAGAAAATTACGGTGCATAACCCCGTCATGCTCAGCCAACAATTTACTTAAGCAACTTAAATTTAGAGGTAATATGAGCGGTTTGTGACGGAAAACCCACATTGGAGCAACGGTAAACGGTGAACTGGTGTTAACGTATCCTTCGTACTCGATCGCAATCGCATTTCTGCATGACTAGCGCCTACATTTTGATTTTGGCCATCCTCTTTTTGGGAGGACTCTTGGCTGTGGTGGGCGATCGCGTGGGTACTCGCGTGGGCAGGGCCCGGTTACGTCTATTTAATCTGCGTCCAAGGAAAACAGCGACGATTGTGGCGGTTTTTACGGGCACATTGATTTCAGCATCTACTTTGAGTTTGTTATTTGCCTTGAGTGAAACGCTACGAGATGGTGTGTTTCGGCTCGATGGCATCCAGAAGGAACTCAGGGTTGCAGAATCTGATCTGGGTGCGATCACCGAAGAGAAAGAGAAGATTGATCAAGAATTGAGTCAGGTCAGCCGCGAAAAGCTGCAAGTAGAGCGGGATTTTAAACAAGTCCGAGCACGATATGGCAGCATGACGCGACAAGCAGGTCGTCTACGCAAGGAAGTGCAAGCCCTGCGTCGCCAACGGGAACGTTTGCTAGCGCAAATCCCAGAGTTGCAAGCTCAAGTCCGGCAACGGGATGAGCAGATTGCCAGTCAGGACAGTCAATTGCGTCAACGGGCATTGGAGTTGCAGTCGCTCCAGGGGCGTCAGCAGTTGTTGCAAGCTGAGGTGAGTGAGCGTGATCGCCGCATTCAAGAACAAGATCAAACGATTGCCCAAAGTGATCAAGAACTCCTCGCTCGGGCAGAAGAATTACAGCTCCTCCAGAAAGAACTTCGTGACGTAGAAGAAAACCTAGAACGCCTTAAACGGGGGGAGTTTGCCATTGTGCGTGGTGCGGTGCTCACCCGAGAGGCTTTTATTGCCCAGAACACTGCTGCTGCTCGAGTGGCGATCGCCACACTCCTAAACCAAGCCAATCAACGGGCGTTTCGCTTGATTTATCCGACCCATGAGGGGCCAGTCGATGCGGAAATTGTGGGCTTAAGCCAAGCGGAGGGCGAACGTTTAGTTGCCCAAATCAGTGATAGTCGGGAGTATGTCGTGCGGATTCGTTCGCTGGGCAACTATTTGTTTAACCAAGAGGATGTGGTTCGAGTGTTTGCGGACGTCACGCTCAATGAAGTTGCTTTTCAACAAGGGGAGGTGATCGCGGCCATTTCTCTTGAGCCAGATCAGCTCTCGGATCTGGAGCTGGGTGAGCAATTTCAAACTTTTCTGGCTCTGGCTCAGTTTCGCGCCAGACAGGGAGTGTTGGGAGAAATTTTGATTGGCGATGGTCAGGCTGACCGTTATCTGGAGTTTTTGCAGGCGCTGCGGCAATTGGGGTCGGGTTTTGATCAAATCCAAGCAATCGCCCTCAATGACACCAAAACAGCGGGGCCGTTGCGCATGCAGTTCGTTGTGCTCTACCAGGGTCAGGTAGTGTTGCGATCTTGAGGATCTTTCACTCAGCCAACGCCATCTGAAAAAACTCAATCGTCTCTTTTAAAGCCGCTACAAAGCGATCGATTTCCTCAAAGGTATTGTAAAAATACAAACTTGCCCGTGCTGTACCCGTAATGCCCAACAGCCGATGCAGGGGTTGAGTGCAATGGTGTCCTGTGCGGATCGCAACCCCCTCATGATCCAGCAGCGTGGCTAAATCACTGGCATCCAACCCCTCAACATTAAACGCTGCCAACGCAGCTCGACCATAGCCTTGATCGTCAGGTTGGGGGCCATAGATGCGCAGACCTGGCACAGTGGCAAGCTGCTCAAACAGATGTTGGGTGAGTTGGGCTTCATAATCATGAATCCGTTCCATACCGATCGCGCTCAAATAATCGATCGCTGCTCCCAGGCCAATGACTTCCGCGATCGCAGGCGTTCCTGCTTCAAACTTGTGGGGTAGCTCAGCATAGGTGGAGTGATCCAGAAACACATCCTGAATCATTTCCCCACCCCCCAAAAACGGCGGCATCGCTTCCAGCACCGCCAGCTTGCCGTAGAGAAAGCCGCTGCCCGTGGGACCACAGAGCTTATGTCCTGAGGCCACCAACCAATCACAATTGAGGGCTTGCACATCCAATTTTAGATGAGGCGCACTCTGGCAAGCATCAATCAGCACCTTTGCCCCTACGTCATGGGCCAGACGGGCGATTTCTGCCACTGGGCTGATGCAACCCAAAGTATTAGAAACATGAACTGTGGCGACTAGCTTGGTGCGAGCGCTAAGTAAGCTCTGATACATCTCCAGGTCAAACTCTTCTGTCTCGGTCAACGTCACATGCTTGAGCACCGCGCCCGTCCGCTGGGCCACCATCTGCCAGGGCACGAGATTGCTGTGGTGCTCCATTACCGAAACGATGATTTCATCCCCTGGCTTAAGGTTCCCTAACCCCCAGCTATAGGCCACCAAGTTGATCGCTTCGCTGGCATTGCGGGTAAAAACAATCTCGTTGCGCGATTGAGCATTCACAAACGCCGCCACCTTGTCCCGTACGGCTTCGTAGTCAGCCGTTGCTTGGGCACTCAGGGCATGGGCACCACGATGGACATTGGCATTAGTTTGATGATAATACTGCTCAATTCGCTCCAGCACCGCTTGAGGCTTTTGGGAGGTGGCGGCGTTGTCTAGATAGATCAGGGGGTGATCGTGAACTGTGCGGCTCAGGAGCGGGAAGTCAGCGCGGACTTGAGCGGCGAGGGTGGGGGCAGCGAGTTGAGTAGTAGACATGGGAATAAAGGCAGAGGGAGGAAGGATGAAGGCAGAATTGTAGACGTAGGGTGTGTTAGGCGGCTTGCAAGGTATTGGGTGATGAGGAAAAATTTTGTTGCCGCCGTAACGCACCGCTCCAGGTTGATGATATTGCGGGGTTGGTGCGTTACGCAGGAAACAAATTTAGCTGGGCGCAATCACAATCTCTGCCTGCTAACGCACCCTACGAACTGGCAACCACTCACCTCGGCACATTTCATAACAAAACTGATCTAGATGGGCCAACTGGGTTGTTTCCCCCCTTCTAAAGGGGGGTGACGCCGCAAGCGGCTAGGATGATCTTTCAACTCAACCTACGCCTTTGTGTAATTCGCCACCGCCTTAGTCAACCGATCGCGCACTGATTCAATCGCCATTCGCTCGATCACCTCCGCCGCAAACGCCCGCAACAACAACACCTTCGCCTGATCCACATTAATCCCCCGGCTCTGGAGATAAAACAACTCATCCGCATCGATTTGACTCACCGTTGCCCCGTGGGTGCATTGCACATTGTCAGCGGTGATTTGCAGTTGGGGTTGGGTTGTGACCCGCGCCTTGGACGACAGGAGCAAATTACGGTTGAGCTGGGCTGCATTCGTTTGCTGTGCTGCTTGGGGAACCAGCACCTTGCCGCTGAACACCGCCTGCGCCGCCTCATCCACTACGCACTTATGGAGCTGATCCGTTTGACCATGGGGATGCTTAAGGGCGATCAAGCTATGGGTATCCGAGACCTGTTCGTTCTTAATCAAGGTCAAGCCATTAAGGATTGTGGTGGTACCAGACCCTTTTTGCCAAACACTGGGAGCATGGCGGGAGAGCTTCGCCCCTAAATCCAGCGTGTTGCAAGTGTAGGTGCTGTCTTGGGCTTGGCGCACCATCGTGGTGGCGATATGCTGGGCAGCCGCCGACTCCTGTTGCAAACGCGTATGGGTAAGCGTGGCATTGTCATGGACAAACATTTCCATTACCGCGTTGGTGAGATATGGTGTTGTCTCATCCGTAGTACCACAGGTAACGTATTGCTCGATCAGAGAAAGCTGGGAATTGCGATCGCTAATCACTAAACCTCGAGGCTGAATTAAGGTTGGCTGCGAGCCCGGAACCGTCACCCAAAGTAAATGAATAGGCGTCTCAACCACCACATCGGGGCTGACCCAAATAATCGCCACATCAGGGAAGCCTGCTGTATTGAGAGCAGTAAACACATCCGGCATGCCCTCATGGTGGGCGATAAAGCGGATCGCGTCGTAATTATCATCGAGAGGAAGCGTTGCTAAATTCCCCACAAACACCCCTTTAGGGAGCGCATCCGTTTGGGATAGCTCTGGGGTATACACCCCATTGATAAAGACTAATTCTGCACCTTGGGCTTCCGGGATTTGGAAGGGAGCGATCGCCTCCGGCTGAACCAATGTGCTCTGAGCCGCGACGAAATTGAGCGTCAACAAATCACTAAGATCTGTAAAGCGCCACGTTTCATCCTTCTGGGAAGGCAGTTGACTATGAGCCACATCGTAGGCAAAGCGTTGACGCAGCTCGTCCAGCCAACCGGAAATTTCGGCATGGGCGGGCACTTCAGCGAGGCTACTCAAGCGCAGCAAATTGTGCAGGAGTTGATCTTGCGGGTTTGTGAG
>JAAHHN010000218.1 GCA_010672165.1 Spirulina sp. SIO3F2 | reverse complement strand
ATTGTGCAACAAAACTGTTCAGCAACTTTTGCAAATCAACCGTCGTTGGAGCACCTTTTACAATAAAGGTCGGCGAGCTATATCGCTTGCCCTCTCTACTTTCTGACCCCTTCTGTCACCCTGCCAGGTTACCACCATGCTCTTGAGTGCTTGCGGTTCTAGTGGTTTAGAAGCCTGCAAAGTTGTAGAAATTGAAAAACCTGAGGCGGAATTTGATATCAAAGATATTGATATTGAGCGGGGTGAGGTCGAGATGGTCTGTGGCGATGAAATTGTTGATGTGACCTGGGGTGAGTTTGATAAAAAGCTCGGTGTGAATCCAGAAGACTATCTAGAGGATTTAGAAGGGTTTAAGTCTGAATTTGGCGAATGTCTTATTGATACAGGTTCTAACAAGAAGGAACTTCAATGCAAAAACAGTGGTAGTGAAGACTACACACCAGTGAAGTTTTCCTATGATGATTAATAGGGCATAAACGAATAGTGGGTTCTATATCACTTCGGCGTCACTCATCGTTCGTTGACTGTCTTCCTGATATCCCATCGCCTTGAGTATGTCATCCACCACACAGTATATGTACGATAATTTCATCAACAATTTTTCCCTCCGCTTTCTTTGCTTTGGAGGGGATTTTATTCTTTTTCTCTAACTAGGATATGTCATCAGTTACAATCAAAAGTCTTACGGGATAAGTGATAGCCTGCATTATTCATGACGTGTATCCCAAAATTGTTAGAAGCTAGATGTCAGCCTAGCGGCGTGCAAGATGCCCGCCAATTGACTAAATTGGGTGTCCAGCAGATTTTTAGGGAGAATCATAAATAATGCAGGCTAGAGAATGCTCCTTTCCCCATATGTAACGTTATCTGTATTTCGCCAACAGCATCACGCACGAAACCCAACAAAACTTTCTCTTTTGTTGGGCTTCGCTAACGTGTGCTGCACTGGCCACGCCTACGCTCAACGCCAACCTACAACTTGAGATGTTATCGAAACTGGTCGATAGCCTGCTAACTCCATCGAAAACGTCGCCATGCCCGAGGCCAGCGATCGCAACACCGTAGAGTAGCCAAACATCTTCACCAACGGCACTTCTGCCTTCAGCACCGTGCAATCCGGCAACACCTCCGAGCCGAGCACCAGACCCCGCCGTGAGAGGAGATCACCCTGGATAGCACCAACGCGATCGCCTGGTGTTTCCACGCTCACCGCCATCACGGGTTCAAGCAAGTGAGGTTGGGCAGCGCTAAACGCTTGGTCAAAGGCCTGCTTAGCCGCAAACCGGAAGGCGGTGTCTTTGGAATCTACCGGATGGTGATCGCCACCATTGAGCACCACCTTAACCCCCACCACCGGATAACCCTCCAGGCTGCCACTGGTGATCGCATCCCGGAAGCCTTTCTCGCAAGACGAGATAAACTGTGCTGGAATCACACCGCCCACCACCTGGTTCGCAAACATAAAGGGTTCTTCACAGGGTTCGAGCCAGCCCTTCACATGGGCAAAGGAACCCGGCCCGCCGGACTGCTTTTTAAAGCGATAGTCAAAGCTGGCCCGTTGGGTGATGGCTTCGCGGTAAGCCACCGCTGGCTGACCCACATCCACCTGGGCTTTGTATTCCCGCCGTAGGCGTTCGAGATAAATCTCTAGGTGCAGCTCACCCATGCCTGAGATCAGGGTTTGCCCAGATTCTGAATCAGTGCTGACCCGGAAGGTGGGATCTTCCCGATCAAAACGATGGAGGGCTTTCGCTATGGGAGCGCTGTCGGCTTGACTACGAGGCGCGATCGCCAGGGTAATCACTGGTTCCGGCACAAACATGTTTTCCAAGGCAAGATTTAAGCCCTCACCACAGAGCGTGTCCCCAGAAGCACAATCCAAACCTAGGGCAGCCACGATGTCGCCGCCCACCGCCTGGGTCAGTTCCTCCCGCTCATCAGCATGCATACGCACTAGGCGCGAGATACGCACCCGTTGACCTGTACGGCTGTTGAGGAGGCGATCGCCCGGATTGAGCGTGCCTGCATAGAGCCGCAGATAGGTCAGTTGGCCGAATTCGTCCTCGGTGAGTTTGAAGGCTAGCGCCACAAGAGATGCATTCGGATCGGGAGCCAGAGCGACCTCAGCATCGGTCGTCACATCAGTGGCTTGTACCGCTTCCCGTTCTATAGGTGACGGCAGGCAGCGTACCACTGCATCCAACAGCGTTTGGACTCCCTTATTTTTGTAGGCCGAACCCATCAGGACAGGAACCACTTCGCGCTTCAGGGTCGCTTGGCGCAACACAGACCACAGTAGTTCTGGGTCGGGCTCCTGGTCATCCAGTAGTACTGCCATCAGCTCATCACTTAAGAGCGAAAGCTGATCCAGCAGTTTCTCCCGCGCTTCGGCGGCGGCTTCTTGGAGCTGAGCGGGGATATCGGCTTGGAACCAATCACGGCCGTCCTCACCCTCAAAGTAGTGAGCTTGCATTGTGATTAGATCAATCACACCGATAAACTGATCTTCGCTGCCGATGGGATATTGCACTAATACGGGGTTGAGGTGCAGCTTCTCACGCAGGTCAGTAGTGACCTTAAACGGATTGGCACCCGGGCGATCCATCTTGTTGATAAAGGCCAAGCGCGGTACGCGGTAGCGCTTCATCTGGCGATCGACTGTCACGGATTGGGGCTGGACGCCTGCGACGGCACAGAGCACTAAAATCGCGCCATCAAGCACTCGCAGGGCCCGTTCTACCTCGATTGTGAAGTCCACATGGCCGGGGGTATCAATCAGATTGATTTGATGACCCTGCCAATGGCAGCAGGTGGCCGCCGAGTTAATCGTGATGCCTTTTTGGGCTTCGAGTTCGGTATAGTCCAGGGTCGGCGCACCATCGTTACCCCGTACTTCTGCCATGCGATGGATTTTACCGGTGTAATAGAGAATCCGTTCGCTGAGGGTGGTTTTGCCGGAGTCAATATGGGCTGAGATGCCGATGTTACGGAGTTTTTTGAGATCAAGCATGGTTCCCCCATTTTAAAAAGTTGGAAATTTAGCAGGTTGCAGGGGGGCAAGTTCAGTTATCAGTAAACAGTGACCAGTTATCAGTTGGGGCGATCGCCAAGACACACAAATTCCCCTAAGCAGTTATCAAGAAAGCGAATACTGCACAACACCCTGAATCCACCCCGGTCAGCGCTACGCTTGACGTCCCTTGCCAAGAGGGGATCATTGCAATCTCCGCTTAGGAGAAGTAACCCGGAGGGAGCGGTGGATCGGATTTGGGTTGATCACTGCACAGTTGATGGGGAAGAGGCGCTTGCAAAAACACGCCAATTCCCTCTACTGCTTACCAGTGAACCTACTACTAACTGGATAACTGTTAATTGCTAACTGAAAAGTTGCCCCTTATCAATGAAGAGATATTGTGAGCGGAGCAACCGTAGAATTTAGGTGGCCCCGATTAGTCGCTGGGTGGAACCATGATCAAAACTGTATGGGCGAGAACGATTTGATTCTATATTACAAAAATAATACAGTCAAGCCCTAAGCTGAAATTATCTATGAATGGGTTTGGACGGATGCGAGCTGCCTCCATAGGTTGGCGGGTTTTGAGGATTATCCCGTAGGAGCGCAACGCTTGCATCCTCGAAAGCTGTGTTGCTGCCCCGATAATCTGCTTAAAGAGCTGGTGAATAATTCGGGTCAAGTTATGTCCCGCAACATCAAGCAAATCAAGGCAGGTTCTATGGCAGAGGCAGAAGGACAACCCAAACCCATTTAAATCTGCGTGTAGTTAAAGACACGGTAAAGTTGCAATTGATTTCTTCAACAAATTTCTGCATTGAGCAGTAAAGACTGACCTGTTCAGCATTGTGGCGATCAGCCATAATGCTGAGACCGCGATCGCAACTCAGCGAAGAGCTTATCCTCAAGTCTATACAGAACAAGGCTTTTAGACGATTCAATGATTGTTTTGGTGGTTGGCGCGATTAGCCAAATCTCTTTAAAGATTCAGTAAAATCTCTTCCACTTCAGTAGTCGTTGCTCAAAAAGCCCCCATAATGAAATTGTTGAGTCCCCGGAATGAAGGGTGGAATCAATCGGTAGCGTCAAACCGACAAGCTGATCCGGCAAGCTGGTAAAAGCTTGGAAACGTTAGCGAGAAGGTGCATCTGCTTTGCTGACGATCACGATGGAATGAATAACATGAAACTGACTGCACTTGGTTCTAGCCTACTCTGTGCAACGGCACTGCTTTGTGCCATGCCGACGATTGCTTCTGCACAGAATTTGGTTCGTAACGGTGGCTTTGAAGATTATGGGTTAAATAACCGGAAGTGGAAGCATTATGGTGCAAACTCTGCGATGGATTTTGGCTGGACACCCACTGGGGGAAGCCGGATTGAAATTCGTAATAATGTTGCAGGTACAGCATTTGAAGGAAAGCATTATGCGGAACTTGATAGCCATGCTTATAACAGAAATGCAGAAGAAATTGGTCTTTTCCAAGATATTGTGACCGAGATTGGTCAGAAGTACACCTTGTCTTTCAACTTTGGCCCACGGGAACAGGCAAGGGTTAATGGAGATAACCTCTTCTCTGCCTCTTTCGGGGATTTTTACCAAGAGTTTGATGCGGGCAATTATCGGGATGGTTGGCAGTCTTTTAGCACAACGATCACGGCTACTAGTGAGTTAACTCGTTTGAAGTTTCTCTCGTTGGGTAAGCGAGATACCTATGGTGCAAATATCGATAATGTGCGGTTAGAGACTGCGACGATGCCGGATGCAGAAGCTGTGCCGGAACCGTTTTCGATGTTGACGGTGGCGGTTGCTGGCGCGATCGGTGTTCAGGCGAAGCGGATGAAGGGTAAGCGCAAGTAAGCGTTAAGGGACAAAAATTGAAAACGACGGGTTGGCTGCTCCAGCGATGGTGTTGGGGCAGCAACCTTCAGTTTAATTTCTGGGGCAAGTCCCTAATTTTATACTCTATCCCTATTAAATGTCTTGATTTCTTCGGCATCAAAACAGACACTCTCCAGGGTATGAATCTTCCAATTCCAGGAAGGTTCATACCCTAACTGTTGCTTGAACAATCATGTAGATCAAACCTCCAATATCACGTCTAGTCATTGTCATCTTGGAAATTGCCACCAGAATAACTGGGGCAAGATTCAATCAGTAGAGCGAAATGTCTATTCTCAATCACCTATGGATTGTGTATGGTGTATTATGCGCGACCCGCATCATTTGAGTCAGCTCAATGGGTGCAAACGGAGACTCCGCTGAGAGTCTCGCTTGATTGAGAATGTTGACATCTCTGGGAATTCAGCCTCAAGGCCCACCGGAAGCCATTTTGTTTGCGACCACGCTAACGACAACCAGTTTGGCCCAAGCTGAGCAGTTGCTGGCCCAACAATCGGTGGATGTGATTTGTCTACAACTACTGTGGCCAGAACCTCAATGGTTACGGCAGCTCTGGCATTGGCAACAACTTCAGCAACAATTCGCTCCGATTGTGGTTGTATTACCAGAGCGATGGCGATCGCGCTATAAAGCCTGTATTCCCGTGATGATAGATGGGGAGGCCGTGCGATCGCCTAACTTACTCCTTGCGTTGCATACCCTCAATCAAATCACAGCTGTTTGGCGCTGGTTGCCATCTGGTCTTCTATCCACGGCTCAAAGCATCGCAGCTACCCAAGAGTTGTTGCGCTTAGATATCCCCGACCCTAATCTTGAAGCCATTGTGGCCCAAGTTCAGGCTCAGCCGTTGGCAGCACTACATCAATCAGTCAATCCTTTCATTGAGCATTTGATCAATACAATCGACGATCCCGTTTTTGTTAAGGATCAACACCATCGCTGGATTTTTCTGAACAATGCACTGTGTGAGTTTGTGGGGATTGACAAAGACATCTTGTTAGGCCAATCAGATTATGCGTTTTTTCCCAAGGCAGAAGCAGATGTCTTTTGGGAACAAGACGACCTAGTCTTTCAAACAGAACAGGTGAATAAAAATGAAGAACAAATTACTGACCGTCAGGGGATTACACATACTATCCAAACCCAAAAATCTTGTTTTGTTCATCCCAATGGGCAAAAGCTTCTGACTGGAATCATTGAAGATGTTACAGAAAATCGTCAAAATCAAGCCAAAATTCAACAACAACAGGACTATTTAACTGCAATTTTTGAAGTGCAGTGGCTGATGTTACGTTGCCAAAAGAGTTGTGGTGAATATTACAGCACTGTTGTCAAACAATTAGGGCGTGCTTCTGGTGCGTCTCGGGTCTACATTTTTGAGAATCACTACAACCCCCAAGGACAACTCTGCATGAGTCAGAAAGCCGAATGGTGTGATGTGGGTATCATCGCTGAGTTGGATAACCCAATTTACCAAAACATGCCTTATAGACGATTTGGCTCAGAGTTTGGCGCAACACTAGCTCGGCAAGAAGTGGTTTCAAGCTTAGTTGCTGATTTGCCAAAACCCATGCGTGATATTTTGAATGCACATGGGATTTTGGCAATTTTAGTTCTCCCTATTCTCGTCAAAGGAGAGTTTTTTGGCTTTATTGGCTTTGATAACTGCCGTGAGGCAATCCTTTGGTCTCAAACAGAAGTTTATTTGCTCCAAACCGTTGCGACAACAATCGCAATTACTCAAGAGCGCTTACAACTTCAGCATCAATATCAGCAAGTTGTTGAAACAACCCATGAAGCAATCTGTCTCCTCAATCTTCAAGGAGAAGTTGAATTTGCAAATCAACAGATGTATCGGCTGCTTGATCCACATTATCATTTGTCTGCAACCTCTACTTCGGCAACTTTAGTTGGTGAACTGTTTATTGAATGGGTATTACCTGACTATCAAGCCCGTATTGCGCCCTATCTTAGCATCGACCCTGATTCTGAAAAATCGATCCATTTTAATTGTCCGCTGCAACGTCAGGATGGCAGTATCGTTTGGACAACTGTTGCAGTGACGTTACGCCAAGACCAAGAACAACGTCTCGGACTGTTGCTCATGTTGACTGATATTAGTGAGGGATATAACACGAAGCGTGCTCTACAACAACGTCTTGAAATTGAACAACTGGTGACCAGCTTGTCAACCCAGTTTATGAATGTTCAGAGCAGCAATCTGGATGATTGTATTAATCAAGCATTGCAACAAATTGGGGACTTCATTGGTGTTGATCGTAGTTACGTTTTTCGAGTCTCAGCTAATGGAGAAACTATCAGTAATAGCCATGAATGGTGTACATCAGGTGTTCAGCCGTCAATTTCACAGCTACAGAACTTACCTTTTTCTGTTTTTCCCTGGGCAATTCCTAAGCTTCAAAAAGGAGAGCTACTTTATATTCCTGATGTCGAAGATTTACCCGCCGCTGCTGCTTTTGAGCAAGCTCAATGGCGTGCCGAAGGTATTCAGTCCTTGATGTGTGTTCCAATGATGCTACGGGGAAAATTCATGGGTTTAGTTGGGGTAGATGCGGTGCGATCGCCCCAACTTCTGGTCAAAACCAGTCTAAATCTGTTACGCCTCGTTGCAGAAATTTTTGTTGGTGCGTTAGAGCGGCGACGCATTGAACAAGAACTACAATATCGTTTGCAACTTGAGCAGGTTATTGCAACTATTTCAACTCGATTTATTCAGTTACCAACGTCTGAAATCATGGGTGGGATCCGTTTAGCCCTGGAGCAAATTGGTCAGTTTTCTCGAGCCGATCGCGCTTGTGTTTACCAAATTGTCGAACCCAAACCCCAAATCCAGAAGCTCTATGCATGGCATCGAGATGACTTGACCGTTTATGATGAATCGCTTTCCCGATTTGAGATTCCTTGGCTGATTGAGCAGTTAAATCAGCATCCGGTGATTCATCTACCAACATTAGATATCCTTCCACCTGAAGCAGTTACTGAACGCCGATATTGGCAAGATTCTGATATTCAATCAATGTTGATTGTACCGATGATTTCTCAAGGAGAATTGTTGGGGTTTGTAGAATTCGATGGGGTGCGATCGCCTCAAACTTGGAGTAATAGCACCATTACCTTACTAAGACTCGTTGGCGAAATGTTTGCCAATGCCTTACACCGTCGCAAAATTGAAAGTGCGATTCAACAGAGCCAGGAACGGTTTGAGCAACTCACAGAGAATATTAACAGCATTTTCTGGATGACCGATCTAGATAAACAGACCATGCTCTACATCTCGCCCGCTTATGAAAAGGTTTTGGGTAAGAGTTGTGCTTCACTGTATGCACAACCTCGTTCTTTTCTTGATGCGATTCATCCCGACGATCGCGATCGCGTTGTTGCTGCTTTTCCTCAACAAGTTCAAGGCACATATGATGAAGAATATCGCATGATTCGTGTTGATGGCCAGGTGCGTTGGGTGTCCGATCGCGCCTTTCCCGTTATTAATGAAGCAGGTGAGGTCTACCGAATTGCAGGCATCACAGAAGATATCACAGAGCGCAAGCTCAATGAGCAAGTCAAGGATGAGTTTATTTCAACCCTGAGTCATGAGTTGAGAACCCCACTGACCTCTTTAATGGTTGCATTGAAGCTCCTTCATCAGACTCCTACTTTGGCGGCTAATGAACAAATTCAGAAACTATTAACAATTGCTGTTAATAATAGCGATCGTCTCGGTGATTTAATTCAGAATCTTCTGGATGTCCAGAATCTTACGTCAGGTGACTATAACTTTAATGATCAACTTATTCCGCTACCCCAATTATTGGAGAAGACGATCGTTATGCCAACCTCCGAGCATCGTCTAAATATATTGCTCCTCCCTGATAACTTAACAACGATCGAGTTGCGAATTGATCCTGAAGCCATCACGAAAGTCTTCCGAAATTTACTGAGCAATAGTGTTAAATTTTCTCCGGCTCAAAGTGAAATTACTCTCGGTGTTCAACGCCAAGCTAATTCTGTCTGTTTTAGACTACAAGACCAAGGCGTTGGCATTGAGCCAGAGCAACTCTCTCAAATTTTTGAGATGTTTCGTCAGGGGGATAGTTCTGATACCCGACGTTACGGGGGCGTCGGTTTAGGGCTCTATATCTGTCGTCGGATTGTTGAGCATTATGGTGGCGAAATTTGGGCTCAAAGCACGGTTGGTCAAGGGAGTTGTTTTTATTTCACGTTGCCGATTTGGAAGTCGAAATCTTGAGTTCTGAGTTCAGAATCGGGAGCATCCCAGCTTGGCAGTCCTCACCCTAAATCCCTCTCCCAAGCTTGGGAGAGGGACTTTGACTCTAGCTCCTCTTCTCCCAAATCAGGGAAAGGGGGTTGGGGAATGTAGCGATAGCTTCCCGAATTTGCGTTATTTCAGGACTTTTCTACACCACTAAGCACCTTTCACTAGGATAGCGTTTGTTACACATTTTCAAGAAAGTCAACCGAACTAAAATATTTGGCTGAGTTCTACAGTGGTGTTATAAAAATTGGGTATTTTCTCCCCTTATAATTCTTTTTAAAGAGAGAAAGATTGATTCTCATATTTTTGCAAAGAGATTAGTCATCGGTCTGGAATTACGCCTCTGCTCTCTTGTACACTGCAAACTTCAAATATGTACTCGCAAATGCCTGGATTTGCCTATACTTACAAATCTCCGCTCCGCTACCCTGGCGGTAAACAGCGGGATGTCCGCTTTCTGGGGCAATACCTACAATCTTGCGGCGAATTCCGAGAACCGTTTTTAGGCGGTGGTAGTGTGTTGCTCTATGCCCTCAAGCATGAGCTTGCCCAAAAATATTGGGGGAGTGATCTTAACCCAGCGGTGTTTGGCTTTTGGCAGCAGGTGAAAACAGATGCAAATGGACTAGGTGATCGCGCCTGGGAACTCCGACAACCTTATGATGGCCCTCGCAAAAACAGCCCCGAATGGCAAGCCTTCCGCCAACAGTTCACCCAAACCCTCAACGCATTGCCCCAACAGCCCCTCGACCAAGCCGCTCGGTTCTTTATCCTCAATCGCAGTACTTCTGGCGGTGCAACGGAATCGGGCGGGTTAACAGCCGGGGCCTATTGCGATCGCTTCACTGCCTCTAGCATCACCACCCTCAAAGCCTTGCAGGGGCGTCTGAATGCCGTCACATTTACAAATCTGGACTATGCTAACCTCCTGAGTAAACCGGGCGCGGATGTGTTTATCTTCCTTGACCCGCCCTACCTCTCTGCTGAACGTTCCGGACTCTATGGCAAATCTGGCAACTTACATCGCGGCTTTGACCATGCTCGTCTTGCCCAAACCCTTCGGGATTGCCAGCACCCCTGGCTGATGACGATTGATGATTGCCAGGAAGTGCGGCAACTCTACAATTGGGCCCATCAACAGCCCTGGCAAAAGTCCTACGGTATGACCAATACAGGGGGGCGCAAATCGAAACGGGGGGCAGAGTTATTGGTAGCAAGTTTCCCGTTTGACCGCTGGAGTCAGCCACGGACATGACGCTTTTTTGGGGCCAACAAGAACGTCAGAACTATATTTTTTGTCAATAAAATTCCGTAGCGTGGGCAGGATGCCCATCACCATTCCCCCATTGTCTAAACCGATGATCACCAGCCACCAAAACACGCTGATTAAGAAGCTACGCAAACTCCGCCAAACCAAAGAGCGACGTGCTCAAGGGCTATTGCTGCTGGAAGGAACTAACCTGATTGAAGCGGCAATTCAGCATGGTCACATCCTGGAAACGTTTTGCTATACCGAACAATGGCAAACACGACATCCCCAGTTGTGGGAGCAGGTTGTTGCCCAAGCCGATCGCCAGGAAGCCGTTACGCCAGAAGTCATCGAGTCGATCGCCACCACAGTCAATCCAGACGGCGCGATCGCAGCCTTTGCCCCGACTCAACTCACCCTGACACCGCCTGACCCTCTGAGTTTGGGTCTGATGGTCGAGCGCCTCCAAGATCCGGGGAATCTCGGCACAATGATCCGCACCGCAGCGGCGGCTGAGGCGGAGGGCATTTGGCTCAGTGCCGATAGCGTTGACCCCCAAAACCCTAAGGTGCTACGCGCTTCAGCGGGGGCTTGGTTTCAGATGCCGATTGTGGGCTGTGGGGAGCTGGGGGAAGCGATCGCTTCTGAAGTGAGCAAACGATAG
>JAAHHN010000217.1 GCA_010672165.1 Spirulina sp. SIO3F2 | reverse complement strand
TGGCAAGGAGGAAAGATTTGAGGTAATCACTGGGGTGCCACAGGCCATTGCTTCGAGCACAGGTAAACCAAACCCTTCCCAAAGACTTGGAAAAACCAACGCGATCGCTTGATTAATCAACGTTGGTAATTCAGAATAAGGCACATAGGTTAAAAATTCAACGCAATCGCTTACTCCCAATTCTTGAGCTTGTTGTTTTAGAGCAGGCGTATTCTTTCCATCAATTGAACCTGCAATCTTAAGCGTTAAATCTTGATCTTTTAGGTGAGCAAAAGCAGTAATCAATCGGGGTAAGTTCTTATAATCATCATGTCGTCCCACATACAAAAAATAATTTTTGCGCGGCAAATTCAAGCAGCGAAAATTACTCGAATCATAGGCAAGGGGAATGACTGACACATTACGAACAGAAACCCCTAATAGATCTTTAAGATCCCTAGCTGTCGTTGTTGAGTCACAAATAACATGGGTCGCAGCACGTACTACTTGAGAAACATAGTATTTAAAATATAAGCGTAGCCGAGACAGTAAGCGTGGAAAATGGAGAGGAATGACATCATGAACAGTAATGATGGTTGGGAATTTGACCCCTAATGGTGCTTCCGGAATGGGTGAAAAAAAGAGGTTAGCCTGAAGATGAGAATACAGGCGAGGGATCTGGAACTGTGTCCAAAGTAAACGTTTGAATAAACCCGGATAGGCAAAGTCGCTGCTGATACTGGGTGGCACTGCGTGGCAAGGATAAGCTGCAATCGCTTGGTTGCTTAGAACCTGAATATCTGGTAGGTCTAGAGCAGATAACAAGTTTGTGGCATAAACGGATAGACCAGACGGATTTTTGGGTAAGAAAGATAAGTTTGTGAGCAGCATAAGATTTTTGGGAGAGCAACTTAATGCGTCTGGGGCATAACTTTATCTGGCAATTCCTGGGTCAGGGGGTTGCCAAAGGCTTGGGACTATTGTTCTTTTTGCTGCTGCCGCGCTGGACGGGTTTGGAACTGTATGGTCAGTTTACCTTTGCTTTAGCATTGGGTCTGATGATTTTACAGCCGCTGCTGGAGTTGGGTCTAGACCTGGTAGTGACAAAATGGGTCAGTCGTAACCAACCCGGGGTAATTCAAAATGCCCTGTGGACTCGTTTGGGGATGGCAGGTGTTTGCGGCTTGCTCTTACCCCTCTTGGCGACTTTGGGGTCAGCCCTCAGCTTACTCGCCATGCTGTACCTTTATCTGGTCTTGCTCTCCATCCAACGCCTGTGCTTTGCGGTGCAAAGGGGTTACGAGCAAATGCGTCTAGAGGCGATCGCCAATGTCATCCATAAGGGTTTGGCAGTGCTGTTGCTAGCAGGGTTGTATTGGCTGAAACTACCTAGTTTATGGCTTGCCCCAATCGCTTTAGTGCTAGCAACCGCGATCGCCACTCTCCTGGCTTGGATCTACACCTGGCCACACATCAAACCTGCTTTAGAACAGCCCTTGGACTTGAAGCAAGTTCAAAAGACTGCAACAGAAGGGGTGTTACTCGGCGGAGTTGTGTTGCTTGGGATGCTCTACTTCCGGATTGACACAGTGATGTTGGGGCTACTGCAAGGAGATGAGGCCGTGGGGTTGTATAACCTGGCATACAAGCTGATTGAGGGCACAATTATGCTCCCCAGTGTGATTCTTATCGTCACTTTCCCTCGCTTGGCTCAGCCTGCCAAATTTTCCCGTATGTTTCGCAATTTGTTTGGCGTTTTGGGGATTTCGGGACTTGTAGTTTGTGGGGCAATGGTGCTGAGTTCGGCGTGGTTAGTTACAACGATTTATGGTACTGATTTTCAAGGGGCGATCGCTATTTTGCAACTCTTGAGTTTCACACTGATTCCCATCTATTGGGGGCATTTAGCTACCCAATCTCTGGTTGCGCTGGATCAACAAAAGCTCTATCTCTTGTTAACACTTGCAGCAGTGGGTTTAAATGTAGGTTTAAACGCTTGGCTGATTCCCAGCTATAGCGCTCAGGGGGCAGCGATCGCCACAATCATCACAGAAAGCCTGATGATGTTGAGTTGTTTTGGGGGAGTTTGGTGGTTGCGATTTCGCCAGCAGTTGACCGTCTAAGTAGCCCAGGCAAGAAATAGAGAACTATATAGTACTCGACGGCGGAAGTAAGCCACCTATTCAAAATCCACCCGATATCTGTCATACAGACACTTTGAACTTTGAACTCTGCACTTTGAACTTCCGCCCTGCGGTAATAGGCTGTCGCAGATGGACATATTCAGTGGAGTGGGAGTGTTGCTGAGCATGAGCATCAAGAATGATCTGTATGTGTCCCGTTTGGGCTAAGACTTCGGCAGCAACTTGGGCTTGCTGGTTCATCAACGCCAGGAAATCATCACTCTCGCATGAGTTCACCTGTATCTTCTCGCCTGAGGAGATGCTCAAGGCGGGCTATGATGGCGATGTTATCAAGCCTGTGGTTAGTGCGTTACGCTAGGCTAATAATCCTAAAATTCATTTGCACTACTATGGCTGCCAGTATTGCTGCCAACTGCCAATTATTTCTCATGTCGCCCAATCCCTGGTCTCAACTGCGCCACGACCTCTGTACTCCAGTGAATGCCCTCATTGGCTATGCTGAGTTGCTATTGGAGGAATGGGCGGAGAGTGAGAACATATCAGGAATAACAGAATTGAAGGAGATCCGTCACCTCAGTCAACAGTTGCTGGAGACAATCAACCGTTTAATTGGGCCAGAACAGGAAGGCTGGCGCTCCATCGCCAGCCAACTCCATAAAGCAACACGATCGCCCCTCAACACAATTCAGGATGATTGCCAGCGACTGCTCAACATTGCTCCAGCCAACTTCACAACGGATTTGCAATGGATTCTGCGAGCAGTTGATCAATTCCGCGATCGACTCGATGCATTGGAAACTGGCCAGTCTGATGAGGAAATATCAAAGACTCTGGTGGACGGAGCGGCGATCGCAACCCTTGTGCCCCAGTCATCCCCAACTCAAGGGCAGATTCTAGTCGTCGATGACCAGCCCCAAAATTGCGATCTACTTCGGCAACATCTTTTGCGCCAGCACTATACCGTAGATATTGCCCTGAGCGGTCAATCGGCACTCAACCAAATAGCACAGGGTGATTATGACTTGATTTTGCTGGATGTGATGATGCCGGGGATCGATGGCTACCAAGTGCTGCACCGTCTCAAAGCCCATGTCCAATGGCAGCATATTCCAGTGATTATGATTTCGGCTTTAGATGAAATTGAAAGTGTGGTGCAATGCATTGAGCAGGGGGCAGAGGACTATTTGCCTAAACCTTTTAATCCAGTACTGTTATGGGCCAGGATCGATGCCTGTTTGGAAAAAAAACGCCTGCGGGATCAGGAATTGGCGTACCAAGCGGAGCGGACTGAATTGTTAGAGCAATTAGCAGCGGAAAATCAGCGTCTGAATGAGTTGAATGGCTTGTTGAAGACGGAAAAAGAGCGATCGGAGCGATTGTTGCTTAATATCTTGCCTGCTGCGATCGCGGAGCAACTCAAACAGGAGCAACAACTGATTGCCGAGCAGTTTGATGCAGTGACAATTCTGTTTGCTGACCTGGTGAATTTCACACAAGTCGCCCAGACCTTGCATCCCAAAGAACTTGTGAATTTGCTTAACCAAATCTTCTCAATGTTCGATCGCCTCGCGGAGCAACACGGTCTCGAAAAAATCAAGACCATCGGTGATGCCTACATGGTCGTTAGCGGCGTGCCTGTACCCCAGCCTGATCATGCCGTGCGTATTGCTGAGATGGCGCTAGCGATGCAGACTGAAATCCAACAGTTTAGGCAACCTAACGGTCAGCCGTTTGCTCTCCGCATTGGCATCAATTCAGGGCCAGTCGTGGCAGGAGTGATCGGCCTCAACAGGTTTATTTATGATCTCTGGGGCGATACGGTGAATGTGGCGAGCCGAATGGAGTCCCAGGGGAGAGAAGGAGATACGCAGGTAACAGAGACAACCTATCAACTTTTGCAGCAGCAGTATGATTTTGAACCGCGCGGTACTATTGAGATTAAGGGGCGAGAGGCGATGCCAACCTATTGGTTGCGGGGACGGAAGAGCTGCTTGAGTTAAGTGAGAGGTACGATGTCAACATTGCAACCATTGAACCTGGATGATTAATCGGGCTGATTGCTCGTTACCGGGCTCTGCCCGGTGATGCATATAAGGAGGCTCTGCCTCTTCATCACGCCGAGGTTTGCAGTGAGCTGGAGGCGGCAGAGCTGCACACGATGTGTGTCATGGCCCTACTGTGACACGAGGTAATGTGTTTCAGGAATCTGATGAATAGTCCAGTGCTCTGTCAGCTCTAAAAATTAGGTTTGTGCGTAGGTTGTGATTGAGGCACGTTCGCAGAGCGTCTCCGAAGGAGATAACCCAACACAACCATTGTCGCTGTTGGGTTTCGCTCCACTCAACACCAACCTACAATTAAAGCTTGACGCTCCACTAGGTTAGAACTTTGCTTCAGCTAAGGGCACACCAAACTTCTCGCACCAGATCGTTAGCTCATCAGCTTCAAGCTCACCCAATTCTGCCAATGTTAAATTAGCAGGCAGACGATAGATTTGCTTACCGCTATCGAGGTTCAGACTAGAGAAAATCGTAGCGGGAATGAACTCATCGTCGCTAGAGAAGCCCAAACGGGGGTCAGGCGCACCATCAAATGAGAAGTTTTCACCGAGGACGACATAGAGCTTGGCGCTGTCGCCCTCTCCCACCTGAACAATCTGCACATCGCCACTCACGGTGTGGTTACTTTCTCCCACAAAGCTGGCTTCAGCAATGACAACAGGCTCTGCATCATGTCCATCAGCACGAACGGAAGATTGAGGCAGCACGCTCAGAGCAGTGGCAACAGCGGCAGCAGTCAGGAGAGATTTAAGAATACGCATAGTTGTTATTTAATTCAGTTGACTTGGGTTTAAAGTTACGGTTGCAGTCTGAAGGAATGCTAAGTCTGGCCACAGGGTTTCCTGATAGATCGATGAGGGTGAATTGAATTGATAGCCATTCCAACAAATCCAGGTTTAATAGGCCACTGTCGGATAAACAACAGCGATATCATCTGCTTGCCAATGCTGGTCAGCATTCGCCTTTCGAGCTGCGACATCTTGCACCCATTGCTCTTTGGTATTGCCTAAAGAACCGTTATAAAAGAGGTAAAGCTTGCCTGCTTCAACACTATAGGTTTCAGGATTGATTGGGAAGGTTTTGCCTTCAGACACCGCCACTGCGCAGAAGCCACCATATTGGGGCGCATATTGGTTAGGATCAGCATCAAACTTTGCTTTGTTTTCTGCATTGGTAAAGCGATAAATTGCATCGTCATAGGTGCTGGTGATTTCCGCATCGCCTGCGATCGCAGTGTCCGAAAAATAAGCCACTGGGTCATACCCTTGAATTGCTAAACCGGCTTCATTGATATTCGGTTTCATCGTTTTGTCCTCCTGGGACCATGTTCAGAACCGTTGCTGTGGGGATACTTTCTATGGTCAACCGAAGACCAAACAGGAGCAAGACGATTTTGACGATACCCTTGATAGACAGTGTCTATAGCTGGTGTTGGGCCGCTTAAGATACGATGAGAGCGTGCTAGAGCCAGGCCAGTAGATCGCTGACCCTTGCCTTGATTTTCCCAACACTGTGGATATCGCTCTTATGGATCTCTATCAGATTCGCTACTTCTTGACGATCGCGGAACTCGGCAGCTTCACCAAAGCCGCAGACCAACTCTTTATTTCCCAACCCTCTCTCTCGGTTGGCATCAAGAAGCTGGAGCAAGAACTGGGCATTTCTTTATTTGAGCGGCGGGGACGGGGTGTGTTGCTAACACCTGCGGGGCAAGTGTTTCAGGAAAAAGCCCAAGGGATTGTCGCTCAGTACCAGGCCGTGCGCCAAGATTTAGAGCAGTTCAAAGAGCATCCCACGTTGCGGGTCGGCACATTGCATTCGATTCGAGGTTATAACCTGGCCCAACTGATTGGGGCATTTCATGCCGAATATCCCAATGTGACGATCGAACTGCATAATGGCTATTTGCAAGAATTACAGGACTGGCTCGACCAAGGCAAAGTGGATGTTTCCATGACGTGGTTGCAAGAGCAGGATGATTCAAACACATCTCAACTGCTGTTTCACCAACCCTTGACCTTAGCCGTTCCAGAGAGCCATACGTTTGCACGGTTACGCAGCGTTAAGCTCACAGATTTAGACGGCCAACCCTATATTGCCCGCCTCAATTGTGAATTTTGGCGCAGCTACCCCAAACTGTTTGAGTCGGCTGGGATTGAACCCCAAATCGTCTATTCTTCCACCAATGAAGAATGGGTGATTTCCCTGATTCGGGCGGGTATGGGCATGAGCATTATGCCGATTTGGACGGATTTGGAGTGCATTACCTATGTGCCAATGTTGGATCTGAGTTTGAGTCGGGCAATTGGTTTGAAGTGGCGATCGCAACAGGCCTTTGAGGCGGTGGCCTGGTTCCGCGAGTTTGCAATGGCTCACGATTGGCAGGTTTAGGAGCAGAATTCAGCAACCGAGCGCGATCGCAGTCTCCGAGCCATGCTACGGTTATTGAGTGATTTTTGCCGGATGCCATGAGCCTTTGTTTTCAAGAGATTATCGCTGCCCTCAATACCTTCTGGAGTGAGCAAGGTTGCCTCATTGTCCAGCCCTACGACACAGAAAAAGGGGCGGGCACGATGAACCATCACACCTTCTTGCGGGCGATCGGGCCAGAACCTTGGTCAGTGGCCTATGTCGAACCCTGTCGCCGTCCCACTGATGGGCGCTATGGCGAGAATCCCAACCGCTATCAGCATTATTATCAATATCAAGTGCTGATCAAGCCTTCGCCTAACAATATCCAAGAGCTGTATCTCACGTCCCTAGAAGCCTTGGGCATTGATCCCCATGAGCATGATATTCGCTTTGTGGAAGATAATTGGGAATCGCCGACCCTTGGCGCTTGGGGCGTGGGCTGGGAGGTCTGGCTGGATGGCATGGAAGTGACCCAGTTCACCTATTTCCAGCAATGTGGCGGGATTGACTGCCAGCCGATTTCAATTGAAATTACCTATGGACTGGAACGGTTGGCGATGTATTTGCAGGGCATTGACGCGATCGCAGACATCCGCTGGAATGATCAAGTGCGCTATGGTGAGATTCACCTCCAGGGCGAGATTGAGCAATGCACTTATAATTTTGAGGCGGCAGATGCGCAATTACTCTTCCAGCTCTTTGGGCTTTATGAACAAGAAGCAACCCAACTGATTGGGCGGGGTTTGGTGTTGCCCAGCCATGACTATGTGCTCAAATGCTCCCATACTTTTAACTTGCTCGATGCCCGAGGGGTGATTTCCGTTACTGAGCGCACTCAATACATCAAGCGGATTCGGGATCTCGCCCGTCAGGTGGCTCAGGTTTATCTGGCTCAACGCGAAAAGTTGGGCTATCCTCTCTGTGCTTGAATGGCATCCCATACTTCTAGATCTTCGGGATAGTCCACATCCCGAAGTAGGGCCAGGGTGGCCACGGTTAAATGAAGCTGCTGGGCGCGATCGCAGGTTTCCTTGAACACCTGATCGGTGCTCCAGGCAATGTCTGCAAACAGCGAAGGTTGCCATTGCCGTAAGCCAATCAGATAGTAGCCGCCATCAGTGGTGGGGCCGAGCACAATGTCGTGGGTCGTCAGGGCGGTGGTGGCTTGACTGAGAATAGTGGGGTTAATGCCAGGGCAATCGATGCCAATCACCAGCACCGAGTTTTGCCCTTGGGAATGGGTTAAGTGTGGTTGAATGGCGGATGCGAGGCGATCGCCTAAGCCCCCTTCAGCTTGGGGCAGATAATACCATTGTGACCCGAGCCATTGCTGCATTTGCTCTCGGCTACTGCCCGTGAAATGTACCTCAACCCGGTGCTCACTGTGCTCCTGCCAGATTTGGGCTTGGCGCAGGGTATGCTCCGTCATCTGCCGCTGGAGATTAGCTGCGCCGTCAGGGCCAAGCGCCGGAATGAGGCGGGTTTTGGTTTTACCCGGTTCAGGGGAGCGGGTGAAGACGATCAGGGTGGTGGGCATTTACTCCTCTGGCTCAATCACCGGAATAGAGACGGAAAATGTGGTGCCGCGATCGACTTGGGTGGTGAAGGAAATACTGCCGCCCTGGAGTTCAGTAGCCCGCTTGGCGATTGAGAGGCCAAGACCTGTGCCTGCAATATCACTGACATTACGAGATCGATGAAAATAGTCAAATAAGCGAGGCTGATCTTCAGGGGGAATACCAATCCCTTGATCCGTGACGTGAAAGAGAAACTGTTGATTCTGACAATTCACCTTCAGTTGGATTGAACCCCCTTCAGGAGAATATTTAATCGCATTAGAGAGGAGGTTACTCAGTACATGACGCAGCAATTTTGTGTCAATCACATAGTTGGCTTGAGGGGCAAGGTCGGACTCTAAAATGAGTTGATGCTTAGCTTGGCAGAGGGGTTTGAATTCATCGATCAGTTCTTGACAAAATGCCATCAAGCAAGTTGGACTGGGATCAAAAACTAGCTTTTGCACATCCGCCCGACCAATCAAGAGAATATCTTCCAAGAGTGTATTCATGTTGGTCGTACATTGTTTAATCCGCTTGAGATATTTATCTCGTTTTTCCGGCGGCCAGTCTTCGCCGAACTCTTCGAGCAGCTCAACAGACATCAAAATCGTTGAGAGGGGATTTTTGAATTCATGGGAGGTCATGGCGAGGAAGCGTGATTTGAGATCACTAAGTTCTTTCTCTTTAGCCAAGGCTTTCTCCCGTTCTCGTTCGAGATCTTTCCGGGCAGTGATATCTCGACCCACATAGACAAACGTGGAAACCTTTTCAACTTGGGACTGAACTTTCGTGGTGGAAAATTCAATGATGACTTGTTCGCCAGCCTGGGTGCGACAAGGGACTTCTGTGGCGATCGCCTCATCAGACTGATTCCAGAGCACTTCAAGATAGCTTTGGGCTTGATTTTGCGCCCAAAACAAATCGGCAATATTACAGTTGAGCAAAAAGGCTTCATCATAACCAAAGAGTTCACAGGCAGCTTGATTGATGGTTTTGATAAAACCTGCTGAATTCGTAATCAGTAAGGCCTCTTGCATCGAGGCCATGATCCGTTTGTTGTAGCTTGCCGTGGTTTTAAGAGCATTCAAGAGTAACTCTGTTTCATTGACCCGTTGAACCAGAGCTTGACGTAACACCGCTGTTTCCGTGACATCTTCAACAAAGATCCAGATCTCCTGATCAGATTTGGGTTCCAAACGCAAGGTAATGTATTGCACTTGGTCGCCCTTGGCAAACTCACTATGCTGTACTTCTTCAATTAAAAAATGTTCACATTGTCCGGTTAATAGTTGTGCTATTACAGTCTCAAGACCCACTAATTCTTGCAGATGCTCTCGAAGATCATCGTGTAGACGTATGGCGCAGCCAGGTAATAAATCAGGCAATTGAGGCGCGTATTGCACCACCCGAAAATTGGTATCAATGATCAAATAAGCAGTGTGGCTGGGGATAATAATTGAGGGATTCATGCCATCAAAGCTCCATACACAATCGTGAAACGCCGATCAGATTCAAGATAAAAAAACAAACATTGTCGCTTAAAATGCATTCGCCAGCGTCTCAAACAACAAATCTACATTCTGCCCTGTTTTCGCTGAGGTCCAGTGGGTGGCGAGCATGCGATCGCCTGCGGCAGTAAGGTGTTTTTCGAGAACGGGTCGAGCGTCTGAGTCGATCAAGTCTGCTTTATTGAGAGCCACCGCAATATATCCTTGGGGGTTCACTGTGAGAAAATCTTGCATATGTTGTGTTAGGCCCTGAATGGTTTCTGTACGGGTGGCGTCGGCAACGAGTAGGACACCACTAGAGCCTTGTAGATAGGTGGGGGCGATCGCTTTAAACTTGGTTTTACCTTCTAAGTCCCAAATCAAGAGTTTGAGGGGTTGGTCATTGGCAAGCGTGACGGTTTTCCGCGAAATCTTAACCCCCACTGTCGAGAGGTAGCGATCGCTAAACTGCCGCTCCACAAAGCGACGGATCAGACTGGTTTTACCCACGCCAAAATCACCGACCATACAAATCTTTTTGGTAACTGCACTCATTGAGGGCGTCTATTCCTCCAGGTTTACAACTTCAAAGCGTACACAGCGGCTTTTATTCATCGGATCATTGACCAGCACATTGGGCGGCAGATTGGTGTCGCCTCGGATAAACAAACGATTAGCCGCAATGCCCTGCGCCACTAAGAGCTGCTGGATGACCGTTGCGCGCTGCCGAGCGAGCTGTTGGTTGTAGCGTTCTCCACCACTTTGGTCGGTATGGCCAATCACATTCAAGGTAATGTTGGGGTTGGCTTTGAGATATTGAGCAAGCTGTAGTAAAGCCCCCTGACGATCAGATGAAGCAATTTGTGTCTCATTGGTCTCAAAATAAATGCGTTGTTCTAACGGGTGACGGTTGCTGGCAACTTTAATCACCAGCGAGCGCACGCCCGTGATTTGTTCCATGACTTGGGTCACTTGTTGGAGCTGAGTTGCACTCAGATCCGGCGTTTGCACCACGAGCTGTTGCTGGGCACTATTATAGGTGGTGGCTAATTCCAGGTTAAGGGTTTGACTCAAGGTGGCAGCAGCCTGTTGGGCATTATCTTGAATGACTTCTGGCGGCGGTGGTACTGTCGGGATCTCAATTTTGCTCTCCAGGCGATGACGAGGCAAGGCTTGTTGCGCAATTTGTTCGGCTTGAGCCTTAAGGGAAGGACTGGGAACTGTGCCCGAGAGACGGACTCGGCCCCAACGCACCTGGGGATTTAAACGATAGACCGCTAAGGTGGGGGTCGCTTGAAAGGTTCGCAACAAACGCTGTTCGAGGGCCTGTTGTCGTAATTGCCAATAGAATCCGCCTCCCAGCACTAGACCCAAAACGGCGAGGAGCCCCAGTAATTTTCGGAGTACACCGGGGGGCAAGAGGGGGGATGGCGGGGCATTCGGGGTAAGTCCTGGCGTTTGAACCAACGTTGCGCAAGGGGCAC
>JAAHHN010000216.1 GCA_010672165.1 Spirulina sp. SIO3F2 | reverse complement strand
ATTGTGCAACAAAACTGTTCAGCAACTTTTGCAAATCAACCGTCGTTGGAGCACCTTTTACAATAAAGGTCGGCGAGCTATATCGCTTGCCCTCTCTACTTTCTGACCCCTTCTGTCACCCTGCCAGGAAGAATACCAGGGTACTGTGCAAAAGCTCTTTGCCCACTGGGGTAGCGTGGGTGAAAACGTATCTGAGCCCAGTGTGGTGGCAGAGGTGATTTGGACTGCCATAACCGACGAGACTAATACACTACGCTATCGAGCTGGCAACGATGCTGTTGAATTGCTGAATAACCGCAAAGCCCAGAACGATGAATTCTTTATCAGCAATATGAAAAAACAGATAGGGCTGTAAGGTTCAGCACGTCTCCTCTTCTAAATTAATCACCTAAACAATCCTGACAACGGAGAATTAATGATGTCTCGCGATCAACAGCGTTCTTCTGATCCTTCAGCAACAACCCGTCGTAAACTCCTCTCGACCGGTGTCCTTGGCGTAGCAACTGCTACCGCCGTTGCTCTGGGCGCACCTGCCGCTGCGCAGAACTCAACTGCTGAAGCAATCTCACAACCATCGCCAGAACCAACAGGTGAATTTACAGGTCAATGCGCTTTTATCACAGGTGGGGCTCGGGGCATCGGCTATGCCTGTGCCGAAGAACTCGCCAAAGCAGGGGCTAATATTGTTCTCTACGACATCGCAGGCAATATCGATACCGTCAACTATCCACTAGCAACTGAGCAAGACTTGGCAACGGCAAAATTGAATATCGAAGCCCTTGGCGTCAAATGCATCGCAATTAAAGGCGATGTTCGCGACAGAACGAAGCTGGAAGAGAGTGTTGCACGTACAGTTAGAGAATTCGGTCGTCTGGACATACTGGTCGTCAATGCGGGTGTCACACAAGTTGGCGTGCTCGATGAGTTTCCTGACGAAGAGATCCAAACGGTCATCGACATCAACCTCACTGGAGCCGTCAAAACCACTCAAGCAGCACTACCGATCATGCGTAGGCAGAACGCTGGCCGCATCGTGATGATTTCCTCGATCTTGGGACGGCTTGGCAACGAGAACTTTTCAGTCTATGCCTCGACAAAATGGGGATTAATTGGTTTTGCTAAGAGCACGGCTCTGGCGATGGCCAAACATAATGTGACATGTAATGCGGTGTGCCCAGGATGGGTGCGGACAAAACTGGCGGACAACGATTATATGCTCAACGCTGTGTCCCCGGAAAATCCAAACTTTGATGCTGTGGAAGCAGCAGCCGAAGCAAGCTACCATCCTTTACCCATGGGAGCTTACGAACCGGTTGATGTCGCACGAGTCGTCAAGATGTTTTGTGGTCAAGCTACGGCGATGATTACTGGAGAAGTTTTTGACATCGCGCAGGGCCAAAACGCACGATTCAACGCTTGATGTTGCACAATTTCCATCATCTTTTTTGTTTGATAGATGGCCCAATCGGAGCTACAGGCTATAAATTTCATAATAATGAAGCTTGTTGCCCGCAGTTAGGGGCTGTCATCAGTTAGATTTTAGATGCTTAAGATGACCGGCTTACAGCCCTGTTATCTGTTGTTTGGGTCGGGCGCTCTATCACTTGTCCCGTAAGGTTTCTGGGAATAACTGATGACACGCCCCAGTAAGCGGACGACTTATCTTCTATTCACTTAGCCTGAATTATTCACCAGTCTGTAGCCTTTGCTGAGTGGGCAGCCCCAAAAAAGAGACTGTTTTTTGAGTGAATCGCTAGAGTGAAGCACTGAAGGGGGTTTCAGCTATTTTTTGAAATTTTCATAAATAGTGCGGGTTAGGACTCTGGCTTGTCTTTGTCAGTGATATCAGGGATAAAATCTGGTCGCTTGCTGTTTTCCCAACCCGCAGGACGCTTAGAGTTGTACCAAGCCAGAGAGCCGATTCCCACCGCAGCAATAAAACCAACCACATAAACAGCAATAAACGCCACTGGTAAAGAAGTCTGGCCATCCACAACCGTTAAGAGCATATTCATAGAATCGAGAGAATGTTAATAAATTTAAACTTTATAGTAACAAAACACTCTCAGCGAAGTTCCAAGTTGGCTGTATTCAGAACTTAAGTTGTTGATCTCAGGGTAGATACTTCTGCACCACCACCCAGCCCGTTCCCAGTACCAGCAGCAGCGCTACTAACAAAGCACCATTGACTTGGAGATGACGATTGCGGCCGGCAATGGTTTGAGTGTGTCGTAAACCTGTCACGGCCGAAGCAAGCACCAAACTCACCACCAACAAGCCTGCCCCCAAATGCCAGGAATGGCCTAAGCTGCCATATTCACCCAAAGTGCCCACAATACCAATGGTAAGTAGCAACACCACCAAGCCGACCAAGCTCAGGCCTAAACCCAAGTGTAGTGGACGCAACCAGGCTGGGCGCGATCGCGGCGGCTCACCTTGACGCAATCCACGTATCCCCAAGCCAGTGATCGCTAACAAACCATAGGTACAAAACGTCAAACCCATTGACCAGGCAGCAATTCGCCAAAGCCATAAAAATGAAGGTAAATCCATGTATTCATTGTGGCTGTTAACGTGACATAAAAAAAGCTGTCTAGGAGTTAGACAGCTCTAAAAGAAATATTAAAGGAATGATTTTATTCGATTGTTTAAGAATTGATTGAATAATCGCCCCTAACCCTAAATCAACCCACTGAAACAGGTTCAGGGATTGCTGATTCTGTGGGTTTGGGGGCAACGGAATGTTCAGAAACTGTAGCAGGGGAACTGCTCGCTGTGTCTGCGGTCGATTCTTGATTCAGCGCCAGGCGATGGCAAGGAATCGTGTCTGAGAGAATGGCACTCGCCATCATTCCCGTATGAATCTCTAGCAAAGCGATAGGGATCGCTTCAAAAACTAGGCGTTGTCCAGGGAACACAACACGCTCAAAATACCAATTTGGAATATTGGTAATGCGTGCAATTTGAATTTGGCTTGTTGCATTCACATAGCAGCAAACCGCAGGAGCTTGAACGGTATCGGGGACGGGATCAAAAATCTGAGCCATAACAGCTAAGGCCCTCAGCGGCAAAAATCAATGGTTTGTTAACAGCCTCTACGTTAACACTTGATGATTCCTGCGTGTTGTAAATACGACTACCGATCCCCAACAGAGCAGAATCTCACTGGGGTAAACCTAAAGACAATCTTTTATTTTTCTAGTGGCGTGGGATAAATATACCACAATGAGTAGCTTTTGCCGAATTCAACCAGTGGCGTGGCGATTGAGCAACCTTGAGGGTCAAAAATGATGGCTAATGCGTGATTCTAAGGGAGACAGCGCCTTTTTGTACATCCAGATGTAAATACTCACAAAAAGGCAAACTTAAATAAATTTTTGTAACCAATTAATTCGGTCATTTATTGTAAGTTAGCACTCGGGTGAGTCATCGTTTTGAGTTGATGGAGATGCTTTAATTGTTGGGCCAGCGCTTGAGTGAGCTGGGCTGAGGCCTGTTTAAGGGATGCATTGAGATAGTCTGAGACTGGGATCGCTTCCCCGATCTGCACTTGTGCCGTGCAGCCTTGCCGGGGAACTCGCTCTGAATAGCTCAGACTGATGGGCACAATTTTGACGGTTTCAGCGCAGTTGCTCTGGGCTTGAAGCGCGATTTTTGCTAAACCTCGTTTTAGCCGAGCCACCTGAGGTTGACGGTAAATATCTCCCTCTGGAAAGATAACCAGCATTTCGCCCTGCTGAAGCAATTTAATCCCGTGATCAAGGCTGGCAGGATTCACACGTCGGGTATTAACCGGGAAGCAGCCCAAACGCCGAATGACCCAACCTTGTAGACCCTGCATTTCATCAGCGGAGACCATAAACCGTAAATAGCGTCCTGTGACGTTGTAGCCCGCTGCATAGGGAACTAGCAGGGCATCCCAGCGAGAGCGATGGGTCGGGGCTAAGATCACCGGGCCCGTGCAGGGGATATGCTGTTGACCTTCGATATCAATCGCGCTGAAATAGTAAGGCATCACGACATGAGTACCGAGGGGATAGGCGATCGCCCGAAACCAAGGCGAAATATTGGACGTGATCGGTGGTGTGGCAAGGCTGGGCATGACCAAGAAACGTAAACGGCTATGGTTCCAACCTAAGGTCTGACCCCTCACTGTCTAAGGGCGATCATGCCAGTTTCCGGAAAGTCACGCCAAAACACGGTTGATTTAGGGTTTAACCTCTGGGTTTCGGCGGATCGAGTTTGTGACAGCGGACAAACTGTAGCTGTCTACTACACCCTAACTCCTATGATCCTTACTCTGCTTAGCTTGCTCGATCGCCCGGTAAAACCCCAACACCACCAGCACATTCGAGAGGGTTAAGAAAAACTCCGCACTGCCATGCAGCCAATCCACGTCAGCTAAAGCTTTGCCATAGGCCGCTTGGGCATAGATCCCAGCGGGGATTGTGATAAAGACAAACACCAGCAGTACGTAGAAGCCAATCATTGCCAAGCGGGGGAATTGGCGCGATCGCGTCATAAACCACAAAAACCCTAAATAAGGAAATAACGAGAGGGCAAACAGGCTTTCCTTAGACATCTTTTGCCCTCCCGAAGCGAGCCTGGCGATCGAGCCACCAGGCTGCTCCACAGAGGGTGCAGTTCCCCAGCAACGTTGTCGCTGCCTGGATTATGACCAAGCCCTCCAGTGCTTCGGCATTGTCAAAGAAATGCCAGGTACAAGCACACATGGCACTCACAAGGGCAGGAAGCATCGCCCAAGAGAGCCAGCGCCAGGCATGGTTTTGCACCACATCACCATATTGCCAGATCAGCCACATCGCAGCGATCCATTCGATAACACTGGAGACATGAACCATCCACGTGGGAATTGAAAGGGCGTGCATAGTTAATTGGGGTAAATGATCAGACCCGTTGATGTATTAAGTAATGAGTAACACGTTGTTGGCTGGCATTGAACGCTTTATGTTCACATCATTGCCCATTATTCAGATCAGTTTGAGGATGGGGTGTCGGGCTCAGATTTGCGTGTAACCAATAAGATGCCTTGGGAATCTTGTAATTCCAGTGGCTCTTCTAGGGCGATCGCGTCAATATCAAGGCCAAGCGAGGCGATCGCCACTTCCCACATTACTTCGCTCTCGTCTAAATGTAAGAGCGTTTGGGGAATCACACGGGTTGTCTCTCCCCCCATATGGGCGATCATCGCCACACATTCATCTGGATCATCCGGATTGCTGCGCACGCCATAAAAGAGGGTCACATCATCTTCACTGAGTTTATTAAAGCGATCGATGCCAGCTAAGTTATGACGGAGCCAGGGATATTGATGACGGAAACGACGCAGACCCAGATTATATTTGACGCTGGCAGCATTCAGGCTCTGTTCATAGCGGGAGATATTACAGGCTTCATAACAGTCTTCCATAAACCATCGGGAAAAACCTTTGAGGCGATCGAGATCCATTTTGCTTAAAAAGCGCAGCATCCCCGAACGACTGAGCTGCTTGATTCGTGGGAGATGACAATTACCATTTTCCATACAATGGCGAATCGCTTCTACCACTTCAGCAATATTGTAGTCATTGGTTTGCATCAATTCATTAAGGGCATGGCTGAATTCCCGGAGTTCCTCAATATGTTTAAAACCCAAGGATTTTAAGCGAGGGAATGCCCCTTTCCGCTTGAACATTGCAGGGGTAATTTGCCATTCTAAAAAGCCCGCTTCTTCCGAGACAACCTTGACACCATAGCGCTCATCCGTGTTGCGGAAGAACATCCAAGGGGTATGCATCAGTGCATTAATAAAGTCCATAGGTAGCCCCGGACTAAACCCATAAACCCACAGTGTCACTGCTGGGTTGTCGTAGGCATTGCGGAGCACTTCGGGGAGCGTCTTACCCAAATTCCAATTGATGGCAGCATCGAGTTTGACCTGGTTGCCCCGTCGTACCGTGTCATGATTTGCACAGCCCGTGATCCAGCGATCGCCCTCATACATCACCTCACAAACCCGCCGCCATTTCTTTTCCCAAAATCCCTTCAGGGCAGGGGTATTGTGGGCAAAAATGAGCGGGCCCCATTGATAGGATTCGGGCTTGAGATCCACCAATTCCCGGTAGGTCGAAATATCTTCCCATCCTTCTTGGGGCCAAGGCCGACCGTCTTCGTAGATTGTAAAGAGTAGACGCTGACAACCTTCAATTTCTTGCACCAAATCACTCATGGCCAGGAGATAGGCATCATCGTATTCCACCAAACCGGTGAGGGGATTAAAGAAGCGGAAATCCTGACCGCCATCAACGCGAATCCCATCGGCACCGGTGTTGTTTTTGCGCCGTTGCATTTCCAAGAAAATCGCCCGCACCATTGGCAACTGATGGTTAAGATCCTGACCATACATGTTGGGACCCTTGAGGAATTGGTGGGGTAGCAACAATTCCGATTGATTATCAGCATGACCATAGACCAGATCATAGATGACTTGAATGGGGCCAGTGGGGAAGTTATGCAATGTAGCAATCAGATCAGTCACCTCATCCGGACGCAGGCTCCCCAGCAAGGCAGGGTTCGTCGTGCTTGACCCCAAGATGGGCACATCATAGCCCCAGTCTTGGGTGTGGGGTTTGGTTAACTCCACCGTTAACGTGTCACCGTCTTCGGCCACAAATGAGAAAAACTCACTCTCGGGACTATATTCGTCGCGGTATTCAATGGTTGGCTCGGTGGGCAAAAACTGTACAGCATCGTAGCCGAGGTAGTTTTCTTCGGCAGGAGTCAGGGGTTCGTTGTTTTCGAGCTTGGCAGCGATCGCCTGATACGTTTCATTCAAACCCGCAAATGTACCCGCTGCTGAAGCGGTGCCAATGTGCAGTTGCAAAATATTCAACGGGGCCCGCAACCGAGGAATACGACTGGTGGCTTTAGCCAGTGCTGAGCTGCCGTTTTTGGGGATGGCAGACGCGCCCGTGCGCCGGAAATAGTCTAGGTCGGCCCGTTCCCGCTGGAGACGATCGATATCGTAGAGTTCAGCGGGGGCAAAGATGCCGTAGGGCAGGGAATAGGCCAGCGGATCGCGGATCGCTTGGAATTGCTCATTTTGGTCAACGTAGCGCAACCAATAAAAAGACCCCAGTTGTTCGCGGGTGCCAGGGGTCAACCCGGCCACCACGCCCCAATGGAATTCACCCTGTTGTACCAAATTGAGGCGATCGCGCCGAAACGTAACAATTTGTTCGGTCAACTCCAAGTCAATTGGTTCGAGGGGGGTAAAAATTTCTAGGTAAATTTCCAGCTTCCGCATCACTTGGGCGAGCAGTTGTGGGGTCCAAAACCCAATCTCAACCAGGCCATCGGCACGGGGATGCGCTCCCAAGCGTTTGGCTAAGGCCTGACTTTTCTCGAAAACCGTGAGACTCGACTGTTCAATCTGTTGGGCCCATTGCACCAATTGAGTGGTAGCGGGCTCATCTAAATATAGTGTGGGCGTAGCGGTGGCCGCTGGCTCAACAAGGGTCAAGGGTTGAGAAAGGGTTTTGGTCATGGTGGAAAAGTCGAGAAGGGGAATGAGACCACAAACAGCGGGTGACAATCAGCAATCTGCCCCCTATTTGCGGTGTGAGGATATTGATGTTTGGTTGATATTGGCCCCAGACTGAACAATTGCGATCGCTGCACCCCGATTGATTTTCTCTACGCACTCAAGCAAGGAAAATCTCAAGCCTAGACGCCTTAACACATTGGCCCCCTGCACCCACAAATGGTGCAGCAGGAATAATGGGTCATTCGTTGGTTGTTGAATGTCCAGCCAGAATCAGGTCATTGGCTCGGTTTGTTTGCAGGGTTAAGACTAACCGTACACAGTCGGAAAAAAGGGTCTATTGCAATTTCCGAGACGAACCCTAAGGTTTCAGTATGTTTCTGCTCTCAGCATACAGTTACAGCGATCGCCACAGCAATGGCGATCGCTGAAAAAATCGTGGCATTTTCCAACGCCGTGGACACCCTTCTTCAAAGTGGACTAGAGTGAACGGGGTGCAGCAGGCACAGGTGTTGGGGTTGATGATGGGTGAGAATTCAGTGCTAAAACAGCTCAATTGGGTTAAGCCAGGATCACTATTTAACGACTTATGTCGGCTCTGGCGTCATATTGACCAGCGGCGACGACGGCAACTCTCGCTGTTGCTGATGTTGATGCTGCTGGTTGCCTTGAGCGAGATGGCCAGCCTAGGCTCGATCGTGCCCTTCTTGAGTGCCCTGAGCAATGCTGAGCAAGTCCTTAAGCAAGCTTGGCTACAGCCACTGCTCAGTTTATTTGATATTACTTCAACGTCTGAACTGGTGTTCGGGTTAGCGATCGCCTTTATTGGCATCACTTTGGCAACCAACCTTCTCCGTATCACCACGCTCTATTGCCAAACCCATCTGTCTGCCCGGATCGGGATTGATCTCGCCTACTTGATCTATCACCGCACCATCTTGCAGCCCTATCGGTTTTATCTCACCCACAATAGCAGCGACCTGATCTCCCTGGTGGCTTACGATGCTAATGGTTTGGGGGCAGGTATTGTGATGCCCTGCTTGTTGGCTGTAACCAATAGCTTTGTGATTATTGGGTTGGTGATTGGCTTGTTTTGGATTGACGGCCGTGTGGCGGTGAGTATTTGCGGCATTCTCGGGGCAGTTTATGGGGTGCTGTACATTTGGCGGCGTCAAACCCTACTACACAACAGTCGTCTGATGTCTCGACATCATCAGCAACGGGTTCAGGTGATTCAAGAAAGTCTTGGCGGTATTCGAGAAGTCATCCTGGACGAAACCCATGGCTTTTTCCAGTCGATTTATGCTGAATCGAATCGCATTAATCAACTAGCGAATGCCTCGAATATGATCACCTATTTAACACCCCGCTATGGTATTGAAATGGTGGCCATGAGTGCGATCGCATTGATGGCTCTGAGCCTGGGGCAAGATGGCGACTTTCGTCAGGCCATCCCTGTTCTCGGTAGCTTAGCGGTGGGGGCAAATCGGTTACTGCCCACGTTGCAGCAGTCTTTTGTCGCGATCGCGGGTCTCCAAGGTTCACGGGCGTCCTTGCAGCGATCGCTGATGGCGTTGGAACGCGCCGTCAATCCCCTGCAATTTTTGCCCCCACCGCCGCCGATTGAACTCAAACAAGAACTCCGGTTTGAGCAGGTCTGGTTTCGCTATCATCCTGATGAAGCCTGGATTCTGCAAAATCTCAACTTGGTGATTCCCTCCCGCACAACGGTGGGCTTTGTGGGCACGACGGGTAGTGGCAAAACCACAACCGCCGATTTAATTTTAGGATTGCTCCAGCCCGAGCGGGGGCAAATCCTCTTAGATAATGAACCCTTGAGCGGCGAACGGTTGCGGGCTTGGCAAGGGGCGATCGCCCATGTGCCCCAACATATTTTTCTGTCTGATGCCACGATCGCCAGTAATATCGCTTTTGGCATTCCCACCGCAGAGATTGACCTCAAACGGGTGATGGCTGCTGCTCAATCGGCTCAGCTCGATGACTTTATCCAAACCCTGCCCCAGGGCTACCAAACCTGGGTGGGGGAGCGGGGGGTTCGCCTGAGCGGTGGCCAGCGGCAGCGGGTGGGTATTGCTCGGGCGCTCTATTCTCAAGCGTCGGTGATTGTCTTTGATGAAGCCACTAGCGCTTTAGATACCAGAACGGAGCAGGATGTGATGGCGGCGATCGAGGGCTTGAGCCATGATCTCACGATTATTTTAATTACCCATCGATTGACGACAGTGGAAAAATGCGATCGTATTTTTGAGTTGCAACAGGGCCGAATTGTGCATCAGGGCACATTTAAGGAGTTAACGGCGCAATCTGCGAGTTTTCGGGATTATTTGTCGGCACTTTAGGGGGTGTCGTCAGTGGCTAAAATAAACACAATCGCCAAGATAGAAGTGGCGGGGTTAGATGTTGGAAATTTGTGACCCAAGATGATTCTGGCAAACCCTTACAGCTTCATCTATAGCAGCGTTGGTAGATGGTTAGGACATCGCGTAGGGTGGGCAAGGCCCACCAGCAGAGGGTTTCAGCTCCCATAAAATTCCTGAGTCGCTCTAGCCTTGCTATATCTACTGGGCGATTGCTTTGCTTAATTGCTAGTGCAGAACGGCAGAAATAAGCCATCCATTCAAAATTCACAGAACGCCTGTTGTACAAGCACTTTGAACTCTGAACTTTGAATTCTGAACTCCGCCTTGCGGCACTAGGGTGAACTAGATTTTTGACGCATGAACAACCCACTTGCTGCCCGCATGCGGCCGCGCACCCTAGATGAATTTGTCGGCCAAACGGAAATTCTGGGCCCAGGACGGCTACTCCGTCGTGCTATTTTGGCAGACCAGCTCTCTTCACTGATATTTTTCGGCCCGCCGGGAACAGGCAAAACCACCCTCGCCCAAATTATTGCCAACACCACCCAAGCGCAATTTATTGCCATCAATGCGGTGCTGGGAGGCGTGAAAGAGATTCGAGCCGCGATCGCCCAGGCCCAGAAACGGCGTACAGTGCTCTTTATTGATGAGGTGCATCGCTTTAATAAAGCCCAGCAGGATGCGCTGCTGCCCTGGGTGGAAAAAGGCACGGTGATTCTGATTGGTGCCACCACCGAAAACCCCTATTTTGAGGTAAATCCGGCCTTAGTGAGCCGATCGCGCCTCTTCCGACTCCAGTCCCTGACAGCTAAAAATCTCCGGCAAATTGTGGCGCAAGCTTTGGGTGATAAGGAGCGGGGTTATGGCGATCGCACGATTGAGCTGGACGCTGACGCCCTAGCGCATTGGGTGAATGTGGCCAATGGCGATGCCCGCGCCATTTTAAATGCGCTGGAACTCGCGGTCGAAACCACCTCCCCAAATCCAGATGGCACGATCGCCCTCACCCTGCCCATCGCGGAAGAATCCATTCAGCAACGGGCCATTCTCTACGACAAGGATGGAGATGCCCATTTTGATACCATCAGCGCCTTTATCAAAAGTGTGCGGGGTTCTGATCCGGATGCGGCCCTCTATTGGCTGGCTCGGATGCTCTACGCTGGCGAATCCCCCCGGTTTATTTTGCGGCGGCTGTTGGTTCTGGCTAGTGAGGATATTGGGCTGGCTGATCCGGGGTCGATCGCGGTGGTGAATGCTTGTGCTGCGGCTTTCGATCGGGTGGGGATGCCAGAGGGGCGCTATCCCTTAACCCAGGCGACGTTATATCTGGCCACGGCACCCAAATCTAATAGTGTGATGGGCTTGTTTGATGCCCTCAGGAGCCG
>JAAHHN010000215.1 GCA_010672165.1 Spirulina sp. SIO3F2 | reverse complement strand
GTGAGCCAGGGGTTAAGACCCTTTGGCGCGGCTATACTAAACTTCATCACTTGCTCGAAGGGGCTCAACTGGCTCCCAATCGCTAGATGGGGCAAGCCTTTCACTGACTTCTGCCTAATGGATAGCTCCTGGGAGGGGCAGGTCTGGCCTCGCCAGACCGGGGTGGGTCGGGTGTGGGTCGCAAAGGGAAAACCAGTCCCTAATAATAATCCTGTAAATAATCCACAAACTGCCCTATTCGCTCCTCCGTTAAACGCACCGAACAGTCAATACTCCCAGCAGGCTGATCGCTAAAATCATGCTCAAACGCACAAACCGCATTGCGATATTCTGCCCAAGCCACCTGGGAACTCAACAGCTTGTCTTGACGATGCTCACTGATCGAGACCTGCAACGCCTCATAAAGATGTAACGACACCCGTTCTACATTTCCCTGGTCTCGATTCGTGCCATAGGGCCCATAGGGCAACTGCCCCGCTTGATAGCGAGCCAACTCAGCCGTCCGGTCATCCGTCAAATTCGCCATACAACCACTCCGGAGCATCGGCTGCATCGACCCCCCCTCCGCATAGCTACTGTAGAGTTCACATTCAGCATCCCGGAACCGAACCCACGCCTGTTGAGCACGAATGATTTGTGCTTGCTGGGGCTTGGCGAGGTTGGGGTATAGAGCTTGATAGGTTTCGTTAAGGGCGCGATCGCTCACCGCCCAACGCTCGTGCTCACAAATATTAATCGCCATCTGCGTAAGTGGGTTTTCACAATCCACCTCGGACTGAGCGATCGCGGGGTGCATACTGCCTGTCGGGAGCAGGGCTGTTACGGCAAACAGCGGTGTGAGCAGGAAGAATCGGCAGCGGTTAAACATGATAGGTCAGTAGAAGTGCTGGGTTTATTTCTCGAATTCAACCGTGGGTTTGGGGGGAATCTGGGGCGCGATCGCCAATGCCAACGGAAAGCTCAATACCGCTTCATCGCCCGCTGCATGTCCCGCTGATCCTGCCGCTGCTTCACTGTCTCGCGCTTGTCGTGGAGCTTCTTGCCCTTGCCTATGCCCAATGACACCTTCACAATGCCCCGTTTGAAATACATCTTGAGCGGCACTAAGGTTAAGCCCTTCTCTTCAAGCTTACCGATAAGTTTGGTGATTTCTTTTTTGTGCAGTAGCAGCTTGCGAATCCGACGCGGTTCATGGTTGAAATATTCACCGCTGGCTTGATAGGGCGAAATATGCACATTATGTAACCAAGCCTCACCATTACGAATCTGGCCAAAACCGTCGCCCATATTAACCTTGCCCGCCCGGATCGACTTCACCTCGGTTCCCACCAGCACCAAGCCTGCTTCAAAGGTCTCTAAGATCTCGTAGCGAAAGCGGGCTTTGCGATTGTCGCTGATGGTTCTGAAACCACCATTTTGCTCCTTAGCCATGACTTTGAGTTGGGGGGACGTGAATTGCCAGGATCTTCCATTGTGCCACGTCTGTTTAAGATCTTTCATCCCCCCTTCCCCCCTTGGAAAGGGGGGTAACGCCGCCAGCGGCTGGGAAGTATGGATTTTGGTGTTTTTCAAAGCCTTCTACCCCTTGCGGTTTTCCACAGGGTAGGGGAGCGCAGCCAGGGGACGTTGCTCACGAGATGTGGGGAAATACAGCCTCAGCCCTCGACCGATTGAATCAACTCATCCAACGCAGCTTGCATAGTTAAAACCACCCGGTCATAGCAGGACTGGACATAAGCCCGATCGCGGCTGGCTTCATAGCCAGAACGCTCAAATACAATCGGCGGACATACACGGGTATGAATTTGAGCGGGTAAGGGAATATTGAGTAGGGGGCCAAGTGAAAGTCCCCAGGGTAAGCCGAGATAAATCGGAAACACTTCGGGGTCAATCCCCAAAACCCAGGGCATACCCCAATCATGCAGTTGCTTGAGTTGAGGATAGTAGTCAGCCAAGACGATCAGGGTATCGTGAGCCCCCCAGGAAATTAGCGGCGTAATCGGCAACGAGTGCCAGAGGGCTAGGCGCAAAAAGCCCGTGCGGCCATTGAGATAGATGCGATCGCGCAGCCCGTGGGGACGAAACACATCCTGGGCTCCACCGGGATAGACCAAAACACTATGGCCCCGTTCAATCAGACCGAGGGCGGTGCGGGGATAAAACGGCACAGCCCCCAGCTCAGCAGCAATGTTGGCCAGAAGCGGATAAACTTGCCAAATTTTGGCATGGGTGAGGCCATAGACGGGGCGATCGGGGCCAAAACGCTGCACCCAGTCATAGAAGAACATAAAGAGATCAGGGGTCGCCAGTCCACCATTGTGTGACCCGACAAATAGGGTTTGCCCCTGCGGTGGCACATGTTCCCAGCCACTGGTTTGCACCCGGAAGTAATGGTGGTAGAACCAATCCCAAACGGGCATCCATTGTTGAATGGTTTGCGGCTTCCGCGCATCGCCCCGATATTTTGACAAACGTTGTTCAGGTAAAGGTTCCACGGTTGAATCAGTTGGTGGGTGTGGCCAGGGTTTCAATTGACCATACCATCGATGCTCCTCACCCTCTGTGATGTGATTACTCAGTTCGGCTGCATCTGTCTGGGAATCTGGGTTTGTCTCTCCGCCTGATAAGGCTTAAGACTCTGAGTATTTACTCCTCATCCTGCGATCGCTCCTGTTGCTCCGTTCGTTCAGGTTCCGGCTCCCGCTCTGTAGCAAACTGACTGCGCATCACCAACACGATCGCACTCACGATCGCCACAACCCCCAAAATTCCCACAACCCATAGCCAATTCCAGCGCGAACCTGGCGCTGAAGTGAGCTCTAAGTCATCCATATCCATATTCTCAAACAGCGAGGAGGGCAACTCCGGTGCATCCTCATCGCTACCATCTGGCTCAGAGCCAGGGCCATAGGGCGGTTTGCTTGCCGCCGCCCAAGGATTGGGGTTATCCCAAGTCGGCACCATATCGGGCAGCGCATTATTGGGCGTATAAGCATCAGACGCCTGACCCGAATCGTCACTGTTGTTAGGGGCGTTGGGTTTCGGCAGTGGTGGTAGGGGCGCAGCCATATCACTGGCTTCAGTTGGTGCAGGGGTGGGAGCTGGGGTTGATGATTCAGGGGGTGCGATCGGCTCTGGCATCTGGGCAGCAGATGGCGCATCAGTCTCTGACTTGGCTGATGGCACTGAGGAAGATGGGGGGCTAATTTCCGGTTGGGACTCTGACGGCTTGAATTCCGAGCTGGGTTCCGCTTGGGTCAGCTCCAATAACAGATTTTCCACATCTTCGAGGTTTTTGAATGTGGGTGGAACCGTGGGTTCTGATTCTAAAAAGCTCGGTGTTTGATGGGTTCCGTTACTATCGGCAATGGTGCTTACCTCTAGCTGCCCGTCTTCTGACGGCTCATTGGCCAATTGCTGTAGCTCCAACTCCGCTAGAGTGGGCATCAGTTCTGCTGGCGGGCTATCCACCACCGATGCGGTGGGCAACACCACATTCTGCACATTATAAAGCGCAGCCACCACTGAAATATTGTCATGGCCATTGTGCTGACGCGCCAGACGGACTAGATATTCTACTGCCACCGAGAGCGTCATGGTTCCCCGCAACACTTCTGGCGCAAAATCTGTCCAACAGCGTTCGAGCAGATAGCGATCGCTCAAGCCATCTGAACAGAGCAGCAGAATACCATTCTCTTCAATTACAAATCGTTGAATGGTGGGATGGAGACGATCGGCCCCCCTTGTCCCCAACGCCTGCGTTAAGGCCCCAGCATCCGGGCGCTGGCGGGCCTGGAGTGGCATTGCTTCCCCTTTGCAGACTTCCCGCCGAATAATGTCATGATCCACTGTCAAACAGTGACAGTAGTTTTCAGTAATCCAATAGGCTCGACTATCGCCAATATGAAGTAGATAAAGCTCATGACTTGTGCCACGATTTTCGGGCGTTTCGATGATCTGGGGTAACTGCAACGCCATCACTGTGGTCGTTGCCATACGTTGCCGCGCCGAGCGATTTTGCTGATCATTACGGTTGGCAATCAGGTTGTTGGAAATACGAATTAAGGCCGTGAGCTGATCAGCGACCATCTCCGGTTCCAGGCGTAGGGGGTCGGCCTGAAGTTCACTGATCAAGGCCTGGCCCTGGAGTTGGAGTGATTGCACCGCCGACTGACTGGCGATCGCCCCTTCCGCATGGCCGCCAATGCCATCACACACCACCAACACCCGCGGATCAACCGCCGTATTGCCTGCTGGGGGATAAATCGCGTCTTCGTTGCGGAGTTGCTCAGAGCCAGGATCGGTGGCACTGGCCACCTGCACCGAGAGGGGCAATTGGGCGGCCTGTTCGAGGAGCAAATGGTTGAGCGATCGCCGGATCATTGTCGGGGAAGGTTCCGGTTGCTGGAGCATGGCCACAATGTTCTCCAGCGTGGCCGCAATGCTGTAATGGGCATGGCGGGCCAGACGCAACCAGAGTTTAACGAGGGGAGAGAGATTGGTTAGGGGTTGGCGATCGCTGAGCAGCTCAATTAGGCGCAGCCGCCCCCCTTCAACACGCAGGTTATCCGCCACTAATACTGAAGTGGCCACGCCTTCCCTTTGCAGATGAGACCATAGTTCTAAGATCTGCCAAAGCCAATAGGCCTGACGTAAAGGGCTGGCATCAAGCCATTGGGACTCTAGGCTCGGCAGTAGTTCCCCCTGAGCCGTAAGCGGTGCATTGGTGAGTAGCACCACATCGCTATCGTCTACTGTGCAAATGCCGTAGACTTCGGGCACATGGTAGCGTTGGGGATAAAGCCGCAGGTAAGGCAAAACCTCAGGAGGCAGCGACTCAGGAAAATCTGGGAGATCGTAGGGGTAGAGATCCTGCCAAATTTGAGGCGCTCGGATCTGGTAGCGATTGACAATCACATTCGGCGGCGTCAGTTTTGCCGCAATTGGCCCGATCGCCCACAGATAAGGATGAACAGATAACGGAGAACGCGCCATAACAGCCCTGAACGCCAAAAACAAAGGTAAAGAATAACCCGAACCCAGACGAGCGATCGCTATGATGAAGATAGCTTAGATGCAAAGTCCTGAAGCTAAACGCTCTGGAATTGCGATCGCTGATCATCCCATTCAGCTTGCCCTATCTGGTTCTGCCTTGTCTAGGGCACATTATCAGTTTATGGGATTACAGAAGCCTTCGGGAATAAGCGAGAACATGTCTGCTCCAACATAACGAACAGGGAGCCGAACCGCTTACGAACCCCAGAAGTGAACACATCATCAGTTGAGCATTCCGTGAGGCAAGACCTTGCCTGCTTGAGACCCAATATCTAGATTCGGCTCGTGATTAATTTTTTTTACTTTTATGCGTAAGCCTTTGCATTTAACTTGATGACAGCCTCTAGTGCTTTGCCGTTTCTGATGTGGAGTCAACTTAACAACTATGTCAAATCCAACCTTACTATGGCTGATGGCTGGGGGCATTCTATGTCTCATGGAATTCTTCTTCCCGACGGCGCTAGTGGAATTCACGATGGGCTTAGCGGCGCTGATTGTGGGTCTGGTTTCTTTCGTGGTTCCTTCGGTCGGGTTCCAGATCGCATTATGGATGATTCTCTCCGTGATTTTTATCCTGGCGGTGCGACGCTGGTTCACGCCTAAAACTCGTCCAGTAATTTGGGACGAAGCCCCCACTGGGGAGACCCTCACCGAGATTCTGCCCGGTCAGGCAGGACGCGTCCTCTGTGATGGCAATTCCTGGCGGGCGTTCGGTGAAGATGACACTGTGGCGATCCCGGCGGGGCAGCAGGTGGAAATTATCCGTCGAGACGGTAATACCTTGATCGTGCGGCTGGTGGTTAAAACGGCTGCCCAGTTTTGAACCGAAATTGATGGGCTTAGATGTGTAGTTTGTATCAGCATCGGGATGACGCCATCAGTAGCGGGGATAACGTTCAGGACGATGTAGCGCTCGCGTTTTGAGCCTGATGCTAGGGATTCGTAAAGAAAAGGCTAAAGAGATGGCGATCGCTAAATACCTGTGAAGAATAGAGTTAGCAGGCCTAAGTGCGATCATGACCTGAGACTAAATACAGCTCGGCAATCTTAGAGTAATTCAAGCAAAAAATAAACCTGGAATCATATCTATCACAGTGGCAGGCACGATGCCCGCGCTATGGATATTGCAGCAGGCCAAGCGGAGTGGGGACGTTCCGTCTGCCTTGGCTAAGGGTAATCTTTGCGAAACACTCTTATCGTTTCTTAATGCTTCCTCCCGTTTATAAACCTAAATTTCAGGAGACCAACCATGCCATTTGTTTACTTAATTATTCTCCTTCTGGGCGGATCAACCGTGATGGGATCAGTCAAGATTATCAGTGAAAAAAATGAAGCGCTTGTGGAGAGTTTAGGTCAATATAGCAAAAAGCTGAAGCCCGGTTTGAACTTTGTGATGCCTTTTATTGACAAGGTGGTTTATCAAGGCACTACTAAAGAGAAAGTCCTCGATATCCCCCCCCAGTCTTGTATCACCAAAGATAACGTTTCCATCAGTGCAGATGCGGTAGTTTATTGGAAGATTGTTGATATGGAGAAAGCCTACTACAAAGTAGAACATCTTCATAAAGCTATGCAGAATCTGGTCTTAACCCAACTTCGGGCTGAAATGGGCAAACTCGAACTCGATGAAACCTTCACGGCTCGGAGTGAAATCAATGAAACGCTGCTGCGGGAATTGGATATCGCCACTGACCCTTGGGGTGTGAAAGTTCTCCGGGTGGAAGTGCGAGATATTACACCCTCCAAAGCAGTACAAGACTCAATGGAATTGCAAATGGCCGCTGAACGTCAAAAGCGAGCCGCAATTCTCACTTCAGAAGGGGAGCGGGATTCTGCGATTAATAGTGCCCAGGGGAATGCCGAAGCCCAAGTGCTCGAAGCAGAAGCGCAAAAGAAAGCGGCGATTCTTCGGGCTGAGGCAGCAGCTCAAGAGGAAGTGCTCAAAGCCCAAGCCGCAGCCCGTGCTTTGGATATTTTGATGGAGAAGCTACGCAGCGATCGCAATGATCCCACTGCAACCCAAGCACTTCAATACATCTTGGCCCAAAATTATCTCGATATGAGCTTAGAAATTGGCAGCAGTGAGAGTAGCAAGGTGATGTTCCTTGACCCCAGCAGTATTGTTTCAACCCTCGAAGGAGTGAAACAAGTGATTGGTTCGACTGGGAATTCGTAGCCTAAACCTAAACTCAATTGAGATTGATGAATTTTGTAGGTTGGGTTAGCGATAGCGTAACCCAACGCCAGCTTATGGTTCTTGGGTTACTCTGTGAGAAAGCTCAACTAATATGCTTCAGCCCAACCTACACCAAAACTCCATCTTTCGAATTGGTTTTTGTTTAAGTTGGTTTGTCGAGTTTGTGCAGCGGCAATCGGATACAGTTTCTTGAAATTCTGTATGCCGCTATAGCACACCAATCAAAGATTTTATTGGTGTGCTTTATGATGCTATGTAGGCAGGTAAATCAGGCTACTGAGTACAGGAAAAAAATCAGAAATTGCCTGAACCCCCTATGATTTTGTGGGTTGGGTAAAACCATAGCGTAGCCTGCTTCTCACAGAGTAACCTAACGCATTTCCTCTAATCCTCTCTGGTGTTGGGTTTCCTTCGTCAACCCAACCTACAATCTACACCCTAGAACTTTTGTCCCGTACAAAGCTTTCTGAGAAGCTTAACATTTTTGAAAAATAAAAAAGCATGATTCCAGGATGCAGTAATTCCTGATTTAATTTGTGCAATTTGTATCCTAAATTGGAAGAAGGACTGCGACGTAAGGAGACCCGAACCTGAAATTCCCGCAACTGTTTGCCCTCAAACAACGCCTGCTTCGATCGCTCCGTCGGCCACCCGAGCAGGGGTTTCGGCATTATGAAGCTTGGCGGAACCACTTTATGGGGAAGCGGCTCACCCTGGGTTTAAGTTTGGGGGCAACCTACTTCCTTGGTCGGAGCTTGCTAATTGCCGAGCAAGTCTTTACGGGTAAAGGCCCCAGCACGCTATATGAATTGGTTTACCACTTTCTACCTGTGGTCTTGATGGTGGGAGCGATCGCCCGCTTTCGACAACGCTTAACCCCACGATCGCTGGCGATCGGCTTACTGATTTTGAGTTGGGGCATTACAATTGTCACCAACTTACCCAAAGGCTGGGCAGATGTGGTGGAGCCGGACTACAAAGGTTGGACGTTGGGCTTTTTTAGTATTGCCTCGATCGTACCGTTTCGCTGGCCGCTCCATTTAGTCTCCCATGTGGGGGCATATCTCTATTACTTCAGTATTAATCTTGCCCTGGGACATTCGGCTTTTCCGCCCCACACCACCGCCGCCGAATTTGTCTTTGACTTGATCTGGATTTCTGCTATGCCCAACTTTGTGGTGTTTTTGTATGAACGGCTCTCCCGCAGTGAATTCCACACCCAGCAAGCGTTGCACGAAGCTCAACATCGTTCAGAGCAGCTACTGCTGGATATTTTGCCTGCTCCGATCGCTAATCGTCTCCGTCAAGAGCGCACCACAATTGCTGATCGCTTTGAAGAAGTAACCGTGCTCTTTGCAGATATTGTTGGGTTTACCCACTTCTCCGCACAACTGCCGCCGGATCAAGTTGTCGATTGGCTCAATCAAATTTTCTCGCGCTTCGATCGCCTTAGCCGTCACTATCAGCTCGAAAAGATCAAAACGATTGGGGATGCCTATATGGTGGTTGGCGGTTTGCCCCAGCCTAGCCCTGATCATGCCCAACGGGTGGCTCAAATGGCTCTCGCCATGCAACAAACCTTGGTGGAAATGAGTCAAGAAACCGGGCAAACATTTGAGATGCGTATTGGTATCCACACGGGGCCAGTGGTGGCAGGAGTGATTGGGCTCCATAAATTCGCCTACGACCTCTGGGGCGATACGGTCAATTTGGCTAGTCGCATGGAATCCCACGGCCGACCGGGCAAAATCCAAATGACGCCCGCCACCCGCAATCGACTTCAGGCCGATGACCCCCAGGGCCATTACGTCTGTGTGCCCAGGGGTATCATTGAAGTTAAGGGTAAGGGCCAAATGCTGACGTATTGGCTAGAAGCTGCCGATCCCGCGATCGTCTAACTTCAGTGCTATTTCTGGAACGTTCTAATTTTATACTTGCTGCTTATGCTGTCACGCTTTATTGCCACGACCTTACTTTCGCTGACACCACTCCTTCTCGCCTGTGGCACCAATAGCACTGCGAATCTTGTGGTGGGAGAGGAAGAGACAACCCTTTCCCTTTGCGAACACGAGGATATGCTTACCATTCCGGACTGTGATGAACTCATTGAACAACTTGAAGTGGGGGAAACGGTCATCGTTAAAGACGGTTTGTTTAACTATGACCTGGCGGAGAATTTATCCCATTGGGAACTCGATGAATGGCGCGATGTCTCAAACGATGGCTTTATTGTCAACCAGATTTCGCCTGGCCCAGAACCGGAGCAATGGGTGATTGAAGTGTGGCTGCAACAGGATGGTGAACTGGTTCCGATTGAAACAGTGTTTCCCCGTTTTAGCGAAGCATTTTGGATGATCTTGGAATATTCACTTTATGGACAGCTTCTGGACTATGATGCAACGTTTCTCGCTGAATCCGAACGCATCCCAATTAACTGGGACGACATGGATGAACACTATCGCAAAGCATTAGAATCGTCACCCGAGCGCCAAATACTACTCGAATTGTTTGATGGTAATCGTGTGGTTTTGAGTGGTGCACTCGATTTTATTCCAACGCCACCTCGGCGAGGCTGTAGCGATGGGTTAGAAGCCGTGTTTGGTGAGCCGCAAATTAATGAACAACCTAACGAACAACCCATCCAAGATCAGGATAATCCTTAAAATCTCAAGCTAACTGTTTTGCCACGGCATCAGTTTTAGCGGCCATAATAAAATCATTTTGGTGCAAACCACCAATCTCATGAGTCCACCATTCAACGGCAACCTTACCCCATTCAATAGTCAAAATGGGATGATGTCCGGCGGCCTCTGCTTCGTCGCCTACGGCTTGCGCAAAGGCCATTGACGTTTGGAAATCCTTAAAAGGGTAAGCACGTCGCAGCCGTTTGATCCCATCCACGTCAACTAAGAGCCAGTCTGGGACTTGGGGGCGGAGGGCCGCGATTTCTGCATCGGTCGCTGGAGGTAAGCCGCCGCGACAGGGGACGCATTTTTGGGCAAGGAGATCAGTCATAACAGGTGAAAAGGGGTAAAGACTCTGGAAAAATTGTCCCTGAGTCGATCGCCCTTGGCAATCCCGATCAATTTCCTAACATTTTGTTGAAGCTGACCGTTGTTGAATATGACAATGCCACAAGAAATATGAACCCCCCATCGATCACCTCCACAGAATTTGCTTAGATAAACAGATTCGAGCTGAATCGGAGTAGCTTATGCAGTGTAAGCAGCAACGTTGGCAGAAATGGTGGGGACTCGTGTTATGGGTCTGTATTGGGTTGATCGGTTGGGTGGGTTTGGCGGCCGCCCAAACTGCCGACTCTGAAGTAACCATTGAGCGTTTTCCAGTGGAGCTGAATGGTGAGGTGCTTTTTGAAATTGAAGAAAATGTTGGCTCGTTTTCTGCCGAGGAACGTGCTCAAGCAATTACCCAACGCCTCCAAACGATCGCAGCAGACGAGTCGATCGCACCCGATGACTTAGAAATTGAAGAGTTAAATGGCGTGATCGGCATTGAGTTTAAGGGTCAAATTATTTTGACGCTAACCCCAGCCGATGCCCAAGCCGCTGGCCGTTCCCTGTCTGCTCTGGCGTTGAAGTATCGAGAGCTGATTCGCACTGGGATTGTGGACTATCGAACCGCACGAACGCCGCGATCGCTGATACGGGGCGGGATTTATGCCCTCGTCGCCACGACTGCCTTAAGCCTTTTGCTCTATGGCATGGGTCGAATTTTCCCTTGGCTTTATCGTCTGATTAATCGCGGCCGCGGGAGCTATCTTCCATCGCTGCGAATCCAGCGTATGGAACTGTTACCGGCCGATCGCATTGCTGATACGCTTTTGGGTTTAGCGAAGTTGAGCCGTACCCTGCTAACTATCACCCTGCTCTATTTCTATACCACACTCGTTTTGAGTTTCTTCCCTTGGACGAAGCAGGCCGGGGTGATTATGCTGGGCTATGTCTTAGCAAATCTACAACAAATGTGGGGGGCATTTATTGCCTATGTGCCTATAGCCTTTTCCACAAATATGAGGTACAGCTATATTGGTAGAAAGTGAATAGAGGTAAGCGATGAAGGCATATTCGCTAGATTTCCGTAAAAAGATAATAGATACGTGGCAAAGTACAGGCATGTCCCAAAGAAACATAGCCAAGCGTTTTGACGTTACGCTGAGTTTTGTG
>JAAHHN010000214.1 GCA_010672165.1 Spirulina sp. SIO3F2 | reverse complement strand
TCACAAATGAAATCAAAGCTCAACAAACTTGAACCCAGGACATATGCTGACTTGGTAGATGCTATCGAGCAATCTTTAGGTTCGGTCACTACAGAAGATATCCAAAACTGGTTTTCTCACTGTTGTTACTGCTCCTCATCTATTTGAAAAGGGCTGTAATATTGATTTAAAAGCATATCAACATTAATTTGTGCTAGCCTCTGGAGAATACGAACAAGGTGTTGGACAGATGAGCAAACGCAAAGAGATTTTTCTGGTATATCGTCCTATTGCAGATGATTCAGTAAAAGAGGCGATCGAGCATTTGGCAAAATCAACAAACCTTGTTCTACTTAATGAGAATCCCAGCGCCTTGCCTAGGTGGACAAAGGACGTATTTCAATCCGTTCTTAAAATACGTTTAACTGAACCTGAGCAAGCAGTTGAAACTATTCGGATCTACTGTCAGGAGTCTGGATACAAACCTATTGGTTTAGCTCCATTAGACAATGAAGCAGGCGTTTTTTTTCTGGCCGAGATTGCGCCAAAATTGGGATTGCGATTTCTTTCGAAAGACTGTGTTCGTGCAGTGCGAGATAAATATCAGATGCGAAGACTCTTTTTAGAGCATGATCTTCCTAGTGTTCCCTTTTCAGAAGTTTCTACTGTCGATGAGGCAGAGATGAAAGCCCAAGAAATTGGTTATCCTATTGTAATTAAGCCAAGATCAGCTGGGGGAAGTTTGTTCGTTCGTCGGATTAATAATTTTGATGAGCTGCGTAGCTGTTTTGATGAATATCTTGAGTCTGGAACCCAAATTTCATCTTTTGATCCTCTAGGTGCTCAAATTAAACCCAGTCTAATTTTAGAGAAACTGATTGAAGGAGTGACATTGTTTGACACAAGCTTAGACTTACCTGTAGGAGAGGTAAGTATAGAAGGGTTTGTCTACAATGGTCGTGTCTGTATTCTCGGACATCATGATAAACCCCTGTCCTCTAATGGCCCATATTATGAGGAAGTTGTTTTATCAACGCCGTCTCGATTACCCACTGATTTTATCAAAGAACTAAATTTATTGGCTGAACGAACGGTAAAAGCTGTTAAATTGGATAATTCGTTTTTCCACATTGAGACACGTACTACAAAAATCGGCCCCATATTACTGGAAATTGCTGGGCGAATTGGAGGGTTGGTGTCTCTTGCGATCAAAGAGTCCACTGGTATTGATATGTTCGAAATTATGTACCGTCTGTATAGCGGATTACCCATCGAAGATAATTTGATTACACCAAAGTTTAATCGACCGATTATCCGTTTTTGTCTCTTTGCGGAGGAAGGCTATTTAGAAGCAATTGATGGACTTGATGTGGTAAAAGCTCACCCATTGGTTATTGATGTTCTGATCCATCAACAACCAGGCTCTTATGTGTATCGTGCTCCTCGCTCTTATCAAAGTACGCTTCAAGTTATGGTTACGGGAGAAAACCATTCAGAAGCTGAGACTGTAGGATTATGGGCACAGGATCAGATTAAATTTCGCACTAAGCGAGATAGTGGCGATGTTGCCTTTAAATTGAGTTACTAAGTAGACCAGAGTAGAAAATCTTCAGTGGATTGCGAACAAAAACTTACTCCCATTTCTTGTCAACTAAGGGGTAAGTCGTTGTTCGCAAACAGAAATACAGTTCATTGCTTCAAGGCTGACGTACCTAGGATATTGACTATTGTTTAGATAAAGATTTACCATGTCTCAGTTTTCTGATGCCAAAGCCATTGTTATCGGTGGCGGGATTGCAGGTTTGCTAGCATCGCGGGTTTTGCTGGATCACTTTGAGCGAGTCCTTCTCTTGGAGAAGGATCAGCTCTCTGATGAACCCGAATTGCGACCGGGTGTTGTGCAAGCGCCTCATCTCCACGGATTACTCGTCCAAGGGTATCGCATATTGGAAGACCTCTTTCCGAGCATAACCGACGATCTGACCGCTAGGGGGGCACGAGTGATGGACTGTCTCGGAGATTGGCAATACCTGACCGCACTGGGTTGGTTGCCTCAATTCCCATCGGGTTTGAAATCATTGATTTGCAGTCGGATGTTGCTGGAATGGTACTTGCGACAGCAATTAATGAAACAGCAGAGATTTGAAGTGCGATCGCGCCTCTTCGCTCAATCCCTATGCTCAACCCACGCCCCAACGCGAATTTCGGGTATTGTCTGCAAAAACCTGGACACCCACCAAGTAGACACCTTGACAGCTCACCTTATTGTTGATGCGTCCGGTCGCAGTTCTCGGCTCCCAAGCTGGCTTGCCAAACTCAACTGTGGTTCGCTGCAAACGACCACCGTCGATGCCTTTATTGGTTATGCCAGCCGTTGGTATCGCCGCCCGCCTGAACTCAACCGAACCGGCCTCTCTATCCTTAATTCTCCTGGCGTAAACCGTCGGGGGGGAACCATCTTTCCGATTGAAGGCGATCGCTTCATCATCTCCCTTTCTGGTTTTGAGAAGGATTATCCCAGTAACGATGAAGCCGAATTTCTGGCCTTTGCCAAAAGTCTGCCGCATCCTGTCATCTACAACACCATTTGCGATTCCGAACCGATCTCTCCCATCTATACTTACCGTGGCAATAGAAACTATCTGCGTCACTACGAGAACATCGTCATGCCCGCAGGAATTGTCGCCCTTGGTAATGCTGTCTGTGGTTTTAACCCTAAATACGGCCAAGGCATGACCGCAGCAGCCTTAGGTGCAAGGACTCTGGCGGACTGCTTAGCCCGTCATCCCCAAGCCCCTAACCAAGCGTTCTCTCAACAATTTCAACGCCATCTTGCCAAAACGCTGAAAACACCTTGGTCCACGTCTATAGGACAAGATTTATCCTGGGGACAGGCAGAAGGCAAGCGTCCAGAACGTCCAAGCTGGCTAGCGAAACAGATGAATTATTATATAGATCGAGTTGCCCAAGTCGCCCATTCCGATCCACAAGTCTGCCGTGAGCTGATCGGAATTTCTCACCTGACCACATCTCCCTCTGCTATCTTTCATCCACGCATTCTTTGGAAAGTGTTCTCTCTCAAAACATAGACGTTACAATCTCCCGAGATGACCCAATAGAATGTCTTTAACATTACCGCTTTCCTGTCATGACCATCTTGATACCGCCTTTTGGTGCCATGATGAATCCATAACGTCGAATGGAAACGGGTTTATGAGCCACCAGAGAAAGTTGATATTTGGATAAAATTGTCCCCAAAACCAACTTTAATTCGAGCTGAGCAAGCGCCTCTCCTAAACATCGCCGACTACCGCCACCAAAAGGCAAATATTCGAATGAAGAATATCGACGGCCGAGAAAACGCTCAGGCTTAAATGATCGTGCATCAGGATATAAATCTTCCCGGCAATGTACCAGATAAGGCACTGGTATGAGGACAGTTTCGGGTTCAAATAAATACCCGGCAATTTCTACTGATGAATTAGCGATGCGATCCAGAGTTCCAGCACTAATGGGATACATTCGTAGTGTTTCTTTACAGACAGCAGTTAGATAGGATAGTTGAGTGATTTCAAAAAGGTCGGAATTTGACTCAACATCATCTAATTCTTGCCGCAATTTTTCGCAGACGTCAGGGTTATAGTGGATTTCGTATAACGCCCAAGTTAAGATTGCTGCTGTTGTCTCAAGCCCACCAAACAATATTGTGAACAACTCATCTATTAATTCATCATCGGCCATGGCTTGTCCACTTTTATCTCGTGCAGCCATCATTAGTCCCAATAGATCTTGCTTCTGTTCATTACTGTTTTTTCTTCGATACTCAATTTCTTCTTGAAGTAATTTGCGAATTTTTCGTTGTCGCTTCTTCATTTGTCCCCAAGGAGTCCATGTCCCAAAATCTTTTCGCAAAAAGGCAAAAAACAAGGTGATCGAGAACAAGGGAGAATTGAGGATATTGAACCAACTACTTATCAGGGATTGAAGCTGTCGATAGTATTGTACTTGGCTTGAGCCAAGTACAACTTTCATTATTGTAGCTAAGACAATTTCCCGCATAGCATGGTGAGCAACGAAAGTTTTGCCGACTCGCCATTGGCCAGCAATTCTTTCAGTTGCCAAACAAATTTGTTGGGTATAGCTCTTCAATCGCTCACCATGAAAAGGTGGCATTAATAATTTTCGCTCTCGTCGATGACGCTTTCCATCCATCGATAGCAGAGAATTCTGCCCAACAAAAAGTTTGATCTCTGCGTTATTGCGACCCGTATCAAAGTTGGACTCTTTGTCAAAAAGTTCTTGAATGGCGTGGGGATTTCCGATAAAAATGCAAGAGTTAGATGCGCTCGATCGCATTGTAAAGATATCTCCATACTTTTGATAGTTCTTATCCAGAAAGCCAATGGGATCAAAAGTCCAATTTAAAAGTTGTAACCAAGGTGGGCCATCGATGCAGTTGGGCAATTGATCCATGATAAAGTAATCCTGAAAAGTAAGGAGAGAGATATCGTTTTCCGGGGAGCCATATGAGAGGAACCCTGAAGTCCACTGCTAAAGGCAGTTCGGATGAGCGTTATCTCGCTGAGTTTAATTCAATATTCAATCATAAACTAAAGCATGATTCTTATTTCTCAAAACCATGCATCACTGACTTATGAAATGCAAACTTAGTGAATGCAGCATTAATGACCCAACCTGCGAAGAGAGAGTCATTTGGGATGAGGACGCAACTGAAGTTTCTACGATCAATGGCCATACGGGATCTCTTGTTCTATTTTCGTTTCGACCTTAAACCACTCGGTATTTTTGATCTGGCTACTGGTCCTCGACTCTCTACAAGAAAAATTCGCCCCAGAAAAATCAGTGACTAACTGGTGTGGGAATCATCTCTTTGTAATACCGATTCTAGACACAAAAGCCTTGAAGATAGTAACATAGGTAGTGAGTTTGAACAGTTATTTTTTGTGCGAGATCGTCTCAAAGAAAGGCTTCAAAAATCGAGAATATATATCATCACTCATACTTTTTGACTTACAAAAAATCAATCTGACTGCAATGAATGCAATCTTTTCTCAAAAAAATGACACCCAAAAAACACTGTCTAGTTTGGCGATTGGCTTTTCTCTGGGAATAATGTCCATCCTTACACCAGGGCTGACGATGGCAATAATGCTGTTTTCAGAACATCTATCGAGTGACTATCTTGTCTTAGGAATCAAAAGTGTGCTTCTGAGTTCAGTGATTGCTGGCTTTGTAATCAGCTTAGGAAGTTCACTTAAGGGGATGCTAGGCAATGTTTCGCTAGAGCCAGTTTTGGCAACTAGTGTTGCAGTGGTCGTTCAAGCCATTTCTCCAGAAGCCAGAGAATCAGAAATATTTCTAACCATTATTGCCGTCTTGAGCATTGCATCAATAATCAAAGGTATTCTTTACTTCAGCGTTGGCAAGTTTAAATTAGCTAATTTTATTACCAACTTCGTCCCTCAACCGATCATGGCAGGGTTTGTAACCGGTCTAGGATTACTATTTGTGCGCTCGGCATTACGGCTCTCTACCAATATTGATCTGGGTTGGTCAACCTTAAGTCAACTTTCTGAGCCAGGAATTTTACTTAAGTTGTCAGTGACCCTGGTTTTTGGTTTTACCTTGTGGTCTATTCTCAAGTTTTATCAGCACTTTCTGATTTTGCCATTATTTGTTGTGGGTGGAGTAGGGCTATTCTATTTGGCATTATCACTCACACAAACTCCAGTTTCAGCCGCGTTTGACGGTGGATGGCTACTCGGCCCATTTCCTGAAAGTAGCGTTTCACAATCCGTTCACTGGCAAGATGTCACCCAAATTCGTTGGCCAGTCATTTTACAAGAATTACCCAATCTCATTGCTTTTATGATGATTGACGTTTTTCTATTCGCTATCTCTGCAGGGATAATCGAAAAGGTCAGCAAAGAAACAGTTGATGTTAACCATGAATTAAAAATCAATGGCATCGCCAATCTCATTAATAGTTTTTCGGGTGGCACAATTGTTAGCCCTTCATCATACACATTTACCACTCAGAAGTTGGGTCTAAAAAATAGGCTGGTTGGCATTTCTTTTACGATCCCTAAAATTATTTTTTTGTTTGCCAACATTGCATTTTTGTCTTTTTTTCCGAAAGTTGTTGTTGCCGGAATTTTTACATATCTAGGGTTGTCTCTGCTCATTGATAACTTGTATGAAGAGTGGTTTCGGGTTTCTAAGCTGGAATATCTCCTCATGTTGATGATTGCCATCTCGATTGCCAGTGGTAATTTGTTGGAAGGGGTCGTGATTGGGGTGATTCGCTCCAGCATCATTTTTGCCATTCAAGCCAGTCAAATTACTCCCATCTATAAGTATGGGGCTTTGAGCAGTCAAGACAGTCCGAGCTTAAATGTCCAATTACAGGCAGAATCTACAACAACTGGAGTAGAAAACATTCATTGTCTTGAGTTAGAAGGGTTGATCTTCTTTGGCAACATGAATAAGCTGTTTAAGAAACTCGATCACTGTCTTAGCCAAGATTCACTGCATCAAGAACAATACTTGATTCTAGATTTCACACGAGTTCGCTTTCTGGACTCATCACTAACTGAAAAGCTACTGAAGTTTCAACGGTCAATCCAAGGTAAGAATATCTTCTTATTGTTTACAGCTTTGAATTCCAAACAAAAACAGCAACTCTCACGAGTGGGCATTATAGAAAAAGATGAGTCTTCACAAATGGTTTTCGCTACGATTGACCAAGGATTAGGTTGGTGCAGGAAGCGATACCTTTCGACACCCAGGCGAGAAACTTAGGGCTCGCTTACTGACCGCAAACTCAGACTGAGTATTACAAGTATGTGAGATGAATCATGCAGGAATAAGGAATATGACCAAAACCTTTTCATCGAGCACTTATACTCATTCTTATAGATAAAATGCACCCAAATCATGAACGTGGAAGAAGCATTAGATGCGATCGCGGTCTTGCTTGCTAACAAAACAGGCAAGCAACTGACGGGGTTAGAGCAGCAAATTTTGCAAGCGGCCTGGCAGGGCGATACCTACAGTGCCCTCGCCGAGAGTCTTTACATTAGCCAAGGGCATATCCGGGATATTGCGGCGCGGCTCTGGAAGCTGCTGTCTGAGGTTTTCGGTGAGCATATCACCAAGAACAATTTGCGATCGCTGGTTGAAGCTGCCCTGCAAAGCTCAGAGGTGATTTTGCCAACCACGACACCCCCGAAACCCATATCAGTGTTTAACCACACTGAAGCCGATGATGAAGCTGCTGAGGCGATACCTAACGGCAATATTCTGATCGTCGATGATCATGCGGATAACCTGCGTCTGCTCACCGCTTTACTACTAGAGTTGGGCTACCAAGTGCGCACCGCCAACAGCGGCAAGCTTGCCCTGAGAACCGTTAAAAACAATCCGCCCGACTTGATTTTGCTCGATATTCTGATGCCAGAAATGGATGGCTATGAAGTTTGTGCAACCCTCAAAAGTGAAGAAGAAAGTGCCGAGATTCCGGTGATTTTCTTGAGTGCGCTCAACGAAGTGTTAGATAAAGTGCGGGCCTTTGAAGTGGGCGGTGTGGACTATATTTCTAAACCCTTTGAGCGAGAAGAGGTGATCGCCCGCATTAATAACCAACTCACCCTCCAGCAGCAAAAACGCCAACTCCACATCCAAATTGAGCAGCTCCGCCAAACCGAAGAAACTCTCTATCAGTCACGGGCATTTCTCGCCAATGTATTAAATCGTTCTTTAGATGGCATCGCAATTTTACAAGCCATGCATGACCCGTTTATGGGGGAGGTAGAGGACTTTAGTTGGTTAATGGTTAACCCGTGTTTTGCCACCATTTTTAATAAAAAACGGGCGGAGATGGTCGGCAAACGCAAAATCAAACCCCTACTCGAAGCCTTTAGTCCGGGTCTATTTCAGCAACTCGTGGAAGTGCTGGAAACCCGTGAGCCATTGACCCAAGAAATCGCAGTCCAAACCCCAGCGGGCCAGAAATGGTATCAACTGATTGCGGTGACCTTGGGGGATGGGGTATCGCTGACGGTGCGAGATATTACTGAACTCAGCTCTAACCAACGTGCCCAGAGCAAATCGGTGTAGTTTTGGCGATCGATTTGGTATGCGCCCAAAGCAAAGCCGTCGTTCATTTCTACCAAGGCTGTTTGTCCTGAAGCTAAGACGCCAAAATCGAGGGCGTAGCCTGCATAGGCTTCTCTGGCGGCATTGAGTTGCGCGATCGCCGATTCCACAACGCCGCGATCGATAGGAATCGTTTCATCCCCTGCATAGTGGTCAATACTGCGAATCTCGGAGTTCACCACATAGACTCGATATTCACTCAACCAACTCACCACCTCAGAGCAGAGTAGCGACTCCTGACGGGAGACCCCATACACCTGCCTCAGGTCATATTCTGACTCAAACACACAGCCCGTGAAGCGTTTACGGCGGCTGGCGGGTTTGGCAAAAATTGGTGTGCTAAGACCACGACGGAGTTGGTTTTCGAGGGCTTGCAGAGTCGATCGCCAGACCCGACGATGCAAAAAATCTTGGAGTGATGCTGGATAATCATTGGGTTCTGGCTCCGGAATTCCCAGTTGTTTGAGAGCCCCTAAAACACAAGGCATATCACCCACGACCAAGGTATTGGGTGTTAGTGGAAGCTGGCGACGGCGAATCCGTTTTTCGGTATAGAGCGTGAAAGGAATTCCTCGATTTTGTAACTCAGCAACCACAAGCTGCTCTTCATCGCCAAGGCGTCCATTGCCTTGCTCCTGTACAAATGCCTGGGTAATCATGGCGCTCTATTCTAGAAAATTGTGAGCTTAATTAAAGGTGGCAAGGTTGTTTTTAGAGAAGCGAACACAAAGATTCTTCTCATTTTTAATACATTCTGTGTACCTCCTGAGATTTGCCATGCAGTTTTTTGAATCGGGTATGCTAGCATCGAAACCCGGTATTCGCAGAACATATAGATAGAGAGAATATCAAGAGCATAAGAATTCAATTGCACGGCTGAAAGAGAGCATAATTAAGTGTGTTCTTCTTGCAGGTCTGGACTGTGGGTTTTCTGATGAAATTAAACCTTCTTCTGTATAGACATCTTCTAGACTATACTCTCTAGGCTTTGATTGCATATTTGCTCTTGTTCGGCGAAATATCCAAAATGCGTTATTCAAGGAATCAGAACATTGATGATTAAACGGAATCTTTCAACCCTTTGTTTTGCTAGCATCATTTCACTACTGAGCTGTCAAGCTGCGTGGGGTCAAAGTGTGCTTGAAGCATTTGATCTAGAGATAATATTGGAAAATCATAATGAGTGCGTCGGATGTAACCTGGAAGGTGAAGATTTAAGCAATGTGCGCAACCAGGATTTGAGTGGGGCTAATTTGAGTGGGGCTAATTTGAGTGGGGCTAATTTGAGTGGAGTTAATTTGAGTGGAGCTAATTTGAGTGGAGCCAATTTGAGTGGAGCCAATTTGAAAGGAGCTAATTTGAAAGGAGCTAATTTGAGTGGAGCAATCTTATATAAAACAGCGATAGGTCTTGCTAATCTAACTGGTTCGGATTTGACTTCAGCTCATCTCAGTGATGCCTCGTTAGGTGGAACTGATCTAACTGGGGCTAATCTGAGTGGAGCTAGCTTACAGCAAACTCTTCTGGACAATGCTAATTTCACTGAAGCCAATTTGAATGGGGTGAATCTGACTAATGCAGATGTATTTGAGAGTACTAACTTTACTCGAACGAACCTCACCCAAGCTAATCTAACAGGTGTCTTAAGAGGGATTTTGGTTCATGAGTACACTGAGGGGATAAACCTGACCGGGGCAAAGGATGAAGTCGATGATCAAATATATGTATGTGCTAATTCTCTTTGTGATAACCTCAGGTAGACTAGAAGGTACTATAGATCCTAACTTCCTATGTTGAGAGAATAGGTTGAGGCTTGCCTTGGTAAACAAAAAACCAGTGCTGATATAGCACTGGTTTTTTGTTTTTTAGTAGAGGAGCTTTTGAACCTAAACCTTCCACAACCAGATGGAGGTGTGAGCATCGCCCGCCAGCATACCTTTTCGGCGATCGCAGCATTATCAAAAACACTCACCAACAGCAAAAAGCCGCCCCGGTTTGGAGCGGCTTTTTGTGTACCTACCCGAAGGCAAGCCAGTTAATTCAGAGAATTAACCGTTAATAGCAGGAGCAGTGAGCGCCACAGGAGCAGACTCAGCAGAAGCCAAATCCAAGGGGAAGTTGTGGGCATTACGTTCGTGCATCACTTCGAAACCGAGGTTCGCACGGTTGAGGACATCAGCCCAGGTATTGATCACCCGACCTTGGCTATCCAGCACGGACTGGTTGAAGTTGAAACCGTTGAGGTTGAATGCCAGGTCTTCACCGCCCAGGCGACCATTGCCTTGTTCTTGAACAAATGCCTGGGTGATCATGCTGAAAAATCAGCAATACAAGACCCCACAACTAAACCTTCAACTACCTGAAAATGCCGATCATAGCTAAATAAAGCTAGATTGTACTGCAATGCTGTTGCCGCGATCCACATATCATTTGTTGGGATAGGCCGACCTTTCTGCCGAAGATCTCGGTAAACCAGTGCGTAAAATTCAGATGTGACGGGATCGATAGGTAAACATTTGACTTTATCAATTTCCAAAAAATAGTTCAGTTTTGCTTTGTTGTCAGACTCCTTTGAGCCTGTGGCAAACCCGGCAAGTAATTCCCCTAAAATGACACTGTTGAAATGAACTGACGGTACATACTTAATCATTTCAACTGCGTCCGTGACATTTCTGGTCAGAGCAGTGTAGGCATTCGTATCCAGCAAAATGGGTCTTAGTTCCACAGTGCTTCGTCAACCTCCCCAAAGAACTTGGTATTCTCTTGAAACTCCACCTCATCTTCTGGTGTCCAAGTTCCCACAACTTGAGAGAGTAACCAATCATCTTTGCCAGACCACGTACTTGGTCTTGAGAATTCTGAGTCAACCGCTCCGAGGAGTTCAGCTTCCAAATCTTGAACTAGAGTCTTAATCACTCTGAGCTTGTCCGCTCTAGACAAACGCTGTAGCTGCGGCATCAATTGTGTCACTGTCATCGACTCAACTCTCGCTGTAACTCACTACCCACAGCCTAACATTCCAGGTTATATGCGAGGCTCAAACACCAAAAAGCCGCCCCCGAGGGAGCGGCTTTCGGTTACTTACCCAAAGGCAAGTCGGCTAGTTCAGAGAATTAACCTTTGATAGCAGGAGCAGTTAAAGCCACAGGAGCAGACTCAGCAGAAGCCAAATCAAGCGGGAAGTTGTGGGCATTGCGCTCGTGCATCACTTCAAAACCGAGGTTCGCACGGTTGAGGACATCAGCCCAGGTATTGATCACCCGACCTTGGCTATCCAGCACGGACTGGTTGAAGTTGAAACCATTGAGGTTGAACGCCATCGTGGACACACCCAAAGCGGTGAACCAGATGCCGACCACGGGCCATGCACCCAAGAAGAAGTGCAAAGCGCGGGAGTTGT
>JAAHHN010000213.1 GCA_010672165.1 Spirulina sp. SIO3F2 | reverse complement strand
GGATGATTGGCCGGCCAGGTATTGCCGCACAGATGTTTCAGACCTTGGCGGATGCAGGGGTCAATCTTGAAATGATTTCCACTTCTGAGGTGAAGGTGAGCTGTGTGATTGCCGCTGCTGATGGCGATCGCGCCATCCGTGCCCTCTGTGACGGCTTTGACCTCAATGCGTCTCGCCTACCCCCCAAGCAGGCTGTAAATGCTCCTCCTGTGCGGGGTGTGGCCCTCGATCGCTCCCAAGCAGAGCTAGCCATTCGTCATATTCCTGATCGCCCTGGCATGGCCGCTCATATCTTTAGTCTGTTGGCCCAAGCCAAGGTCAGCGTCGATATGATTATTCAATCCCAGCGCTGCCGTATCCTCAAGGGAGAACCCACCCGAGATTTGGCCTGTACGATCGCCCAAGCAGATATCACGGCGGCGGAGAATGTCCTGGCACCAGTGGTACAGGGTTGGCCATCCGGTGAACTGGTCTTGAATCCCCAAATTGCCAAGGTCAGTGTGGTGGGAGCCGGCATGATTAATCAACCAGGGATTGCTGCTCAAATGTTTCAAGCCCTTGCGGATGCCCAGATTAATATCCAAATGATTACGACCTCAGAGATTAAGATTAGCTGTGTGGTAGCCGAAGCGGATGGGGAGGCAGCCCTGAAAGCAGTGCATCAAGCCTTTGGTCTGGCTGGCTAATGTTTTGTCAGTTCTAAAAATTAGGGTTGATATCTATAAAACTCGAACAGTTTACCTACACGTTTTTCGAGGTTTTGTGGACATTACCAAGGTCAAAAATACTGGCTCCTATTGCAGGAGTCTGAGGGGGCAATCTCCCCCTCAGCGGGCTAACCTTGTAGGGGTTTTGCAGAACCCCCTCACAGCAAGGATCTTGCGAACGCACTTTTGAGGACTTAACCGCCGAACCCCAGCAAAATCAAGGGAGCGATTTGAAACCCCTACAGGATTAGCTCAGCGGGAGGTGTCGGGGGGCTGGCCCCCTGACAACCGGGTTTAACAATAAAGCTGTGAGTTTGTCGAAGCAGGGCAAGTCTACCCAAAACCAGCAATCCTAAAATTAAGTTTTGGCGATGCAGTAGATTGTTTTATCAATAATTGGATTCGCTAGAATTCACCTTAGAATCACCACCCCATCCTCGCTCCCCAACCCCCATGCCAGACGTCCTGCCCCTGGTGCAAGACCCCGATCGCCTCGCCGCCCGTCTCAAAGAAATTCCGCCTGAGCCGGGGGTCTATCTGATGCGCGATCGCACCGATGGCATCCTCTATATTGGCAAATCCAAAATTCTGCGCAATCGGGTACGCTCCTACTTCCGGGAATCCTCGGGGCATAGTTATCGTATTGCCCTGATGGTGCATCAGATTGTTGAGATTGAATTTATTGTCACCGACACCGAAGCCGAAGCCCTGGCTCTCGAAGCCAATCTAATCAAGCAGCATCAGCCTCAATATAATGTGCTGCTCAAGGATGACAAGAAATACCCCTATGTCTGCATTACCTGGTCAGAGGACTATCCCCGCATCTTCTTTACGCGCAAGCGCCGGATGAGCAACCAGCGCGATCGCTACTACGGACCCTATGTGGATACGCGATCGCTACGGATGACGCTAGGACTGGTTAAACGCATTTTTCCCCTGCGTCAACGCCGCAAGCCCCTATTTAAAGACCGTCCTTGTTTGAATTACGATATTGGCCGCTGTCCGGGGGTCTGTCAAGCCTTGATTACCCCAGAGGACTATCACAAGACGGTGCAGAAGGTGGCGATGGTGTTTCAGGGTCGGACGCAAGAGCTGATTCGCCAACTTCACGGTCAAATGGAGCAGGCGGCAGAAGACCTGGAATTTGAGAAAGCCGCTCAACTGCGCGATCGCATTCGGGGGTTGCAATATCTCCACGGTGACCAAAAGGTGGCGCTACCTGATGACACCATCTCGCGGGATGCGATCGCTTTGGCCGCCGATGAGCAGCATTGTTGCATTCAGCTTTTTCAGGTGCGGGCGGGCAAGCTGGTGGGGCGTTTGGGCTTTTTTGCTCAGGCTCAATCAGGGACACCGGGGGCAATTTTGCAACGGGTATTGGAGGAGCATTATCAGGGGGTAGAGGCGATTGAGATTCCCAACGAAATCCTTTTGCAGCATGAGTTACCCGAGCCAGAGATCTTGACTCAATGGTTAGGGGAACGGCGGGGGCGCAAGGTGCAATTGATGTTGCCCCAACGCCAGACCAAAGCGGAACTTCTGGATATGGTGGAGCGCAATGCCCAATATGAGCTAGATCGCACCCAACGGCTGAGCGATCGCAACCATCGCGCTCTCCAAGACTTGAGCCAACTGCTAGATTTACCCACGTTGCCCCAACGGATCGAAGGCTATGATATTTCCCATATTCAAGGCTCGAACGCGGTGGCTTCTCAGGTGGTGTTTGTGGAGGGGATGGCTGCTAAACAGCATTACCGCCATTACAAAATCAAGAATCCGGACGTGAAAATCGGGCGCTCTGATGACTTTGCCAGTATGGCGGAGGTGATTGGGCGGCGCTTTCGCAAGTATCGCAAGGAAGTGAACTCCAACCCCCACGCTGACCCGGAATTTCCGGATGTGGTGTTGATTGATGGGGGCAAGGGTCAGCTTTCTTCTGTGGTGGAGATTTTACAAGATTATGAACTGCTTGAAGAGCTCACGGTGATTAGTTTAGCGAAGCAGCGGGAGGAGATCTTTTTGCCGGGAGAATCGAATCCGTTGAATACGGAACCAGAACAGCCAGGGGTGCAATTGTTGCGGCGGGTGCGGGATGAGTCCCACCGTTTTGCGGTGAGTTTCCATCGACAGCAACGGTTGAAACAAAGTCGGCGATCGCAACTCGACCAAATTCCCCGTTTAGGGTTTAATCGCCAAAAATTATTGTTGGCGCATTTTCGATCGGTGGATTATATCCGGGAAGCGAGTGTTAAGCAGTTGCAAGAAGTTTCGGGTATTGGCCCCCAGTTAGCACGGGAGATTTACGATTATTTCCATCCGTAACGTAAAAATAAAGAACCCATGAAGTCTTTTATTAAATCAATGAGGTAGCTCTTATCATAAATCTGCTCAAATTAAATATGAGAGAGTAGAAGAATGCTTAAAAAAGCTCTAGCTTGCTTGCTGTCTGTTCCCTTGGCGATTTCTGCCGCTGCTCCTGCATTAGCGGGCGGTGGGAACATATATCATCGAACCCACACCTTGGAGCAGTTTGAGGGGAATGCCCCACAAAGTGCAAGGGTGGGTTTTCCTCAGGAACTTATTGACGCTAGTGTTTCCATTCAATCGTTTGATGCTGATCCCTTTGAAGTTGGTGGTAGTGAAGTGATTTCAGTTCAGATCGAGAATGTCGAAATTGAGGGCCCGTTCGTGACGTTTGATGTCATCATGAAGACTACCGACGATACTGTACCTAAAAACGTTACGGTTACAATCATTGCCGAAGAATTCTGAGCGATGATTTGATGAGTATTAAGGTGCGTTAGGCGGTCTAGACCTTGTGGTTGGATTGAGTATTTCTAGGCTGTTTTAACGCACTGATGTGTAGTGTTGAGATGCAAGTTTTCGTCAATGTAATAGCCATATTTGGACGGCTTGTAAAACCAGACCGTTAGACCATGTAGATTATGGAGAAAGTCGCACAATGAATTATTCATTCAAAAACGCTTGGCAAGCTTTACTTTTGGCTTGCTTCTGTATTGTCTGCTTCTGTCTCTCCCCTGCGTATGGCGCGTTAGCAGATGAGGGAAATTATAATCATGCTTATATTTATCATGCTTATGACAGTCCGATAGTGGATGAACCATCACATGATTCGCCTATTACTAGTGATTCAGTAAGGAATACCATGTACTGCGAGATCATGCCGCTATTCTATGATAAACGGAGCCATGAGGACAACATATCTGATGATAGGGAAGTTACAGAATCGTACAACACATATCCAGATCATGACTGCGATCTAGAATTATGGGAAGATGAAGATTTGAGAGCTGAGTCTAAGCGAGAATTTCTTGATACCTACTCAGGTGAAGGGGAGTTAGAAGACAAGGCTTTAGACGTTATTTTGAATGGCCCAAGGCTTTGGGTATTGGATAAAATAGATTCGCCCAAAAACGGTGTGCCACAATGTATTCAAGAAGTTTCCGGAAAAGAATTCAGCTATTTAGAAGGCGTACCGGCCGCGTTAGGGGCTCAAATTGAATATATGGTTGGTGATCCAATCATTTTTGCATCACCTAATGAGCCCCCCTATTTCGAACAGACGGTTCGGCGCTGGACTAAATGGACATGGACATACAAGGAAGATAATCCTAACAGTATTGATAATATGGTATATGAGTTGGTACACCATAATAGTGGTGACCCTGGTGAGGATGATGTCTATATTATGCAGAGCATCGACTTAAATCAAGTTGCCTCGCCTGGCGAATTGCCAGATCTTGTGGACAATCCAGACTTTATATTACCTCCTGATGGAAATTGGGAGTATCGCGTGCGCCAACTGAGCGGGGAAGATTATGAACTAGAAGCGAATGGAAATGCTGTTGTTATTCATGACAGTTTAGGCAACGGTTACCAAAGAACGACACATCTAGACTCAGTCCATGTTGAAGCAAGTTGCGATGAAGTAGCAGTGCAATAGACTGTATTATTGGGTTAGTTTGCAGCAGCGTTTTAGCACAGCCTGCTCGTAGGCTAACCCAGCAGCATTAACTAAGTAAGGTGCATTTGGGACAAAATATTAGTATTGATTTTGATAGGATACGTTAGCAAATTGTAGGTCGAGTTTGCTTAATCTAAGCCTTGATAGAGTTCCTCGATCGCTACATCCAAATCAATACTCTGAAACTTAACCTGTTCACCTGTCCCATAGATAACGGTTTCCCAGGTGTTGTCAGCTCGACGACGACGGCACTCAACTCGCTGTTGATCTTGCTCAACTAGCACATATTCCTCTAGAGTCGCAAATTTTTTATAGTCCTCATATTTATCACCTCGATCAAAGTTTCTCGTACTTTTTGAGAGCACTTCAACAATGAGTTTAGGATGGCGTTTGATGTAACGATCTTGACGATCGCGCGGATCACAGGTGACAAACGCATCCGGATAGTAATAAAAATCATCTTTATAATTAACTTTGACATTACCCGAATAAAAACGACAGTCTGTGTCACCCAGACGGTTATCAATCGCCTTAAGGACATTAAAGATGATGCGATCGTGGTTATCTGTACCCCCTGCCATCGCATAAGCTAGACCGTAGCGATATTCGTGGCGATATTGGCTATTGCTTTCTTGTTCTAGATATTCCGCTGGGGTGAGAGTGTGGGGAACCACAATCATGATCAGGCTGGGGTGATGTTCGCTATATTGTAGCGAATCGTGATCAAGGTCAATCAATTATGAAAATTCTGATGTTTGGTGATATTCACGGTCGGGTTTATCACCTGATGTCGATTGTGAATAATATCCTGAAAAATAACACTATAGATTTTGTTATTCAACTGGGAGATTTTGGTTATTATCTAAACCCAGAACAGCTTGATGAACCCACCCGACGCTTTGCCCAAGACGATCGCTCCGAACTCCATTCCCTCGACTATTTCAACCAAACTCTAGATCAGAGCCAACGCTACCGTACCTATCTCTCCCATCTCAAACAGCCGATTCATTTCATTGAGGGAAATCATGAATGTAATGCCGTTCTGTCAACCCTGACCGACTACGATGCGCCTCTTCCTCAAGATCCAATGGGACTATTTAAATACATCCCCAATGGGTATGTCATCAAGCAGGATGGCATCAAAATGACCTTCCTCGGCGGTTGGGAGGATGAGGGGCACTATGTTTGTAGTGATGGCAAGATTGACCCCAATCAATTCTGGGGGCAGACGACTGATATCCTCTTCACCCACGATGGCCCCTATGGCATTCAAATGGGCTTTCGGGGTCGGCTCCAAGGCTCCAAAGTTCTCAGCGAGATTATCGAAATCCTCGAACCCAAGTTCCACTTCCACGGCCACTACCACACCACCACTGGCCCCAACAAAATTCATCAAACTCGCTCCCAAGGTTTGGCCGTCTTTATGCGTCCCCGCCGCAATACCCCAGCAATAGATATTAACCCTGGCTCGATTGGCGTGTTTGATACGGAGCGAGGAGAATTTTACTACATCATTGATGAGCAATTACATCAATATCGGCGCGATGATGAGATTGAGACGATCTTGGCAACATCTCTAGAGCTGACGTTGTAATGAAACGGAGGGTTCATGTGAAATGGAACAAGTCATTACTGCGCTCAAAGGGCTGGCAAATCAGCAATCACTCAAGGAAACTGCATTGAAATTCTGTCAGGAAGGCTTGAGGCAATGTATTCTCGATGACGTAGAAATGGGAGAGCCACCGCTAAATGGTTGGTCATTGGATGAAATTAAGCTTCGATGCGATCATATTTCTCTAGTGTTTGAACATGACATTCTGGATTATCCCTACATTGAAACAAAAATAAATTTGTATGTTGATGACCCAACAGATTTTTATTTCAAAGCGCTAAAACCAATTGGTCATTACCGTCTCATCACTTTACTGAATGGCGAAATTGATGATACTTATCTGGTGATCGATGTGGACAAGACTGATGAGTAAGGCCACTATTCGGCTGCGTTAAGCCACGGCAAACTCTGTATACTTCCGCATCGCTGGCGGCTGAAACGCCAAGACAATATCTTCAGGAGGCACCCCTTCTTTGAGCAACTCCGTGGCCATCCCTTCCTCCGTCAAATCCTGCTCAATATGAATTTTGTCATCCTTAATGCGGAGATAAACTGTCATTCCCCGCACCCGGCCATCCTCATCCCAACCAATCTGTAACCAGAAATAATGATCACGCTGCTCATCGAAAGCGAGTACACTCTCGATCCCATCCGGCTCCGGTGTTTGAGCGGCAATTTCATAGTACTCAGTCAAAACTTTCTGAATGTTTTTGCGATAGAAGCTCAATCGATCCATCTGATGATAGTCTCCGTTTCTAAGTCCACAATAATCAGGGGCACACCCACTTCATCTAAAACAGCTTGGATAGCAGGTTGTTGGAAAAAGTCTTGATGAATTTCTTTACCAATACCCAAATATACCTTGAGATCAAGCTGACGTTTTTTGAGAAAGACACGATAGATTGTCAGTTGACCCAATGCCGTCTCAAACTCTCGCATAGGAGAAAAACCTTGGAAGCTCTTAATCTCAACAACAATTTGTTGATGACCACGCTCTGCGGCAACTAGGCCACCCGCTCGCAAGTCAGCAAAAACACGGAATTGCTTGTATTTAATTGTGTAGGGATCATCTAAAATAATCCAGCCCTCTTTAATGAGAGCACTTTTGATCGCATCATGGTGAACATCTTTCGCGGGCACAGTCTCAACAGTTTAGGGGATAACCTAGTGCAACTATTCTAGCGCGATCGCAGGAACACAACTACGATGGTGTTCTATCCTTGTCAATCCAAGCAGTTACACCACTATCACTCAAGGCTTGCCGTAACCAATCAACTTCTGCCTTTGTGCCTATCACCACAACACCTGGCATTTTGCTTTTCAGCTTGATTGCCTCATTCAACGATAGATTTAATCGTGCTCTTAAGACCTTGATGGTATTCAATTTTTGATCACCTGTTGCTGGCACCACCAACTGCCATCGTCCTTCTACTGCCAAAATTGTACTTCGTATATCTTCTGGCGGCAGACCACGATCATCTGCTTCAAGCTGCTCTCCGCAGTACGGACAACAGTAAGAGACGTGCCACATTAATGCCTGATCAAAAACTGACTGACCAACATTCATCATGATTTCTCGACCGCACTGCCCACAAGACTCATAAATTGTTGCCATACATACCTTCTTGTCGATTGTTGGCGTGGGGACTCAACATCAAGAGTGGGTAATTTACTATACTACAATTTGATTTTATTAGATTTAGGTCGGTCTAAAGTATGGATATAGTCGAGCTTTGCATATCACCCCAACTTCGGGTTAGATGGCCAGAAGGTGGGGGTTTCCAGCAAGTCGAAATGCTCATTAACGGTCAATCTCTGATTCAGATTATCCGTGATATTGAACGTCCCTATGCTCAGCAAGAATACGATCAACGGATGACTGAAGGAGAACCCAAAGCTGATTTAGGTCAGCGCGATGACCTGACGGGAGACTATCTCTATTTACCACCCAGCCTGATACTTCCCCCCTCACGTAACTTCTGGGGGGAACCTTACGATCATGGTTTTATAACCGAGCCTGATGATCCAGTGAACCAGAAATCTCTGATTCTAAGCTGCATCTGTGGGATTACGGAATGCTGGTTTCTGTTAGCCAAGATCACCGTCAGCGATGAAATGGTTAGGTGGGATGACTTCCAACAGTTTCATCGTGATTGGTTCTATGGGGGGTTGGCGTTTACGTTTGAGCGATCGCAATACGATACAGCCTTCAACGCGGTTCATCTTTAGTTCTGCTCTGGATCTAAAACCTTTAGAACAGAATCCGTAAATCGTGATCGGTCGCGCTATAACAACAACGACACCCACCGTTCTGCTGCTCCATTGTCGATGCCCACAACCGACCTCCCCCCCACATTACAGACGCCTGCATTCTTGCAGATATTAAATCTGGTGCGTGATCCGATCGCGTTTTTCGATCATCATCTTGCCCAGCAGGGAGATACGTTCACCAGTCGAGTGTTGGGGCCAGGCGGCCCGCCTGTGGTTTTTGTGGGCAATCCCACCAGCGTCGAGCAAATCTTTACGGCACCGCTAGAGACCTTTTGTTTGGGACAAGTCACCCATGTCTTTCGACCGCTGACGGGCGATCGCTCCTTGATCATGCTGGATGGTTCAGAACACCTACGCCAACGGAAGTTGTTGATGCCGCCCCTCCACGGGCAACGGATGCAGGTGTATCGAGAGGCGATTACGACCATTACCCTGGAGGTGCTTAGAGCTTTACCACAAAACCGCCCGATTACCCTGCGTCCTTATCTAGCAGACATCACGCTCCAAGTGATTTTGCGGGTTGTGTTTGGTTTAGAACCGGGTCCCCGCTACGCTGCATTGCAAACGTTAATCGCTGAGATGTTGGAGGCGATTACTCAGCCCTTCTATTCCAGTTGTTTCTTCTTTGAGTTCTTGCAGCAGGATTTTGGCCCCTGGAGTCCCTGGGGACATTTTGTGCGGCAAATGGGTGAGATTGATCGGCTGGTTTATGCCGAGATCCGCGATCGCCGGGCCCAGTTCCCAGGCGCTTCCGGCCGTCAACGCACAGATGTGCTGAGCCTGCTGCTGACCGCTCATGATGAAGCGGGTCAGGGTTTAACCGATCAAGAACTGCGCGATCAGCTCATGACCTTGCTGCTGCTGGGGCATGAAACAACAGCGTCTTCCTTAGCGTGGGCAATGTATTGGGTCTTGTCTCACCCTGCTGTGTACCAACAGTTGAGGGCTGACCCGTCCCCCTCAAATGCGCAAGACTATCTCACGGCGGTCTGTAATGAAACCCTGCGTCTCTATCCGATCGCGCTGATTGCACAACCCCGGATTGCGAAGACCGACTACGACCTCAGCGATTATCACTGCCCAGCCGGCACTGTGCTTGTGCCTTGCATCTATCTTGCCCATCGCCGTCCCGAGGTTTTTCCGGAGCCGCTCCGCTTTATGCCGGAACGCTTTCTCAATCGACAATTTTCACCGGCTGAATTTTTCCCGTTTGGTGGCGGCCATCGGGGCTGCATTGGTATGGCATTCTCGCTATTTGAGATGCGTTTGATTTTGCAAACGCTGCTGAACCAAGGAGATTGGGAATTGATGGCAAATCAGCAGGTTCAACCCGTGCGTCGAGGTATTACGATCGTGCCATCAAGCGGTGTTAAGGTTCGTTATACGGCGAGTCCTGTACCAATCGCGCTGGCGCTAAATTCTGCCGACGCCGATCGAGCCAGCGTTGCAAAATAATCGCGGCGGCTTTGCGATCGACTCGGGCTTTGTTGCGCATCACTGACACACGCTGGGACTTAAGCTGGGCTTCCGCTTCGACGGATGTGAGTCGCTCGTCAATATAGTCCAAGGGTAGGTCTAAGGCGTGGGCGAGGCGCTCAGCATAGCGTTGCACTTTCTGGGCTTGATGGCCGAGGGAGCCATCCATGCAATAGGGTAGGCCCACCACCAACTGCTGTACTTGGCGCTCAGCAACGATCGCCTCAAATTTTTGCACATCCTGGGCAAATGCCGATCGCACCACCGTGGTTAGCTCTGTGGCCAGTAGTCCCAGACCGTCGCAGCCCGCCACCCCAATGCGGCGTCTGCCAACATCCAGCCCAAGCACCGAGAGTCGCCGTTGCGCCATCAGCCTAACGCAGCCCCCACCTCAGGAATGGGCTTCGGGCGGGCGACGCTTGCGCTGGTGGGGCACAAACTTTGTCCAAGACATCCGCGTAGGAATCGGCGTGCGTGCGGGCTGCAATCCCAACACATCAGAAAGCTGTAACCCTTCGCGGGGGCGGGTCTCCCGAAGTTTATGCCAAACGGAACGGGACATCAGCAGGCTATGGTGGCGACAATCTGCGCCCAGTTTCTCTAGATATTCTTCCCGTTCTTGTTGATAGTCTGCCGAGATCATGTGCAGTTCCTGAGCTGGGAAAGTTTGGGTAACTTGGGCCATTTGGGACATCAGCTTGGGATAGAGCCAGGTATAGGCAGGATGCACCGTCAGATGCACCTGATGGGGCTGTTCACCTGTTTTTGTGAGCATCAACCGGAAGTGGCCGATCGCAGCTTTGCGCTGGGGTTCAAACACATAGCCCTCAATGAGCTCTTGATGATGGAGCCAACGCTGGAAGGTCTGACCCAAGCCTTCCCAGAAGGGGGTTTTAAAGTCAGAAAGATGGCGATCGAACACCTGGCGCAACAGCGGTGGCATGGCGACTGTATCAAGCTGATAGAGGAGCTGCGCATCGGCATTGCCCACCGGCATCAAATTCGGTAAATTCGGGGCAATTGTTGCCAATTGAGCTTGCAGTTCTGGTGAGATCGACCAGTATGTGTGTTGAGCTAAGGGCTGAAAGCCATTTTGGCGGTAGAGGGCCAGCGTCGATTTATCATTAACATCGACTTCAATCACCCAAGTTCGGGCTTCCCAAATCTTCTCGAAGCAATGGCGTAACAGTTGTGAGCCCGAATCCGCCAGATTGAGACCCCGATTGAGTTCCATCACCGCTTGGTCATGGACAATCGATTCAACACGCCAGGTACTGCGGGTGCGGTTGAAGGGAGCCACATGAACCAGTCCACAAACTTCACCCTCTTGTTCCGCTACATAGAAGCAAAATTGATGATTGGTGGGATTGGGAAACAGGCGTAGCAGCCGTAGCAGCCCATACCATTTTTGATAGACATCAAACTGCTGCGAAAGCCGTTGCCATTGGGTTGCTTGGGCTTCACCCCAAGTCCGTTCGACCAATTGCGCGATCGCTTCGATATCACGCAGTTGTAGGGAGCGAATTTTGAGGGAATTGGGACTGGGGGGGTCATTGGGTTGGGGCGGCGGGCTACGCTTTAATGGTAACTTAGGTTTGCTCTTAGCTTGAGATTGATTGTTTA
>JAAHHN010000212.1 GCA_010672165.1 Spirulina sp. SIO3F2 | reverse complement strand
TCTCAAAAATTGTCGGGCAAACCGCTATTGGTCGTGCAACACTGCAACGTCTCGATCTCAATGATGAACGCTATCCAGGTGAAGATTCGATTCGCCAAGCTCGCTGGTTTTGGCAACAGGGTGGTTGGCATCCACCAGAGGGTGATCCAGTTATGGACTCTTCTCTTGAGCCTGATCAAGAACCCAACGCCACCTGATTCACCACCGCCGAATTACTCGCACTCTGCACCCGCTGCTTCGCCGCAATGCAATCTGCTAGATAGGCAGCATCCCGCGCCACACCAGAAAAACGACCCGAACCCCAGGTGTAGAGCCACGGCAAACCAAGGAAATAGAGACCGCGAGACGTGTTGCTCCATAGCTCCTGCGGGTTAATACTTAAAGACTATATACAATCGCTCCGTTTCAATCCGTAGGGAAGTCTGGGTTGTAAAGTTGTTTATATCCCTCACAAGTTTGGAAGTGCTGCTGGATAAGCAGGGAATAACGAAAGCGCGATCGCCCTTTGCAACAATTAAAGGCGATCGCGCTTTTCTAGATCCCGTAGGATGGTTATCCCACCCGGTAGGGTTTCAATGATTTCTACAGTCTGCAAGGCGTTAAGACGGACTTAACATCACAATACAAAACCAACTCATCACTATGATTTAACCAATTCCTTCTTCTTTGTTGCAGTTGTATAACGGTTGTAACCATAGCGATCTTCACCACGAAGCAAGACTGCACGCCACTTATCCAAACTAATATTTTTCAATTTGAAATACTTAGAGCGGTGCAAACCATTTAACATTTTAGGCGTGTAAATTCGAGTGTTTGTGGTTGCAATACGACCGTTCAAACCCCAACGAGATTGAGCAGATTTGTTGTCGATAGAACCATGAATGACACGCTCTGTAAACATATAGAACTGACCTGCCTTCATCGGAATGGTGTGAGGTTCAGGTGTAACACCAGGATAATCAATTTCGCTATCACGAGAGCCATAGATATTATTTGTGAGATCTTGACTCATCTCCCCTAGCTTAATGGGATAAATTTCCTTGTGTGTTCCAGGCAGAATCTGCATACAACCATTGACCAGGTTAGCATCCGTTAAAGCAATCCAGCAGGTTAGTTGATAAAGCTCATTGTGATCAGCAGGGTTAACCACCGATTCCTGCTGGTTCTCATAGAACCAAGTTGTGGCTTGGTGCAGTTTGGTGCCGCCACTGTGGGGATGAATCTCGAAGAATTTAGTTCTCCACAACAGGATGTCAGGGCCAAGCAGTTGAGCTGCCCGCTCAGTGATTTCAGGCTTCTTAAACAATTCAAGAAGGCGATCGTCATCCAAATGGCGATTCAATCGGTTCATTAACTCAAGGTAATATTCCTTATACTCCTGAGTCATCTCCTCGTCCCAAGATGTCAAAAGGTCATCTTCACTGGTCGTATCGAACTCATAATCACCTTGGCTAAAAGATAAGTTGTCCGATTCTTTCGTCAGCAACGAGTCAACCAGATACTTACGAAGATCTTCCATCTCTTCAGGTGACACCAAATCGAAAGGACCGATATAGCCATTTTCATGAAAGAAGCGAACATCACCCTCAGTCAACTGGAACTTCGATTCAACTTTCGCCTTGGGTTGATAAGATTCCGGCTCTTTGAGCTTGCAGTAATAGTCATAGTAAACCGTTTGTCCACCAGACTTGAAAGCAACCCAAAACATCTCGAAATTCCAAGCTGTGGGAAGCTGTTCTCGCAAGGTTTCAGACAAAAATCCATGCAGGAATTTAAGCTGTGCCAAAACATATAAAGCCGCTAGCTTTATAGAAAAAGACCAATCGAAAGAGTTAGAAATGCTTGTCATTAGTGGTTTAACCTAAATAAATATTGACACCATGCAACGAATGCAGAGAACAATCAGAAATGGATCAATTAAGTAAAACAGGTTTGTTTTTCTCTGAGCATCCCCATAATCCGCTACATCCAATTGAGCCAACAAGCATGAACTTGACAGACTTCAGTTATGCAAGCAACCATGACTGACTCTTAATGTACAAGTGTGTCACAAACTATCCTGATTAGGGCAGACTGTAATGAAAATTCCTGATTTTGGAATGACCCAGTTCACTGACATCTTATTATTTGAGCATAATGATTGAGACACAATACAGAAGCGCGATCGCCCTTTAGAGAGCGATCGCGCTTCTTGGAAGTGGATTAAACATCTAGTCCACTCAATGAGTCACTGATGTACAAGCCACTAGAGGAAAAATCACGCTAACCCGCAGCCACAGGTTCCAACTCTTGCTCAACAACATCTGAGCTGGAATCAACAACCTCATCATCTTCAACAGGAGCCTCTTCACCCAACGATTCTTGGAGCATCTTCTGACGATATTTCTCCGCCATTTCTTCAGCCTTTTCAAAGACCAGCTCCCGGTTTCTGAGCATATCACCTGCTTCTGGTTCAAGCTGCTTCGTCGAGAGGGAAATTCGACCCCGCTCTGCATCCAGGTCAATAATCATGACCTTCAGCTCGTCATTAACCGCAAAGACGCTGTGGGGCGTATCAATATGGTCATGCGAGATCTCGGAAATATGCAATAGACCACTGACACCACCAATATCGATAAAGGCACCGTAGGGTTTGATGCCACGAACCATCCCGACGACGACTTCGCCCACCTGCAAGCCGTTCATCTTCCGCTCAACCAGCGCACGACGGTGGCTCAACACCAAACGATTCCGGTCTTCATCCACTTCAAGGAACTTAAGGGGCAAATCCTGGCCGACCAAATCTTCTTTGGCTTGACGGGTGCTGATATGAGAGCCTGGAATAAAGCCACGCAACCCTTCAATCCGCACCAACGCACCACCTCGGTTTGTAGCAAACACATTCGAGCGAACCGTTGCATCTTCAGCTTGGAGTTGGCGAACACGCTCCCAAGCCCGAAGATATTCAATACGGCGAATGGACAGCGTCAGCTGCCCGTCTTCGTTTTCATCAGTCAGAATAAAGAATTCCCGCGTCTCGTCCGCCTGCAAGACTTCATTGGGATCATCAACCCGGTTAATCGACATTTCCTGAATGGGAATATAAGCCGCAGTCTTGGCTCCAATGTCGATTAATGCACCTCTGGGTTCCATGCTAAACACGGTTCCAGCCACAATGTCACCGGGGCTGAAATGATAATCATACTGATCTAATAGAGCAGCGAAATCTTCATGGGTAAAACCAATATCCTTACTAGCGGTTGTCTGACTGATCATATGTGTGTAACTAATGTTTGCTGAATTAAGTGTTCTAGATGTGATTTACTCCGTTATGTGCTTACTGTGATCTAATCCCAATGGCCGCGATTTTTGTCGGTGATTAAGCTGACTCCTGGTAATAGCAGATCAAGCAGTTCTGGGGTCAGATACTGGGGTTGCTATAGCGTGGGGTGGTCAAACCAAACCGTGAGGCAATCAAGCTAGTCCTGGTAAGTGGCAATGAGTTGACTACCTTAAGAGTCTAACATTGTGTTTTAGGGGCATAGACTCTATATCTTAGCGCATTGTGCGTGATTCAACGGAGACAGACGTAGAAATTAAGAGCGGGTCAGTGATTTAGGGCGTGTCGTCAGTTAACATCAGAAGTCTGATGGGACAAGGGATAGAGCGCCCAACCCCAAAAAGCAGAAAAGGGACTATAAGTCAGTCACAGTAAGAGTTTGGGCTCTAACTGACGGATAGCCCCTAGACAATGTCTGCTGTTTGTAGCGTTTCCACAACACCAGGGTTAGGTAAAAGCGTATTTAGAGTTTCGGTAAAGTCTTTGATGCCCTGGAACTGACGATAGACAGAGGCGAACCGTACATAGGCAACCTCATTTTCTTGGCGCAAATGACACAATACCAGTTCCCCAATCCGTCGACTTTCAATCTCCCGCTGTGCACTTTGCTGAATCTCAGACTCAACAGCACTGACAACTGCCTCAATGCGGGCAGAGGTCACCCCCGTTTTTTCACAAGCACGAATAACCCCCCGAAGCACTTTTGCGCGATCGAAGGGTTCCCGTTGGCCATCCCGCTTAAGAACTGTAATCGGAACAAGCTCAACCCGTTCATAGGTGGTGAAACGGTTTTTACATTGGAGGCATTCACGCCGACGCCGAATACTTTTGCCGCCTTCTGTGGAGCGAGATTCAAGCACACGGCTATCAGTAAAGTTGCAGGCTGGACATTGCATAATTAGGATTGCATAACAGGAGAGATCTTGAGGATTTCTTTACCTCGCATAGACTAGCAGATCAAGCCGCAATCCACTACCTTTTGGCTGCGAGTAGAGGATTACGGCTGAGATTCGCTAAGTCACCCAATACAAGGAGTTGCTCAAGGTGGGAAATGAAACAACCTGTAGTTGGGACAAAAATGGGGTTTTATTTTTCGATTTTGGGGGGTTCACGGAAGGCGATCGCAAAGAACAATACGCCGAGCGCACAAGCTAAAACCAAAATATAGGCTACACTTTCCATCGCAAAGAAATGAGATTTGTTAGGTTAAAGGGATAATTTTAATGATGACAGCTCATTACGACCAGTCTATCAGTAATGTTCTCGTATTTGTAAAAAATGACGCAAAGTTGGGTAGATTTCACCCCTTCTTTAAGGTGAAGCGCGATCGGTAAACTACGGCAATCGCCCTTTGTGATTTTCTTCAATGTTGTAGCCGAAGCCGATCGCCCACTTGAATTTGACCCGTCACAGACCCCACGGCCGCCAGACCATCCCGAAATGCGATTGCCACCTCACCGCCACGATCACGCGTCTGGAACACCTGGCCTCGACGAATTTTTCCAGGTTCAATTCCCACCAGCAGAATAACCGCTTTGTCTTGGGGGCGTTCCACCACAAGCGCATCAGCCACTGCCGCCGAATTCTTCACAAAGAAGATGGGGTCTTGAGCATAGCTGCTGCCTGCCTCGGCTTCCACTTGTGGGTTTTGCTCGTAGTCCTCCGGCATAACGCTATTGATGTAATCAATAACCGCTGCGGGGGTTGTATCCATTTGCCACAACCGTTGCGTTAGCCGGAAGGTAAACGCCCCTGCCGTAAAACCATTAAGCTGTTCATCAACCGCATATTGATCCCGTTGGGTACTGGCTAAAACGATGCCGTTGGCAATGCCCTGTTGATAGCGCTGGACAAATTCTTCGTGCGACCACCCCAAACGTGAGAGCCACTGTGCTTGATAGTCCTTTTCTAGGGCTGAAATTTCAATCGTCTCCCCCCCAGCTCTAGCTCGATGCACCAGCCCACCACTAGAGCGGGTCGCTGACCCCGAAAAACAACTGTCTAACACCGCCGTAAAGTTCTCAGTTTTAATCGCCGACATCAATAAAAACAACGTATGTCCCATAATGTCTTTGACAGCTCCTCCCTCAGCCGGATAGGTCTCCGGCAAGGTCGCATCAATCGGCACGAACGTACCATTCAAGCCCGTGCCTGAGGGAGCAGTGAAGTCCGTGAGTGTAGGTTGAGGATCAAGCACTTGAGAGCCATGCCCAGAAAAGTGATACACCACGACATCCCCTGGTTTGGTTTGTTTGATTAGGTGTTCCTCAAAAGCCGTCAACATCCCTTCACGAGTGGCGTCACCATCAAACAGCATCAGAATATCTTTGGGGTTAAAGCCAAACCGATGAATTAACAGTTGCCGTTGCAAAATAGCATCGTTAACACATCCTCCCAGAGGGGCATCTATATAGTCGTTAATCCCCACCAGTAGCGCCAGTTTACGGGGAGTGGACTGGGCAAGAACTTTGCCATAGCGTTCGGTTTGCCAGCGACTGATGCCAGCGGTCGTCAGGGCAGCACCAGCGGCTTGGAGAAAATGCCGACGGGAAATTTGAGCCATGATTTTAACGGTGTTGAAACTGAATTGAATGGAAGGCGTTGAACTCGAATCAACACCTTTATTGATCAAGTTGAGCTAAAGGTTAATCGGGGAGAATAGAATGATTTTGGAGAATGATGTAAGACAAATTGCCAAGCAGTATCCAGTATCTTTCAGTATTGTAGATCTCGTTTTGGGACAATTGGACAGTTTTAAAAGTGGCAGGGTTATGCTACCGAGGAGCAAAGGCAGTATTGGGTCTTAACGAGCATGGTTTAAACTCACGGCATAGCAAAAGCGATCGCCCCGCGAAATTGAAGCTCCATGCAACACAGGGCGATCGCCCGTCGTATAGGCCGTATGGTGATAGGTCAGCAGGGAGTGACCCAAGGGCACTTGCAACTGTTGACTGAGTTCTGGATCAGCATTCTGACATTCAATCATCGCTTCAACCCGCTCAATCGGAATGTTATGGCGCTCTAAGACGGGAAATGTCATCTGGTGTTGCAACGCTGACGCCAACAATTCGCCAATCTCCGGCAACACATAGGTGATGTCCATACAACCGGGAACCTGCTCCATCAGCAGGATTTTTTTCTGTAAATAGGCAGTGGGTTCAGCGGAAGGGAGTTGGAGGAGCTGTTGTACAGATTGGGGCGGGGTGACTTGTTCAAAGATAAGCGTTTTCACAGTCAGCGCAATCCCTTGGTTTTGGAGATCTTCGGCGACAAATAGCCCTGGACTGGTAAGGGTGTAGACGGCTTTACGTCGTTCCGTCACAAAAACGCCCTTGCCTTGATGGGCGATCGCTAGGCCCTGATCCACTAAGTTAGCGATCGCCCGTCTAACCGTAATTCTGCTGACCTGGAATTCTGCAATCAATTGGCGCTCACTAGGAAGTTTTGCCCCTGGTAAATAGTCGCCTGCGGTAATGCGCTGACGGAGCTGTTCAGAGATATCCAAATGGAGGGGCTGCGACACAACCAAATCAAATGCTGTTTTTGCATGTCTAACCCACTTATTATAACCAGTTGCTATAATAGCGCTGAATTTAACTTGTTATAACAAGTGAGGCTGTAGGAATCAATCATTATGGTCAGTCAAATCGAAGCACAGTCTGAAACATTGCCCCATCAGGCTCGACAACTCTTAAATACCGAGCAACTTGCCCAACTCAATAGGCGCTCGAATTTACGAGGCACAGTACAACTTGTTGGACACCTGAGTGTGATGGGCATCAGTGGTTATCTTTGGCTGACCCCCCATTCCACCCCTATCCTTCTTAGCGGGATTGCCCTATTTATCTACGGGGTGAGCCTGGCCACCATGTTCGCGCCGCTCCATGAATGCGCCCATCGCACCGCTTTTGCGAATCAGCGTTTCAATGACATTGTGGCCTGGTGGGCGGGGGTGCTGTCGTTCTATAACAGCACGTTCTATCGCCGCTATCATAAATGGCATCATCGCTACACCCAAATCATCGGCAAAGACCCGGAACTTGAAGACCCCAAACCCCAAAATCTGCGGGACTATTGTCAGCAAGTCAGTGGTTTGGACTGGTGGCTGGGTAAAATTAAGGGTCATTATCAAGTAGCAACTGGGCAGTTTGACGCTTGCCCTTATATTGCAACCGAGGCACAAGATGAGGTGATGCGCTCGATGCGATGGCAATTGGTGGTTTATCTGGGGGGCGCGATCGCGGCTGTTGCACTCGGCCATCCCCTACTTATCTTGACCGGATGGCTACTGCCGTTGGCAGTAGGTCAACCTGTACTGCGATTGATTTTGCTAGCGGAACATACAGGCTGTAGCCATGATGCCAACCCATTAACCAATACCCGCACCACCTTAACCCTCTTGCCGCTTCGCTGGTTGATGTGGAATCTGCCCTTTCATACGGAGCACCATCTTTATCCGTCAATCCCTTTTCATCAACTGCCCCAAGCCCATGCGCAATTAAAAGCGCATTTTGCCCATATTGAACCAGGATATTTCAAGGTAAATCGGGATATTGTGGCCAGCTTTTAGGGCGTGTCGTCAGTTAACACCAGAAGCCTGACGGGATATAGAGATAGAGCACTCGACTATAAAAACAAGAAAAGGGGCTGTAAGCCAATGACAGCCAGAGTTTGAAGTCTAACTGGACAGCCCCTAGAATTGATACATCAGCCGCCAATCTTCAAATTTGGAGCAGCCAACCATGCTTCTTGCCTTAGATCGAATTCATGTACCCCCTGGACAGCGGGTTGTCCTGCGGGATGTGAGTTGGCCAGAATTTGAAGAGATTTTGGTAGATCTAGGGGAGCATCGTGCGGCTCGAATGGCCTATGAAGATGGCAGCTTGGAAATTATGACACCGTTACCGGAGCATGAATCAAATAAAGAGATTATTGGTGATTTGGTGAAAACTTTGCTCGAAGAACTGGAGATTGAGTTTTGGCCCCTGGGCTCAACGACGTTTAAGAAAGCGCAGGGCAAAGGGCTAGAAAAAGGGCTAGAACCGGATCAATGTTTTTATATCGAGCATGAAGCCCAAGTTCGGGGTAAAAAGCGTATTGATTTAGCCACTGAACCCCCTCCTGACCTGGCAATCGAAATTGATATCACCGCCCGGACTCACCCTGAGGCCCGGACTCACCCTGAGATTTATGCTGCCTTGCAAGTGCCGGAGTTGTGGCGGTTTGAGCGGGGCCAATTACAGATCAATGTTTTGCGAGGGGGAGAATATCGAGTTGTTTCAGAAAGTCCGCATTTTCCAGGCTTGGATTTATGTGCGGTGATTCCTCTCTATTTGGCCCAGAGCAAAGTTCAGGGGCGCAATGCGACGTTGAGGCAGTTTCGGCAATGGGTGAGGGAGCAATCAAACGACTTATAAGTCTCCATAGTTCCTGTGAAATGCTTACAAACGCGATGTGCAACTAAAATCGAACGTTTTTACAAGGGTTTGAGGCACTTCTCTCGCCAAAAGCCCGTCATCACAAATCGAAAATTGGACTGAGTTTCTTGCTTTTGGGCTAAATTGGCTCAACATTACTCAATATTAGGTTCGCTATGATGCTTGTCACATAAGGCTTGCAGAGGATTTTATCTCCTGAATTTTAAAGTTGCACATCGCGTTACAAATTATTAAAAACTGCTGTGTCGTACTCACATCGATCTAGCCACAGATGACCCGATCACCCCATTCCTTCACCCTCAACAACTTCACCCTCCAATGTGGCGCAACCTTGCCCACCACCCAACTGGTCTATCAAACCTACGGCGAGTTGAATGACAATCGCACCAACGTCATCCTCTACCCCACCTCCTACGGCGCACAACATACGGATATCGATTGGCTGATTGGGCGCGATCGCATCCTTGACCCCAGCCGCTGGTTTATTATCATTCCCAATCTGTTCGGCAATGGACTTTCTAGTTCCCCCAGCACCAATACCCACTGTGGCCTGCAAGAACAAGGCTTTTGGTTTAGTCATCTCGACAATATCCGTGCCCAAGACCAACTCCTTAAAAACGTCTTTGGCATCGAACAAATTGCCCTAGTGTATGGCTGGTCAATGGGGGCACAGCAAGCCTACCACTGGGGCGCGTTAGGTGGCGATCGTGTCCAACGGATTGCTGCCCTCTGTGGCACCGCCCGCACCACCGAGCACAACCGCATTTTTCTGCTGAGTTTACGCGCTGCCCTCACCGCTGACCCCGCCTGGAACGGTGAGCGGTTTACGGCCGTGCCCGATCGCGGTTTTCGAGCCTATGCCCGTATCTATGCCAGTTGGGCGGCCTCCCAAGCCTATTACCGAGAACGTCTTTATGTGGATTTGGGCTATGCCACCCTCGAAGATTATCTAGTGCAAAGCTGGGAAGCCAGCTACCGACGGCGCGACCCTCACAACTTGCTTGCCATGATTGATACCTGGCTCCATTGTGACGTAGGCGACAATCCCACGTACCGAGGGGACTATAAACTGGCGCTGCAATCGATTCAAGCCCGCACGCTGGTGATGCCAGCCACCACTGACCTCTATTTCACGCCAGAAGACTGCCAAGCCGAGGCGGATTTAATTCCTCAAGCCCAATACCACCCCATTCCTTCCATTTGGGGCCATCGAGCGGGAAATCCTTATCAAAATCCGGTGGATGAAGCCTTTATCCGGGCGGCGATAACGCAACTGTTGGCTACTTGAATCGATTGCAATCCGTGTTGGTATGAACTCTTGATAATTATGCAGCTCTCTGAACTGGCCCGCGATCGCCAAATTCGCTATTTTCTGATCTCCTTTACTGATTTGTTTGGGGTGCAACGGGCCAAGTTGGTTCCGGCTCAGAGTATTGATGAGATGGCGGCCAATGGGGCAGGGTTTGCGGGCTTCGCGGCCTGGCTGGATATGACGCCAGCTAACCCGGATATTTTGGCAATTCCTGATCCCGAAAGTTTGTTTCAGTTGCCCTGGCAGCCTGATGTAGCCTGGATGCCGGCCGATCTCTATGGGGTGGATGGCCAACCCCTCGCCCAAACGCCCCGCTTGGTGCTTAAAGGGGTTCTGGAACAGGCTAAAGCTAAGGGCTACCGCATTAAAACTGGAGTGGAATGTGAGTTCTTTTTGCTCTCAGCGGAGGAGCATGAGATTTCTGATGGGCGCGATCGCCAGGCCAAGCCCTGCTACGACCAACAGGCGCTGATGCGCCGCTTTGATGTGATTGGCGAGATCTGTGACGCCATGATTCTGCTGGGGTGGCAGCCTTACCAAAATGACCATGAGGATGCCAACGGTCAGTTTGAGATGAACTGGACTTACGCGGATGCGCTGGTGACAGCCGATCGCCAGGCCTTTTTCAAATACATGGTCAAAACCATTGCCGAGCGGCACGGTTTCCAGGCAACATTTATGCCTAAACCCTTTGCCAGCTTAACGGGGAATGGTTGTCATACCCATCTTTCGGTGTGGGATACGGCAGGGGAGACCAATTTATTTGCCGCGCCGAAAGGAGAATTGGGGCTCTCTACTTTGGGTTATCAGTTTATTGGCGGGGTGCTCGAATCAGCAGCAGCCCTTTGTGCCTTTGCCAATTCCACGGTCAATTCTTACAAACGGATTCATTCCCCAGTGACGCTCTCGGGTGCAACTTGGTCGCCCAACACGATTAGCTATAGCGGTAACAATCGCACCCATACGATTCGGATTCCGGATGCGGGTCGGTTTGAGTTACGTTTGGCCGATGGGGCAGCCAATCCGTATCTGTTGCCTGCGGCAATTGTGGCGGCGGGGCTCGATGGGATTGAGCGTCAGGTTGATCCGGGCGATCGCTCTGATAACAACAGCTATACCGACCCCTTGCCCCCCGAAAAAGCTCGTCCTTTGCCCACAAATTTGCTCGATGCGCTCCGGGCGTTAGAGCAAAATTCTGTTTTAACCCAAGCGATGGGTGCGCCTTGTGTTCAGGCTTATTTGAAGTTGAAGCATCAACAATGGCAGGACTATAGTGGTCAGATTACGCCTTGGGAGTTGGCACAGACGTTGGATTGTTAATGCCAACCCTACAAACATTTCAAAAGAGAAAAAAACATAGCGCCGCTATCTTGGCTACCTGGTTAGAAATATTCGTGCAAGAAGTCTAATACCAAATCCGTTTTGTATGGAGTAAGAATGATGCTCGCCTTGTGATCGCTCAAAATCCATATCTGGTGGGCATCGCCAGCCCTTTCAACTTGAAGAGAAGGTCTACTATCAGTTTGCATACTCCTGTAACTTCCGGGCAGTAGAGAGGTGTCGATGCCTAGGGTCAACAATGAGAGGAGGACGTTTTTTCTTAACCCCCCGG
>JAAHHN010000211.1 GCA_010672165.1 Spirulina sp. SIO3F2 | reverse complement strand
TGTGTTGTGGCTTGTGGGGATGGCCAACGCGATCAACTGGATTGATGGCTTAGATGGTTTGGCTGCTGGTGTCTCCGGAATCGCGGCAGTTGTGATGCTGATTGTCACGTTGTTTATGGGCCAACCTGCTGCTGCACTCTTTGCCGCCGCTCTAGCTGGAGGAGCGCTGGGCTTCTTGCGCTACAACTTCAATCCGGCTCAGATCTTTATGGGTGATGGCGGCTCATATTTTATGGGCTTTACCCTGGCTGGAGTGGGTGTTATTGGCTTGGTTAAAGCCACAGCCGTGACAGCAGTCTTGTTTCCTTATCTCATTTTGGCGGTGCCCATTCTGGACATGTCTGCTGTAATTTTGTCGCGTCTCAGTCATGGCAAGTCTCCCTTTATTGCCGACAAACGTCATTTACACCATCGTTTGCTCGAAGCCGGAATTTCCCAGCGGTTAACGGTGTTATTTATGTATGCCCTTACGCTTTGGGTGGGAACCCTGGCCTTAGGATTCTCAAATTTGCCCAACGGTTGGGGCTACGCCATTGGAGCAACCCTGTTGCTCTCTTATGTGAGCTGGCAAGTCTGGCGCAATAGTCGTAAGGTTCGGGGTTGAGCAACAGCCCCACAATCAACACACAAATCCACAAAATTCATGAGTGCAGAAATTATCTGTGTTGGCACGGAACTCCTACTAGGGGAAATCCTCAATGGCAACGCGCGGTTTTTGGCCGCTGAATTAGCTCGTCTGGGAATTCCCCATTATTTCCAAACGGTGGTCGGGGACAACGAATCTCGCATTCACCAAGTTTTAGAGCTAGCAGTCTCCCGTTCTCAGATTCTGCTCTTTACTGGTGGCCTAGGGCCGACACCTGATGATTTGACCACGGCTGCGATCGCGTCCTACTTCAACACCGACCTAGTGGAGCGACCAGAAGTCATCCAAGATATTACGACCAAGTTTGCCCAACGGCAGCGGCAGATGACCGACAACAACCGTAAACAGGCGCTGTTACCGATGGGAGCAGAGATTTTACCCAATATCACAGGCACAGCCCCTGGCATGATTTGGTCGCCTCAATCACCCCTTCAAATTCTGACCTTCCCCGGTGTGCCCTCAGAAATGCATCAGATGTGGCAGGATACCGCTGTCCCCTTTTTACGGGCTCAGGGCTGGGGAGAGAGCATCATCTATAGCCAAGTGCTCCGTTTTTGGGGGATTGGCGAATCAACCTTGGCCAATAAAGTGGATCGCTTCTTTGACTTGCAAAATCCTACGGTTGCCCCCTATGCCTCTGGTGGTGAAGTGCGTCTGAGACTATCTGCCCGAGCTAAATCTGAGGCTGACGCCCTTGCGATGATCAATCCCGTGGCTGAACAAATTAAGGCGATCGCAGGCGAGGACTGTTTTGGCCAGGATGAGGATACCTTGGCAGCAGTGGTGGGCCAACTGTTGCACGAGCGGGAGCAAACCGTAGCAGTGGCCGAATCTTGCACTGGCGGCGGCTTGGGCGCAATGTTTACAGAAATCCCAGGTAGTTCAAGCTATTTTCGGGGTGGGGTGATTGCCTACGCCAATGAAGTTAAGGCTGCTGTGTTAAACGTCATGCCAGAGACGCTCAATCAGTTTGGTGCGGTCAGTGAGCCCACTGCTAAGCAAATGGCGCTAGGGGTGCAACAAGCATTGCAAACGGATTGGGGCATCAGTATTACAGGAATTGCTGGGCCTGAGGGCGGTACGCCTACAAAACCTGTGGGATTGGTCTATGTGGGAATCGCTGGGCCAGATCAATCCGTGGCTGTTTTTGAATATCAATTTGGCGGCCGCGATCGCGCCACAATTCGTCATCGTAGTGCTTGCCATGCCCTTGATCGTCTGCGCCGTCGTCTGCTGCACTAAGGGAAGGGGCCAACACCCGCTAAAATGCTCTATTGGTAAGCCCAGCGGAGACACACGTTTTGGCCATTGAGTTGCGTAGCTACGTTTTTTTAGACAATCTTCAACCCCAACACGCAGCTTACATTGGCACAGTTGCGCTCGGTTTTTTACCGCTTCCCGGAGATACCTCATTGTGGATTGAAATTTCCCCTGGCATTGAAATCAACCGTATTACTGATGTGGCTCTCAAGTCCACAATCGTGCGTCCAGGGGTACAGTTTGTCGAACGTCTTTATGGTTTGCTTGAAATCCATTCCCCCCGTCAAGGCGAAACCCGTACAGCAGGTCAGGCGATTCTAGATGCCTTGGGGGTTAGTGAGCGCGATCGCCTGCGCCCAAAAATCATCTCCAGCCAAATTATCCGCAACCTCGACGCCCACCAAGCTCAACTGATTAATCGCACCCGTCGCGGTCAAATGATTCTCGCCTGTCAAACGCTCTATGTGTTGGAGGTTGTGCCTGCTGCCTATGCAGCTTTAGCTGCCAATGAAGCGGAGAAAGCGGCCTCAATCAATATTTTGCAGGTTTCTGCGATCGGCAGTTTTGGCCGCCTCTACCTTGGTGGTGAAGAACGCGATATTATTGCTGCCTCCAAGGCAGTGGTGGCGTCCCTGGAAAATATTCCCGGTCGTGACCCTGAGCACCAAGGTCGAGAGTAGGGTCTTCAACCCTGCTACCCTCACCCCCCTGGCGGAATGGTAAGTTTATTGACAACTACCGCCGCTTATCATCTTTCCTTACTCAATACCGCATTGCTATGACCGCCATGACTGCTTGTGAATATGTTCCGGGCTTAGAAAATGTTCCTGCTGCTGAATCGTCGATCAGTTTCGTGGACGGGCAACAGGGTCGCTTGGAATATCGGGGCATCCCTATTGAAGAACTGGCTAAAAAAAGTACCTTTATTGAAACAGCCTATCTATTGATTTGGGGACAGTTGCCCACCTCCGAGCAGCTCACCGCGTTTAAGACCGAAATTCGCTACCATCGCCGCATTAAGTACCGGATTCGGGACATGATGAAATGCTTTCCGGAAACAGGACACCCCATGGACTCACTACAAACCTCAGCCGCAGCATTGGGTTTGTTTTACTCACGGCGAACACTCAATGACTCCCAATATATTTTTGAGGCAGTGGTCCGTTTGCTGGCCAAAATTCCCACGATGGTGGCGGCGTTTTCCTTGATGCGTCAGGGGAATGACTCCATTCAGCCCAACGATGATTTGGACTATGCCACAAACTTTCTTTATATGCTCACCGAGCGCGTCCCTGACCCAATTGCAGCTCGGTTATTTGATGTGTGTCTGATTCTCCATGCTGAGCATACGATGAATGCCTCTACGTTTTCGGCGATGGTCACATCATCAACCATGACTGACCCCTACGCTGTTATTGCCTCCGCGGTGGGCACGCTTGCTGGACCCCTCCACGGCGGTGCGAACGAAGAGGTGATCGAAATGCTGGATACCATCGGTTCGGTTGAAAATGTGCCCGCCTATGTGGATGACTGTATGGCGAAGAAAAAGCGGATTATGGGCTTTGGCCATCGCGTCTACAAGGTCAAAGACCCCCGCGCGACCATCTTGCAGAACCTGGCGGAGAAACTCTTTGACCAAATGGGTCATGACAGCCGTTATGATATTGCCCTGGAACTGGAAAAGGTAGTTGAAGAGCGTCTGGGTCATAAGGGCATCTATGCCAATGTCGATTTTTATTCAGGGTTGGTCTATCGCAAGATGGGCATCCCGACTGATCTGTTTACGCCGATTTTTGCGATCGCGCGGGTGGCGGGTTGGCTGGCTCATTGGCGGGAGCAAATTAATGAAAATCGAATTTTCCGCCCCACCCAAATTTATCAAGGCGCTCACAATCAGCCCTATATTCCCATTCAAGAGCGCTCTTCATAACTATATACTTCTTCCTTTTCCTCTCATCGCTCTGCCTTGAACGACCCCTGATGGATAAACGTGCCTCCCGACAATCGACCACGCCTAGGAAAACAGGGTTACACCTTAAGCGACCCTGTTTGCTGGTCGCGGATTTAGAGCGATCGCTCCAGCTCTATCGTGATGTGTTGGGTTTTCGACTTGACTATGTGAGCGCAGCTGGGGCAGATTCCTATCTCTATCAGGTGTTTCAGTTACCAGCCACCGCTGAGTTGACCTTCGCTGCGTTAAGTACAGAGCATGAGTTGCGAGCTTTGGCACTCACGGAGGTGAAGAACATCCCTTGGCCCCCGGTCACAGCACCCCATCGTCTGGGTCTTGTGATGCAAGTGCCAGCGGTTGAGCCGCTGATTGAGCAAGTGCGACAGTTGGATCTAGAGGTAGTAGAACCCAATTGTTTTAACGCCCCACCCAATCTGGTGTTTACGGAGCAGGGTTTTTATGACTTTGATGGGCAGTTGGTGATTATCTACGAAACACGCATTGAGAAAAAGTCAAGTTTTCAATCGTAAGGCGATCGCGGCTTTCTCCAACGGGTCGGTGGCGGCTATCGCTTCGTCCATGCTCTTCTCCGTGAACACTTCGCCAACCAATACGGCAACTACAATCCTCAAAAAAATATTTTAAAAAATCATTGATTAAACAATGATTAATCCTCGATTTTCCCAAATAGACCTTGTCCTCAGTAACAAGAAAACTGCTTGAAAAGTCTATCTGTATTTATACATTTTTCGAGTCATCCATTGACTTCAAGCTACTAGTCAGAGAAAGAGGAATTTGAATCATAAACTCTGTGCCTTGACCAAGTTGAGAATTGCAAGTCAACTGACCACAGTGTTTTTCCACAATAATTTGATGACTAATAGGCAGACCCAGCCCTGTACCCCGACCCACAGGCTTCGTTGTAAAAAAGGGTTCAAAAAGACGCCTTTGCGTGGTTTCATCAATTCCACCCCCTGTATCATAGATCCGGATCAAGATTTGTTTTTTATTGAGAGTCTCTGTAGAAATCTTGATATAATCCTGAGATTTTTCTACTTTTTTAGCATTGCGCTTTTGACGCCAGTCTTCGATCGCATCGATCGCATTCACCAAAAGATTCATAAAAACCTGATTGAGCTGACCAGGGTAACATTGAACCAAAGGGATTTTCCCATAATCCTTCTGTACTTGAATGGGAGAGCCACCTGTTTTTCCATTAAGACGACTTTTCAAAATGTGTAATGTGCTCTCAATCCCCTGATGAATATCGACGAGCTTCGGCCCTTCTTGATCATGCCGCGAGAATGTACTGAGGGATTGGACAATGCCAAGAATGCGCTCAGTTCCATTGGTCATGGATTCTAGAATTTGAGGTAAATCCTCGATCAGGAAATCCAACTCATCGGCTTCAATAATATCGTTCAGCTGAGTTCTGACTTCTGGTGAACTAAGTTGACATTGCCTAATAACCTCAATCAAGGTTTGGCTATACTCTTCAAAATATTTTAAGTTACCCGAAATAAAGTTAATAGGGTTATTGATTTCATGAGCAACACCTGCAACTAATTGGCCCAGTGCAGACATCTTTTCTGTTTGAACCAAGTGAGTTTGAGTTTGTTTTAATTTATTAAGGGTGGCCTGAAGCTGACGAGCTTGAGTCTCAGCCAACGCTGCAAGCTCAGACTGGGCAGCGAGAGCAGTTTGGAGTTGGCTTTTCTGTAGTGTTAGTTCTTCTAGAAGGTCTTCAACTTCAGTGAGGGTTTTGTCTTTGGCCTGAATTAAAAATAAGAAATCCATGATTGGATCATGAATTGGAAAATCTTTCAACTTAATACCCAGGTGACTCACCTGGGATTTTGCGGTAATCCAAAGATGACAAAGAAAAAATATCGAGTCAGATGCTTTGAGATAAATCATCTGACCGCGAAGGTGGATTTGATTGGAGTTAGACTTTAACAGAAAAAGCGATCGCGATCGCTTCTTGAGCATTCCAAAGTCAAGTATATTCAAGCCCGGTCGAGTGATTTCAAAGCAGTCTTGGAGTGAACTACCCACTAGAGAAATGCTACTGATTCGCTCTAGAACATGACCTACTTGCACAATAGTCAGATCACGATCTAGAACTAGATGAAACGGAAATAGTTCAAGTAATAGCTCCGAATCAAAGCTGATCTCTGATGATCTAGAATCACTCATACTTGATCATTACTTTGCTGACTTATCTTTGTATTCAATCGAGAATGAATCATGATCAAAACCATCATTTCGATCTTGAGTTTGTTGAATCTTTACTTCGGTCTCAAAGCGCTCACCGAGCCCTTCAATAAGACCAATCACCATCGGAGCCAATCCCTCTCGTTGGGAATGGTAATGCAGGGTCAATGCGTTTTCTTGTTCTTCCTCGCATTCAAAAGACGGTGGCGAGAGTTTGGGAAATGAAACACTGACACGTGCATGGAGATTATCTAAATTTTCCAAGAATTCGGGCAAATCATCACCGCTCATATCCAAGAGTTCGCCGTATCCTTCTTGGGCTGTATATTGAACCCAGTAAGCACCAAAAGCTTCCATGATTTTGGATGGTGAGATGGATAAAACTTGGCTTGCGGCCTTAACTAATCGATGGGTCACATCATCGGGATAGCCTTCCATACTGACAAATTTCTCTAAGTCAATTTGGGCGAGTTGCTTAATTTCTTGCCACGTTTCCTCTCCATAATTAGAGCGAACCATATCTTCAATTGCTTTATTAACAAGACCGTACACAACTATTTCTCCGTGAATGTATGGGCCAGAACACTTTAGGCATCGGGCAGTTTGGGCTGTCAACGAGCAGATGAGGATTCCAGCCTGCTATTGCTAGGGGTCAACTCAACGCAAAATCGATGATTTCAGCGCCGATCCAAAAAATCATCCGCATGATTGACTCTCATTACCCACCCAATCATCCCTAATCAGGATGGATGCGACACGATCTCTAGCGCAGGGCAGATGAAGACTGCTTCGTTCATATCACACGGGCATGAACAACTCGTTACTAAAGCAGTCAGGAACAATAGCAAATTGATTTTAATGATTTTGGATGCATTTGCATCCAGGCCTGTCGGGGCACTAACTATGAAATGGAACCAATAAGAGTGGGAGCAATCCCCACAGTAGCCAACCATAGCTAGGCTGGGGCATTGCTTGCGATGCTTCAGGCTCAAAAATCGCTTCAATACGCTCGGTGAAACGATCGCGCCCTCCCTCTATCTCACCAAACGCAGCACAAAACTCCGACGGGAACTCGGCAGGCGATCGCACTACAGTAAGCAAGGCTTCAGCGAGTAGAAGGGGATCAGTGTATTGAGCGGCCCAGCGATCGGCTCGCATTTCTCGGAGCAGCAATAATTCTTGCCACAATGCTTCAGTCTGGGGGAGCCAAAAGGTGCAGCGCCGCAGCCACCCCAACCCGAAAAACCAGAAGGTATCGTGATAATAGCGATGAGCTTGCTCATGGCAGAGCACCGCTTGCAGATGTTCCGGGTTGAGGACATCAACCAACCCCTGACTCACCAACAGTTCCGGTTGCCACAGGCCAACTTGCGCACTGTAGAGAATCGGTGTGTTGAGCAGGCGGCACGGTTCACCGCAACAGTTGCTCAACGGATAACGCTGCTTTAAACGGCGTTGGAATTGCCAACTCTGCCAACCCAGGTGCAGCAGTAACGTCAAGATCATCATCCCGTAGCCTAAAGCCACCCAAACATAAAACCAGCCTTCCTGACCAAACACCATCCAGCCCTGTCGTCCCATGCAAATGACGGCGATCGCCGTCATCAAGAGCACCACGGGCGGTAGAACAAAAGTACGAAGTGCTTGATTCCAGCGGGTTTGCCAGCTTCCATGGCTTGGTGACCAGGCCTGACGCAACAGCCAAGCGGTGCTTATTCCCAGCAGAATCATCAGTAGATGCATTAGGTGTCCTCCCGTGCCTGACGAATGGCTTTGAGCTTGGCTGCGATCGCATCAAGCTTATCCATGCTGGTGGTATCCAAGCTATCGGCAAACGCCGCCACAATATCCGGGTTACTCACTGCCAAAAATGCCTCCATCTGGGCATGAGACCAAAGCATCTGAGCTTGCGCTTTAGAGGTACGCGCCTGCCATTGATAAACTTTTTGACGGCGATCGCAGACCACCCAGCCTTTGTTTTGCAGGCGCTTCAGCACGGTCGTGACAGACGTATATGCCAACTCCCGATCCGGGTCGCTGAGGATGCGATCGTGAATAGTTTTAGCAGTTGTTGTGCCCAGATCCCAGAGAATTTCCAGGATTTCGCGCTCTAGGGGGCCAAGCGACAACTGTTTCGGGCGGCGGTTGGGAAGGGGAGCCATTGAAGAATTTGTTACGATTCGCAATCTACGACAAAGCGTCTTTTGACAGTGTAAAAGGGATTGCTGAGAATGCAAAGGAACCTGAATCTGAGCTTGCAAAATTTAATTGAATTTAGAAGGTTATGTCGTTTAAAACTATTCTCTCCGTTGCCTTAGCTGCGATCGCAGCCTTTATTCTTGCATTTCCCCAAACTGCTTTAGCAGCAGATACAGCCCAAGGCAAGCAAGTGTTTGATGCCAACTGTGCTGCTTGCCACGCAGGTGGGAAGAACGCGGTGAACCCTGCCAAAACACTACAAAAAACCGACTTGGAAAAATACGCCATGAACTCTATTGAGGCGATCACCACCCAAGTGACCAACGGTAAAGCAGCGATGCCGTCCTTCAAGGGCCGCCTGACGCCTGAGCAGATTGATAACGTCGCCCATTATGTTCTCGCCCAGTCTGAGCAAGGCTGGTAGCAACAGCACTCCCTTTTTTCTCAACAAGTTTCAACGTGGTTGGACGGTTAGCTTGAATTGGCTAGCCGTTTTTTGTGCCATTCTCGCATTAGTTCCCACATCCTAAAAGGTGCTTGAACAGTTCTCTGAACTCCTTGGGTCATGGTGCTTTTCAAGATTTTGGCTGAAATTCCGAAAAGTCTTGCTACCAGAAGATCTGGGCTGACGTTTCAAACACGTTCTTAGGAAGAGATTTCCTGAAATTAGCACGCCACAACTCTGAGAAGAATTGGCACTTAATTTATAGATAGAGAGTCAGGAATCATGCTGCGATCGCTGCATCCTGCAATAAGAATACAGCTTTTGAATCGGTGACACCTGTGCGATCGCTAATCTGGAGGATACATTGGTGGGGAAAAATCACGGGAAACAGAACAATTCCTGCTCCTGCGTAACGCAACCCACTCGTTAACTCACTGCATAGCCTGAAAACTGCCGCATAAACGGGGTGTGAAAGCCCAACACAACATCCTCTGCTGGAATCCCTGCCGCTACCAACTCCGCTGCTAAATCTCGCTCTGTGGTGTTCCATTGCAGCCAAACTTTTTGGGCTTTGATGTCCATATGCGCGATCGCGCCGTGAATCCATTCTTTGCCGTGCCAACCGATGTGGATCACTTGATAGCGATCGCGTTCTTGGTCAAAAATCGGCTCAATTTCAATTTCGCCGTGAGCAGGCTTGTGACGGGCACAATCGAGCAATAAATTCTGGACAATTGCTCGATATCGTTCTAGTTTTTCCATTCAACAATTACCTCTGCTTCAGGATCATAAATCAATAGCTTGATTTGATGTTCACGTATCATCAACTGTGGGAATTCACGCCGGAAGAAACTGATCTGTGCGTTGATCGGGATTGCTAACCACAATATGCGTTCAGGTTCGCGTTGATGTAGAGCTGAACGATAGTTGAGAAATTGCCCCAAAGCAGTGTGAAATTCTGAGATTGCTGAGGATTGGGCTAAAAAACTTTTTACCTCAACTGCAATCAATTGGTTTTCTCGGGCTGCACCAATTAGCTGCTCTGCCCCCAGATCGATCGCCATATCCACACCCCCGACACTCAAGGTTAACGGGTCATGAGTGATCGTCCACCCATCCTGAACTAACGCTTGCTTAACGGCGTTATGGAAAACATCTTTAGCCAAGGCGGGAACCGAATTTAGACTGCTTACATTCTAGCAATCTGCCCAACCTGTATCAGCTTGTGGCGATCATAAAGGGTGAAGCAGGGCAGGCACAAGCTGCCCCGATTCAATTTCATCAAGCCCAATTTGCTTAGAAATTCTCGCTGATCCGGCGCATCGCTTCATTGACATTCGCGCGGCTATTAAACGCCGAAATGCGGAAATAGCCCTCACCCGCCGCGCCAAAACCCGAACCTGGTGTACCCACCACATTCGCTTTCTGGAGCAATTGGTCAAAGAAATCCCAGCTTGTGACGCCATCAGGGGTTTTAACCCACACATAGGGCGCATTCACGCCGCCGTAGACCGTTAGGCCTGCCGCCGTGAGTTTCTCTCGGACGATCGCGGCATTCTCTAGATAGAACTGGATCAACGCCTTGGTCTGCGCCTGACCTGCCTCGGAATAGACCGCTTCAGCCCCACGCTGAACAATATAAGAAACACCATTGAACTTGGTGCATTGGCGACGATTCCACAGGCCGTGGAGCGCTACATCCGAGCCATCCGCCGCCTTGCCCATCAAGGACTTGGGCACAACGGTAAAGGCGCAGCGAGTTCCGGTAAAACCTGCATTCTTGGAGAAGGAACGAAACTCGATCGCACAGTTCCGTGCCCCCTCAATTTCATAAATCGAGTGGGGCAAACTTTCATCTGTGATAAACGCCTCATACGCCGCATCAAAGAGGATGATTGAGCCATGCACTAGGGCATAGTCCACCCATTGCTTGAGGTATTCCTTAGTCGCAACAGCGCCAGTGGGGTTGTTCGGGAAACAAAGATAAATTAGATCCACCTTTTGGCTCGGGATTTGGGCTACAAAGTTGTTGGCGGCGCTAATCGGCATATAGACCAAGCCGCCATACTCTCCGGAATTATTGGCGTCACCGGTGTTGCCGGCCATGACGTTGGTATCCACATAAACCGGATAGACAGGATCAGTGACTCCAATGATATTGTCATGGCCAAAAATATCCAGAATATTACCGCTGTCGCATTTCGCGCCATCGGAAACAAAAATCTCGCTGGCATCCACGTCCGCCCCGCGAGATTGGAAGTCATGAGCGGCGATCGCCTCCCGCAACCAACCATAACCCTGTTCCGGGCCATAACCCTTGAAGGTAGCGCGATCGCCCATATCCGCGATCGCTTGGGTCATGGCAGTGCGACAAGCTTCCGGCAATGGTTCCGTGACATCACCGATGCCAAGCTTAATAATAGGAGCATCAGGGTTAGCATCAGTAAAGGTTCGAACACGGCGGGCGATTTCTGGAAAGAGATAGCCAGCCTTTAGTTTGCGGTAGTTGTCGTTAATCGTCGCCATAGCGCCAGGGATGCAGATAAAAATCACAAAATTGCCACCCCTCAGCTTAGCGTTTTTGGTCGATTTCACGATAGTGTCGCTATGCTACCGAATTCGAGCATCAGAGGACTAAATTTCTGGCATTAGCCTTTTCTATACTGAAATGGTGGCTTCTTTGACTCCCCCAATTGCACCGGACTTACTCACTGCCTCAACCGAACGGCTAGAACTGGTTGAGCAACTGCTGACGATCGGCAATGCCCTCTCAAGTGTTGAAGATCTCGAATCGCTCTTGGCGATGATCTTGACCAAAAGCCGTGAGATTACCTGTAGTGATGCAGGCAGCGTATTTTTGATTGATCAGGGCGAGGAGGGTCCACGGCTAATTTTCAAGGTGGCCCAAAATGACTCCCTGCCCGACTTAAAATTCCATGAAACTACTGTGCCCATGACCCACCGGAGTTTGGCCGGCTATGTGGCACTCACAGGGCGAAGCA
>JAAHHN010000210.1 GCA_010672165.1 Spirulina sp. SIO3F2 | reverse complement strand
GCCAAGAAGCTCGCGAAAGAACTCAAAGTCGATCTCGCTATTCTCCAGGGCACTGGCCCCCACGGTCGCATTGTGGCAGCTGATGTGGAACAGGCAGCCGGCCGCACCTCCAGCACCGCAGTTGTGCCCACTCCTGCCGTGACCGCCGTTGCCCCTGCCGCACCCCCTGCTCCTGCTCCGGTTCTTGTCGCCGCTCCTGCTACGCCAGGTGAAGTGAAGGCAATGAACACCTTGCAAAAAGCAGTGGTCACCAACATGATGGCGAGCTTGCAAGTACCTGATTTCCGTGTGGGTTATACGATTACAACGGATGCATTAGATGCCCTTTATAAACAAATCAAGCCCAAGGGCGTGACGATGACGGCGCTGCTTGCTAAAGCCGTAGCGGTGACACTCCAGAAGCACCCGATTGTGAATGCTGCCTATGTAGAAAATGGCATCAGCTATTCTAGTGGCATTAACGTTTCAGTTGCCGTCGCGATGCCAGATGGCGGGTTGATCACTCCTGTGCTTAAGGGCGCGAATCAAATGGATATCTATAGCCTCTCTCGCACTTGGAAAGATTTAGTCAATCGTGCTCGTGCCAAGCAGTTACAACCCGATGAATACAACAGTGGCACATTTACCATTTCCAACTTAGGCATGTTTGGCGTCGATCGCTTTGATGCGATTTTGCCGCCAGGTCAGGGTGCGATCCTCGCGGTGGGTGCATCTCGACCCCAGATGGTTGCAATCGGCGCAGGCCAATTTGGCATTAAGCAACAAATGCAAGTTAACCTAACCTGCGATCATCGCATCATTTATGGTGCGGATGCAGCGGCATTCTTGAAGGATTTGGCGGAATTGATTGAGACGAATGCCCAGTCGTTGACGCTGTAAATTCTTGGCACGTTTATTCTTCTGTATCCAGATTATCTATATAATATGATCGAGCATTAAACACATGGGGGCAGGTTTCAAACTTGCCCCCATGTGTTTTGGCTATTTTTTCTAGGGTATCTGGGATTGACGCAGCTTAGCGATCGCTATTCAATGTAATCGGCTCTGGCAAGGCAGGTACAATTACCCGTCCCAAGAGCTGTTCTTGCAGGGTTGCGATCGCCCGTTGATACTGCGGATCGCGGTCTGTGCCTTGTAAAGACGGATTGGTACGCAGCAGACGATACTGCTCTCGGCTGAGGTCATAGACAACGTCCGGCGCAATTCCATGCTTGTTGATATTGATGCCGCTGGGAGGGAAATAGCGTGAGATGGTGACAGCTAATCCGGAATCGTCAGAAAGTTGATGCACAGACTGAACTGTGCCTTTGCCGTAGGTGCGGCTGCCTACCAGCGTCGCTCGATTGTTATCTTTAAGGGCACCCGCCAGAATTTCGCTGGCACTTGCCGAATAACCATCGATGAGCACCACTAAGGGTGAATCGGTAATCGATGTCCGGTTCGCAGAATATTGGCGATCGCCCCCTCGACGATCCACTGTACGGACGATATCACCCGTTTCGAGCCACATTCGAGCAATATCAACACTGGCAAACAGCAAGCCCCCCGGATTACCGCGCAGATCCAAGACAAATCCATCTATACCTTGACTCTCTAGCTCTTCAATGGCGGTGGACATTTGTTCAGCCGCATGGGAGCTAAACTCATCAAGACGCATATAGCCAATCTGGAGATCGCTTTCTTCGTGCAATGCATAATGCAACACAGGCACTTCAATTTGCGCACGGACTAGCTCGACTTCGTAGAGACCTTGGCTGGGGCGGACTAATTGCAACCGCACAGTCGAGCCTTCTTCTCCACCGAGAAGTTTCACCGCATCTTCAACATCCATCAGGGAGGTGGGGCGATCATTAATTCGCAGAATGCGATCGCCTGCTTCAATGCCAGCTGCCGCAGCTGGCGAATCAGGGATCGGGCGAATCACTTCCAAGGCGCTGGTTTCTTCATCAACCGTGAGTTGTAAACCCACACCCGAGAGTTCACCACTGGTTTGGTTGGTGAGTTGAGCATATTCACCGGGGTCAAGGAAACGAGTGTAGGGGTCGTTGAGTCCTTTGAGGGCTTTGCGAATGGCCGTGTAGGCGTCTTGGGATGAACTATAGTTTTGCGCGAGTAAATCTTGACGGGTTGCTTGCCAATCTTCCGGATCAAATTCAGCACCAATACCTACAAACTCATTATTGACAATCTGCCAGACTTCATCCACAACAGTTTTTGGACTTTCTTCTAAAGCAGCTTGTACAGCCGGAATAATCCCCGTTGTCATCATCGAAGCTGTGGCAACAGTTGCTAAAGCACTGTTTAATGCCAATGTGGAGAGCCAAGTCGGAAACTTACGGGGATGATTCATCGTCTCGTTCTGATGATTGGTGGGGCTTGTTAAAGGGGGCATTTTATGGATGCTGCGTAACCAAATCGCAAGACTAGAGATGGTCTAGCGATTTTAAGTCTGCTTATCTATCAAGTTAGAGAGGCAATACCACTTTTCTCAGCGTTCGGGGACAGTTTGGGAATTGTCTAAAACTGGGAATTGTCTAAAACCCAGACCAAACCATAGCACTGACCCCTTAGACACGGAGGTCTGATTGCTGATGAGTGGCAAGCCAAGTTCAATCGTTCTAATTTTGACACAAATTCCTAAGGAACATTGCGCCAATCAATCAGACTGCCCTCTATAAAATCTAGCAGAATTTTCTGGTGGGGGGGACTGATTTGCCGGACTTGTTGGGCAATGGGCGAATATTGCTCCCCTAAGGCGATCGCTTTAGGGGCAACCAGAGAAAGATCCCAGCCTTCATTAAGTTGTAACTGCTCAAACTCTGCTGTGAGGGGTGCAGCATAGATGTGGCGAATTACGCGATCGGTTTCGACAATGCCCACTTTGTGAGGAGCAGTGATGAGCACATAGCCAATTTCTTCTTCCACTTCGCGAATAAGAGCAATTTCAGGGGTTTCACCCGGTTCAATATGCCCACCAAAAAAGCCCCAGAGTCCGGGAGCAGCAATGCCGGGAATATCATCACGTAGTTGCATCAGGAACTGACCACGTTGGTACAAAATAGCTAAAGCGACTTCTGGGCAGGACATAGAAGTGATTGGAGTCAGAACTGACGTAGAGGTTTACAGGCCTATCATACGCAGTCTGACAATGGATTCACTTACAGCTCGATCGCCGCCTCGAAAGCACGATAATCCTGTTGAACGTCCGGACGATCGCCAATCACTTGCCCTTGATATTCCAGCCAGGCATGACTTTCTACTTTGCCCTCAACTCGACGCAGCCCGATCCGTAACTCCGTTGCCATGCCCTGCCAGCGCAGCATTGTCCAGAGGGTCAGAGATTGCCGCAAACAATTTGCCCAAGGACTATAGCGCACAGCAAGGCGTACCATTGCGAGGGTCGTTTTAAGTCCGTCAGGGCGAGGATTAGAGGGAGAATCGCTCCAGCGCCGTAACCGTTGCCTTGTCCAACGTAGACCTCTTAGATGCATAGCGATCGCAATCCAGAACAAGAGCAAATAGGCTGTCCGAAACTGCGATCGCGCCTCAGGAGAGAGCCGCCACGCTGTTCTAAGCTTGCGCAGTAACATTACGTCTCAAACGGTTTCATAAACGCTTGCACCTTGAGATCAACGCCCGTGATTGCCGTACCCACAACCACCGCATTTGCACCTAAATCTAGGGCTTGCTGAGCCATCTCTGGCGTTGCAATACCGCCTTCGCAAATCGTGAAGCAATCAAGCTGCGTGGCGATTTTCTCTAACAATGCCCAGGCTGGTGGCTGATCTTGGCGCGTTTGAGTGGTGTAGCCGTAGAGCGTAGTTCCGGCAATTTCTGCCCCTGCCTCCACCGCAACTTTAGCGCCCGCGAGGTCATCGGCATCAGCCATCACCCTTTTCCCCAGCTTATTTTTAATCTGTTGCACCAAATCCGGGAGTTGCTCACCATTCGGCCGATCGCGCAGGGTCGCATCAATCGCAATAATGTCCGCCCCGGCCTCGGCGATCGCCATTGCATCGGCAAATCGGGGGGTAATGTAGACCTCCGAGCCCGGAAATGTTTGCTTCCAGAGGCCAATAATCGGAATTTGGGGCAGGGCTTGACGCACAGCTTTGACATGGGCAGGGGTATCAATTCGTACGGCTGCCGCCCCGCGTAAAACCGCAGCCTTGGCGATCGCGGCGATCATTTCCGGAGCGTAGAGCGGTGAGTCGGGAGGCGCTTGGCAAGAAACAATCAACTGATGGTCGAGAGCAGTGAGCATAGCTAGAATAAAGAGCGTTCTCTCCATCTAAACCTAGCGCACAATGGCAACCGTCACTCCTGAGCAATTGGGGCAATTACGAACCCAGCTTGCCAGCTATCCGCCTGCTCTCGAAGCCTTACGGGAAATCGAAGCTTGTGAGGGCGATCTTGAAGATGCGACTATTTCTCTGGCAATCCAAGCGGGTCAATTCCCGCAGGAAGACAATAGTGCTTGGTTGGCCGATTTAGCCAAACGCTGTCGGGCGCTGCTCTGTGCAGAAATTCCCCGCCAGAATCTCCAGGCCGGAGCGATCGACAAAGTTATCATTACAGTCGCCACCGCCGATTTGCTGCCGGCTATCTTGGCGACGCCTGTCGTTCTCTATGTTTTGGAGCAAGGGCTAGACACATTTTGTGCGCCCTTGGATCAGGTCAAGGTGTAGCCAGGGAGAAATCAAAGCAGGTCGATGAAGGATGAAAACACCATTGAAGAGAACGACAGCTTGACCCAGATCTTGGGGTTTGATCCGGGTCGAGATAAATGCGGGATCGCGGTGATGACGCTCCCGGATACGGTTTTGTATCACGCGGTCGTAGCAACAGCCGAAGTTGAAAGAACGATTGCCGAGCTGCTGCAAACATATCAACCCGAAAGAGTGGTGTTGGGCAACCAGACCTTATCGAAGCAATGGCGCGATCGCCTCCGTGAGCAATGCCCCCAGATGATTCCCATTACCTTGGTGGATGAACGTAATAGCACCCTAGAAGCCCGCGATCGCTATTGGCAGATGTACCCGCCTCGGGGACTACAGCGTTTAATTCCCCAGGGAATGCGGCTGCCCCCTTGTCCGGTTGATGATATTGTGGCGATCTTGCTCATCGAACGTTATTGTGCCTCATGCTTGACCTAGATTGGAACGCTCAACTGCGTCTTGCTCCAGATGTGTTGATTCAAGATCTTGCTGGAGAAGCTGTACTCCTCGATCTCAACACGGAGCAATATTTTGGTCTGGATGATGTGGGCACCCGTATGGTGCAGGTGCTGACTGACGCAGCATCGATACAAGCAGCGTATGAAAGTTTATTGGCAGAATATGAGGTGGAGCCAGAGATACTCCGGCAAGATTTACAAGCGTTTATTCTGGAATTGCAAACGCATGGGCTAATGCAAGTGCAGTGAGCGAGATGATATTGATTTGATTAGCGCGGCTCAGACTCTTGCATCATTTGTGCAAACAAGCGCGGATAGATGAGCAGAAAGTAAATCATCCATACCGTTAGCGGTAGCCCAACGAGGCCCGTCAGCCAAACCCGATGGAAGATAAGCCAACTGGTGGCGATCGCGCCACTACCTGTCAACCAAATAGACCACGGTTGACACCACCAGGGTTTGAGTTGCCAGACGCTGGTTGGTTGGTTTGCAGAGATTTTTGCCATGATCATTTACTCCGAAAATCCGAGATCCTGACCCTTGCCTGCATGGGCCAGCGCCAGGGTTTCATATTTCTTGGCATGTTCGATCAAGTCGGCTGCCTGTTCGTCAGAGACATCTTTGATTTTCTTGGCAGGAATACCGAGCATAAGCGATCGCGGCGGCACATCTTTCGTTACGACACAGCCCGCACCAATAATGCTGCCTGCCCCCACCCGCACTCCATTGAGCACGATCGCACCAATCCCAATTAAACAGCCCGACTCAATATGAGCAGAGTGAATCACCGCCCGATGGCCCACCGTCACATAGTCTCCAAGCACCGTAGGCTGCCCTGGATCGCCGTGGAGCACTGCGCCATCCTGCACATTACTATGGGCACCCACCACAATTTTTTCCACATCACCGCGCAAAACGGCACTATACCAAACGCTAGCGCCGGACTCTAGTTGTACCTGCCCTAATACCGTGGCATTGCTCGCCACAAAAGCCGTAGCAGATATCTCAGGCATCGGCCAAGGAACATTTCGCGGAAGTTTTGGGGGATTTTCTGACATTCATTCTAGGGAGGTGCTTATCTCCCGAAGGTGTACGGACTATAATAAAGCCGAGAGTGCGCACTAAGCTGCTGATTAAGACCGCCCAATCAGCCTTTCATTTATTCCCCTTCGTGGCCGACCATGATCAATCCTGTCCTGCAATACCCCATGTTTGGTGCTGAGATCAACTGCCCCCATTGTCGGCAGGTGATTCCCGCTTTGACCCTGACGGACACTTATCTTTGCCCCCGTCACGGTGCATTTGAAGCCGATCCGAAAACCAGTGAGTTGGTTCATTTACAATCGGGGCGGCATTGGCGGCAGTGGGAGGGGGAATGGTATCGCCAACATACCCATCCGGATGGGATTCGTTTTGAAATTCATGAAGCGCTCGATCGCCTCTACACCCAAGGTTATCGCGCTACCAAGGTGGTTATTGCCCAACGATATCAGGAGCTGGTCAGTTCTTATCTAGAGCGGAGTGGCCCGTGGCGAGCGAGTGATACAAGCACCCATCGTGTGCCTCGGCTCTATGGTTTGCCTGTTGCGTTTAGTTCGGGCAGCGATGAAGCGCCGGAATGGCATGTGATTAATTTCACGCTCGAAAAAGAGCCAGGAATTCCAGTGCGGTATCCCTATTTTCGGTTGTTTGAATAGAGTATTGCTAAGTCACGTTTTTAGCTTGCAACCAAGACTACTAACGGCGAGGGTCACAAATAATGACAACAGTTTGCATAGTTTTGCGTGTCACTGGCGTGAGCGCCGAGAATTCTATTCCTACACATATACAAGTGCTTCGTGGTCGAATACCTCTAGACAGAACCAGATAGTTCAGTGTTTAGGATTTGGTTCCTACTGCTATTCAGCTAATGCTTACCTCTGAACAACTCTATACATACGCAAGAAAATATTGCATCGACCAGTACAATTACTGGACAGAACAATATTCAAAAATCCAAAGTAATCGAGGGTTCTCGTTACAGTATTCAAAGAGAGAATCTCAGACTTTCCCCCGCTACCTCATTCTAAATGCTTTGCAGGTTGGTGTAGAGTCGTTGGATTCTAATAATCTACCTGATGTTCCTGAACTCCTAGAGAAACTTGAGCAAATCGCTTTAGAGTGCTCTGATGATGCTGTAGAGAATCTTGTCAACGAAATTGAGCTCGAAGCTGTCGAGGCAGAACGATCTAAATTCGTCATGTATATTCGAAATCTGCCTCAACGAGATCTTCAATATATAGTTCCTCTACCATACAAATATTACTTCGATCTTGAAAGTACTACAATATTTTCTCAAATGTGTCATAGATGGTCTGTAGACAACTCTTATGACTACTATCCTCTTGAACACAAACCTATATCAAATCAAGAGACTCTACTCCAGTTTGAGTTTCTCGATCAAAATGGTCGGAATATACTCAAAAAATTCTTCAAGGGCAAGAAGATCAAAAGAGTTCTTGTATATTGCAGATATGGTAACTCTTACGCTGCTGATCCATTGCATGAGAGCTTCTCTGGCGAAGAAGTATACTGGTTTGATCAAACATTGGAGTGGATGATCTGTTCGTCATATGAAAACGCTATTGCCGTTTGTGGACACCAACTCTTAAATTATTTACGAAATCATCTCGGGCATTACAGTAATCTACTTTACCTGTGATTCTTGACAGAAATTGTCCACTAACTTGGATTTTTAGCTCAACTCAAGTAAGTATACTGCTGTAAACTCTGCTCATAATTCTGCAACAGCCGTCGCGCTTCAGCCAGGGTAATGCGCTGACTTTGGAGCGCGGCTTCTGTGTGTTGGCGCAAAGTCTCCACTAGATCATCCGGGTTGTATTGCAGATATTGCAGCACTTCAGCAATAGTATCGCCCTTAACCACATGCTGTACCTGATAGCCCTGGGGCGTCATCTTAATATGAGCAACATTCGTATCCCCAAAGAGGTTGTGCAAATTGCCCATCACCTCTTGATACGCACCCACCAAAAATAGCCCTAAATAATAGGGTTCAGGCTGACCTGATGCATTACAGTGCAACGGGTGGAGTTCTAAACAGTCTTTTGGCCCACCGTGGCGATCGATAAAGCGGTTAAGCTGCCCGTCGCTATCACAGGTGAGATCCGCCAAAATCGCCCGTTCCGTCGGTTCCTCCGCTAGACGATGGATCGGCAAAATTGGGAAAAGCTGCGCGATCGCCCAGGCATCTGGTACTGATTGAAACACCGAGAGATTGGTGTAATAAATAGACGCCATAGTTTTTTCCAGTTCCACCAGTCCATCCGGCACATCGGTTTGGGTACGAGTGATTTGGCTGATTTTGTGGCAACAATGCCAATAAAACTGCTCGGCTTGCGCTCGTTCAACCAACGAAAGATAGCCAAAGTTAAACAGACTAATCGCCTCAGTTTTGAATTGAATCGCGTCGTTATAGGCTTCTTGGTAATTCTCAGTCGTTATGTTGTCGTAGGTCTCAGCAAAATTGCGCAGCAACAAATGGGCATCGGGGGTAATGTCCGGAATTGCCACTTGTGCTGGGTGACTGACGCCAAGCACGTCAAAAATCAGTACGGCTTGGTGCGCCGTGATCGCTCGACCACTCTCACTGACGAGGATCGGTGGTGAGACAGCCGCCGCTTCGCAGGCTTCTTTAACCTCCGCCACAATATCATTGGCGTAGTTCTGCATATTGTAGTTTTTGGAGGCGGCGCTGTTAGTTTTGGAGCCGTCGTAATCCACCGCCAAGCCGCCGCCCACATCCAAATATTGCAAGGGTGCGCCCAGGTTGGCTAATGCGACATAGAGCTGGCTGGCTTCCCGGATCGCATCCTTGATCGCACTGATCGACGCGATCTGTGACCCCGCGTGAAAATGTACCAATTGCAAACAGGCGAGTAAATCCACCGCTTGTAAGTCTTGCACCACCTGTAACAGTTCAGGCACGGTCAGGCCAAACTTGGCGCGATCGCCCGTGGAATGACCCCAATGACCCGATCCCTTGGCGCTCAGTTTTGCCCGCACGCCCAAGATTGGGGCAATCCCTAACTCAGCACTGCAATCAAGCACCATCTGGAGTTCGGTAAACTGCTCAATCACAATAATAGGGGTATGACCGAGCCGAGTAGCGAGTAAGGCGGTCTCAATATAGTCCCGGTCTTTGTAGCCATTACAAATCAGTAGCGTGGGCTGAGCGGCTGTGCTGTCGGGATCAGGGGGAAGAGTCGCCAGAGCAATCATCAATTCCGGTTTTGACCCTGCTTCGAGGCCAAACTGATGAGGGCGGCCAAAACCCACTAAGGCTTCCACAAGATGGCGACTTTGGTTGCATTTGACCGGATAAACACCGCGATAGCTACCACCATAGCCATAGCGAGCGATCGCTCGGGCAAAGCAAGCGTTAAGCCGTTCGATACGATCGCCCAAAATATCCGGAAACCGGATCAGCAGGGGCAGCTGCAGATTGCGCTCTTGCAGGGCTTGCACTAGTTCATAAAGGTCGAGGGAACCGCCGCGATCGCCCAGCGGCGAGACCAGCACATGGCCCGCCGCATTGATGCTGAAATAGGGTTCGCCCCAACCCGAGAGGTTATACAAGGCTTCGCTGGCTTCAATTGACCAATTCACAGGCACAGAAGATTGAGGAGCACTATTGTAGACTGCTACAGCCTGGCATGAGCACCATCGCAGAAGGGGACATTCTGGGTATTCTTACACAAGCAGAGTGCCACCTGTTTGGTCTCGGTCACTTCCAAGGCAACCGGGGTGAACTCGGTTCCAGTATGAGCACCATTACAGAAGGGCTGGTTTTCGGACAATCCGCAAGAACACCAGAAATATTTACCGGGTTCTAGGGTCATTACGGTCGGCTTCTTGTCAACAATTTTGGGTTCGGTCATGGTTCTCTTTATCCAATGGGGACAATTTGATTATGGAACGGAGCTTATAAAAATACAATTATCTAAAATAGATTTATATTGTCTTCAAAATAAATACAATAATCACTGCAATGACTTGAATTTGCATCGTCGGGATGTGAATAAACCGATGGACTCTGTGTATCGTTCAAGATTTTCCAGCACCAGTCTGTCGGGTCACAAGCACTGCGCCTCTGCAACTTCTCGCTACTACCCCACATCGGGGAATTTCCCCAAGAAAGTCACATCAAACTCTAGCTAGCGGCAGATCTTGTCAAGCTAATCAGCGAAGAGCTAAAAGAACTGTTGCATTAAATCTCTTTCCAATCACAAACCTCAGACTCTTTGAGAACCTTGAAGTTAAGCGGCTCGATCGCGTCAAGTCAACTAATCGTCGGTCAAACCACCTTCCTCACAGCCATAAACTTCTACGTATGTAGTGCGCCTTTTTGTTACCAATGCCTTACTGGACTCACTTCTCTTAATCACAAATCAAAACTAAAACCCTGCTCCTGAAGCTGCTGATATTTTTCGGTATCGAACGAATAGAGCCGAGCCGCTCGGTGGGCAACACCCGTTTGCCATTCTTCTAAGGCGGTTAACAGCTCCATCTTAAGTAGCTTTTTGCGAAAATTGCGCTTATCCAGCTCATAACCCAGTACGGTCTCATAAAGTACCTGAAGTTGGGAGAGGGTAAACTTCTGGGGCAACAGTTCAAACCCAATCGGCTCGTAGCGGAGTTTACCTTGCAAGCGCTTGAGGGCAACTTGAAAGATATGACCATGATCAAACGCTAAGGTGGGCAACTCATCAATGGCATACCATTGGGCTTCATCTGCATCTGTTTGGGCAGCCAGGGCATGATCGCTGAGATTAATCAGAGCATAGTAAGCCACGGTGACGACGCGATCGCGGGGATCACGCTCGACCGCCCCAAAGGTATAGAGCTGCTCTAGGAAAATATCATCCACTCCCGTTTCTTCCTGGAGTTCACGTCGAGCAGCAGCTTCAAGGGTTTCCTCTGGGCGGACAAACCCCCCAGGCAATGCCCATTGCCCCTGAAACGGGGTCAGATTACGGCGGATTAGCAACACTTGTAAAGCACATTGCGCATCCCAACCAAAGACAACACAGTCAACGGTCAATGCCGGACGCGGGTAATCGTAGCAGTAGGCCATACCTTAACTAGGGACTAAAAATGCTGTCGGCGCTATCGCCAATCTCACGGAAGAACAGCAAAAACCCTAGCACATCCCGGAACGGACGTGTGAACTGATTGAGGGCATTGCTCACATTAGCAATCAGCGATCGCCCCACCACAATCACATCATCGTTTTCTAAGAGCACGTCTTGGGTGCTATCTCCGAGCAGCGCCCGGCGGCCGTTGAGTTTTTGGGTCACGGGGCGGCCCTGTTCTGGGTCAAACCGAATCAGGGCAATGCTGCTCAAGTTGGAGTCTGTTGTATTCGGCCCCAAGGTCGTTAAGGCATCAACAAATGTGCTGCCATTGGGGAGTTGAATCGCACCCAAGCGATTCCCAGGCTTGTTAAGCACCCGCACGGTGATCGTCGCTTGACCCAAGTTATTTCGTGCGGCTAATTCATGGTCATATTCAGCTTGCTGCTCCGGTGTAAGGCGCGAAACAATAATGGCATCACCATTCAGCAAAAACATCGACTCTAATGGGGTTCCTGTCTGCAAGGGCGTCAGTAAATCAATGGTCTGTTCTACAACAGAACCATCAAGCAGAGA
>JAAHHN010000021.1 GCA_010672165.1 Spirulina sp. SIO3F2 | reverse complement strand
AGATATCCTCTGTCAACGCTGCTTGACTTTAGCCCATTCTATGCAGGAGCAGATTCGTGATCTGACCCATTTTTATTGGTGGCCTGCTTGATTCCTGTTCTCCCTTTACTTTGCGGATTTGGTATGATTTTACATAAAGCACCTGTACCTGGTCAGCGCGATCGCATACCTGTCTTCTTTTGGCGAGAACCAAATGGGATTTGGCACAGTGAAGGTAGCAAATATGGTTTGCAACCGCTCCACAAACACTTGCAAGCCTATAGTAAAGCCGAGTCTGAGCTGACTGAACAATATGAACAGGCCAGCCAAGCCGAGGACTATTTCGCCCTTTTGGAGGCGATGACGCCCCTGCGGTTAGCGAGCCAAAACCTTCACAGTACGTTGCAGTCAGCGCGTGAAGGCATCCCCAACGACATTGACATTATTGATTTGCGAGACTGGGCTTATGAACTAGAGCGATCGCTTGATGTGCTCCACGCCAACGCCAAAAACGCCCTTGATTTTCGTCTTGCTCAACGGGCTGAAGAACAAACTCAACTGAGTATGAAAGCCGTGGAACTGGGGAATCGGCTGAATATCCTCGCTGCGATCTTTTTTCCCTTGACCGCAGTTTCCTGTGTGTTTGGCATGAATTTGGTTAGTGGACTTGAAGGCCAAGCAATCGCGCCTTTTTGGCTTATGGTGCTGGGAGGGATTGGTCTTGGAGTTTGGGTACGGCGCTGGGTATTAACGGGACGTTGGTAGTTTAAGCTAACGATCTGGCATTTATATGCTGGGGCAGTAAGTACCTATTGGATTCTCTTTTCTAACAAAATCTTGATATCAAGAATAATCAACACAAGACAAGCAGTTCTCAGCATTATTCATTCCCTCGTTTAGCCTGTATTTTCATGCACCTTATCCCAAGTCGCTGGATGCTAGATTTAATCATGTGGCGGGCAAGATGCCCGTGCTACAGACTTTAGAGCGAGAAAACCGTAATGGCGGTCGCTGAGCGAAGCCGTTGGCGTAGCCTCCCGAAGGGATAGTGCGTCCCCGCCTGCCTGACGAATAGTTCAGTTTAGGTAGGGACTATTTATTAAATAGAGGAAATTCTTAGATTTTGGGTAGGGGCATCTGTTTTCTCACCCAAACTCACTCCTATATCCTATCAACACCTGCAATCCATAATGATTGAAGGTTTGGGAGACTCGAACCCTATAGAAAGACCAAATAATTACTGACTTCTATCTCATAAGTATTCCATAGTATGAGTATATTTCTCTCTCCTCAAAAAAATCTTAGGGTATTTTTCTTGAAACAATATTAGCTCGATGAAAGCTTTTTCTTTGCCATAAATAGCATTAGAGGAATCAATAAGCATAGTATTTCAGTGGTATCAGCTTCTACTATTCTCTGTGTAGAGAATACAGACACAGAAGCTCTTAAAAAAGCAAAGTTCTTCAAATCAATATTCCTCACTAACTCGATACATATTGTGTCCATGAGTCTAAAACTATTCCTATCGATGCCCTGGATTATAAATATCCATCCTGCAAAAATCACTACATTCCTTATAATCTTATAAAGAAGAGTTGCACATTCTACAGTCCGTTTATTTCACCATCTGAAATATCAAGCTAAAAATTAAGCTGGTATTCAGTTTTTTATCTGGAAATTCCAAGGTGAAGTTTTGTAATATAGGTCGGAAGCCTGAATTCTGGCTACCGATTGCACTAGGGGAGGGACTGCCATATTTAGTTTCAGGATGTAGCTTATACCGCACCTTACATCACTAGATTCCATTCGTCTCAATACATATGTCACTCTCTGAGCACACTCGTCAATTGCCATCTTTATCTAGGGTTCGGACGCCATCCAAGTCGATTACCATTCATCGAACCACTTGGGTGATCGGGATAGCGCTGAGTATTTTTATCGTGCTTGCCATTGCTTGGCATGCTGGTGTTGAACCCGTAGAGCAATTCTTTAGCAAGTTAGATATTTGGTTACAACATCCTCATGTTTGGCTAGAGCTTCCCCATGAGAAAAGCCAGTGGTTATTGATTCCGACTCTAATTCTAACTAGTGTTGTTTTGCTTGTGATGAAAACGTCACCACGACCCAAAACGTGGTCACGTCTGATTGTAGTGGCGATACTCTTAGCCCTCATTATTCGCTATATGATCTGGCGATCGCTCTCTACCCTCAATCTTGCCACGCCAGGGGATGGTGTGGTGAGTTTAGTGTTGTATGGGATGGAAATGCTCTTTCTGTGCAGTAACATCGTCCAGCTCTACTTACTTTTGGGTGTTCGGCACCATAACGCAGAGGCTGATCGATTGCAAATAACTGTGCTTGATGGTCAATATCAACCCACAGTGGATGTTCTGATTCCGACTTACAATGAACCACCAGAGGTTCTCCGACGAACCATTATCGGTTGTCAAGCGATGGACTATCCTGAAGCCAAGAAAGCGATTTATCTACTCGATGACAAACGTCGTTCAGAGATCCAAGCGCTAGCCGCCGAGTTGGGCTGTCATTATATGAGGCGACCCGACAACCGTCATGCAAAAGCAGGTAACCTGAACCATGCTCTGCTGACAACGAACGGTGAATTAGTCGTTGTGTTTGATGCAGACTTTGTTCCCACCAGTAACTTTTTGACCCGTACTGTGGGTTTCTTTCAGGACAGTAGCATCGGTCTGTTACAGACATATCAAAGCTTCTATAACCATGATCCAATTGCCCGTAACCTGGGGCTAGAAAAGGTTTTGACCCAGGAAGTCGAAATTTTTTCACGACATGGTCAAGTGCTACGGGATAGTGCAGGTACTGCGATCTGTTCTGGTAGCTCCTTTGTGGTGCGGCGGCAACCATTAGAGGCATTAGGTGGCTTTGTTACAGACAGCCTCAGCGAGGATTACTTTACTGCCATTGCTCTTTCGGCCCAGGGATATCGCGTGGTCTACCTCAATGAACGCCTCAGTGCAGGGTTGAGTGCTGAAACAATGGTTGACCATATTGCTCAACGACTACGTTGGGCAAGGGGAACACTCCAGGCATTTTTCATTGACGCTAACCCCATTACAATTCGAGGATTTAGTATTTTACAAAGGCTTGCTTATGCCGAAGGTCTCTTTCAGTGGTTTAGTAGTCTCTTCCGAATATTTCTGCTTTTTCTACCGCTTATTTGTGCGTGGTTTGGCATTGTGCCACTGCGGATGGTGCATCAGGAATGGCTGTACTTTATCGTACCCTTCTATGTAATCCAGCTTGTTAGTTTTAGTTGGCTGACTGAGCGCAGTCGTTCTGTGCTGTTATCGGATATTTACTCCGTGGCCCAATGCTTCCCGATCGCCATTACGATTGTTCAAACACTCCTCAACCCCTTTTCAATTGGATTTCGTGTTACACCCAAGGGCCAGACTCGCGATCGCCTTCAATTCAACTGGAGGCTAGCCATGCCCCTAATCGTTACGCTGGGGCTCTCCATGATTGGTTTGTGGCATGGCGTAAGACTCGCGCTGATGGACGATGCTGAACTACTAGCCATAGTCCATGACCCCAATTTGATTCTTGGCCTCCGTTTCGTGTGGATTGGCGTCGCTTATAATGCCCTGATTATTGTGGTTGCGCTGATGACGCTCATCGACTTGCCCCACCCTGATCCCTATGAGTGGTTAGCCATAGAACGGGTTGCTGCACTTCAGATGGGTGAGCAAGTTGTCTGGGGAACCACAACTCAGATTTCCGAAATGGGGATGCAGGTTCAATTCTCTCAGGCATCTACTTGGGACGTCTATTCGTATCCATTCGGCATGTCTGTAAGACTTTCCCTCCCCGAAGAGTCCCTTGATTTGGAGGGCACAATCACTCAAGTTAAAACGCTTGATGGCATTTGTGAGCTTGGCATTCGCTTCCGTAATCTGAACCTGTCCCAACAACGGCAATTGGTTACTTTCCTGTTCTGCCGTCCGGGGCGATGGCATGGGCAATCAGTTCCGGGTGAATTGCGATCGCTATGGCTGGCATTGAACGTTCTTTTTGTCCAACGGCTACTCCTACGCCGTCCAATAGAGCCTGCCCCCCTTCAAGTCTCTCAAGTTTAGCGGTTACAGAGTGGGTTCAATGGGGACGGAAGAGGTGGGTGTGCTGAGGGTGGTAAAGCTGCGATCGCGCCTCACCCGCAGCGAGAGCTGGACTGATGAGATACATGGTGGTGCGGATAAGCTGCTCCCGCTGGGTCACCGCCGCCATTTGGTTCAACGGCACAACCCAAATCTTTTCATCGGGCCAGCCAATCCGAAAGCAAATCGCCACGGGTGTCTCGGCGGGGTAATGCATAAGCAAATCTGCCTGGGCTTTTTCCACATGACGAGCCGCAAGGTAAAGACAGAGGCTAGCTCGATGGGCAGCTAAGGTTGCCAATTCCTCAGCGGCAGGAACTTGAGACGCCTGGCCACTAACGCGGGTCAGAATAATCGTTTGCACTAGCTCCGGAATCGTCAATTCACTATTGAGCTTAGCGGCAGCCGCTTGGAAGGCACTAATGCCTGGCACCAATTCAAAAGGGATCTCCGCCGCTGCCAAGCAGCGCATTTGTTCATGGATGGCGCTGTAGAGCGTCAGGTCTCCTGAATGGAGACGCACAACTGACTGACCTGCCCGAACGCGATCGCACATCAGGGGCACAATTTCTTCGAGGGTTTTGTTGCCTGTGGGGATGCATTCTGCATCAGCACGCACTGCTTGCAGCATCTGACGGGGCACCAAAGAGTCCGCATAGAGAACGACATTGGCTTGGCGGAGAATACGGTCAGCTTTGAGGGTGAGTAGCTCCGGATCACCAGGGCCAGCGCCAAGGATATAAACAGCAGGGGTTAGGGTGGTGGAGTTGGTCATTGCAATTGGGCCGAGCAAGATTTCATGATTACAAGGGAATTGGGTTTCGTCAATGCGATCGCTGCAATAGGGAGAGCCATTTTTCAAAACAATCCGGACTGTCCCAAAACGGCGGGAATAACAGAAGTGGTAGATGCACCCTGATGAGTTATACCCCGGAGCCTTGGCTTCGGGGTTTTTATTGATTTGAGATTGCGATATTGCCAAACAATCCGGACTGTCCCAAAACGGCGGGAATACCAGAAGTGGTAGATGCACCCTGATGAGTTAAGCCCCGGAGCTTCGGCTTCAGGGCTTTTTTTGTGTCATGGTGCTTTGAAGAAATAGGAAAACGATGGAGGGGAGGGTTTGAAACCCTCCCCTCCCATTTAGGTTCTTCTCAAAGAGATAGACGATTTACGATGGCACATCAAGACGATAGCCAAAGCCCCGAATAGTTTTGATTTTGGCAATATTCTGCACCGCCGACTCAATTTTTTTGCGAATCTGGCCAATATGCACATCTACAACCCGCTGATCCCCCACAGACGATTCATCATACGCCCAGACTGCACTAATTAGTTTGGCCCGACTCATCGCCTCATTGGGATGGGCTACCAAGAAATTAAGCAGATCAAATTCCAACGTTGTAAACGGGACGAGTTCTTCGTCTACCCAAACCTGACGTTGTTGGGGATCAATTGTAATTTGGCCCGCAACCAATTTACGGGGCTCTGCATTGGTCATCACCATACGCTGGCGTTTAAGCAAAGCACCAACTCGAAACTCTAACTCTTGGAGGTCAAACGGTTTGGTTAAATAGTCATCTGCCCCTTTCCGAAAGCCGATCGCTTTATCTTCTGGGTCAGTTCGGCTGGTCAACATCAGAACAAATACATCAGTTCTCTTTTGCATTTCCTCACAGAGGTTATAGCCCAGCGCATCGGGCAAATTCACATCCAAGATCACAAGTGTGGGATTAAATCGCTCAAAAACTTCCAACGCCGATTGACCATCGCTAGCTGATTCCACCTGGTACTGTTTTTGGCTCAGGAAACGATGGACGAGATTTCGAATTGCTGGATTGTCATCCACAACAAGAATTTTGGTAGGGTCGCTCGACATGACTAGTTGGGGGCAAATAGCGCAGCAGGGTGGGCAAGGATGAAAATAGGGTAGAGCATGGGTTAAAGGACTGCGTGTACGAAAATCCTAGATAAAAATTCGGGTGTTTGTTGCCAGATGGAATGAGAGATTAACAAATGGCAATGCTCTTAACCGTAAGCTGTCTGGACTGTTAAACCTGGGTAACTAACCCTAAATGGTGGGTGGGTATGAGTTTACTAGGTGTTGACTCCTCTAGAGAGCATCCCTCACTCATTATGTCCGGATTCGACACGACAAGCCAAATCTCTGGTCAGAGTCGAACAGGAGTTCCTTAGATAGTCATGCTAGCTTGGCTATTTAAAACCCGGTTGATTGCTCGATTCAGCTTGTGTCCATAGAATTGAAGAGAAAGGTCTCTAAATTTATTTGTAAAGCTTGACCTTTAGGATTTGTTATAACAACAGATGTTGTCTGCGTTATAAGCTTAGCCACCCGTTGGGTTAGTCTTTAATCCAGAAGGTTGCTAATCCATTGGTTTTTAAATGTTATGCGATCGGCGTGAATGCGATCGAACTTGAGGTTATCCCCATCATGAGTGAACAAAATCCTTATGAAACGCTTGGTGTTACCAAGGAAGCCTCTTTTGAGGATATTCAAAACGCCAAAGTCCGTCTCAGTGCAAAAATCGGCGACGATCGCCAGAAAGTTCAGTCCATCGAAGCTGCTTATGATGCCATTATTATGGAGCGCCTGCGGATGCGCCAGGAGGGCAAGCTAGAGGTTCCCGAGGGGATTCGCTTTCCTGAGCGAGAGACAACCCCAAGCACTGCGGCGAATACGACTGCCATGAATAGAGAGACTCAGCAATGGCTCCAGCAGTTTGTCGATACTCCCGATCGGACTGAAGTCCTTGTCCCGACACTCTTGTTGGGCGTGTTAGGGGTAATCACATTGTTAACGACAGATGCCCAAAGCCGTATTTTTCCAACGATATTGTCTCTCAGTTTTTTGCTCACGCTCTATTGGCTCACTCGTAAGGAAAATCGCCTAGGTCGAGCTATTCTACTAACCAGTGGTGGCTTAATGGTGGGCGTTGTGCTGACTATATCGATCTTAGGCCTAGGTGTTGTTCCAGTAGCTAATGGTGGGTTGTCAAGTACTCAGCTCACCACAGTCATCAGCCTATTGGTGTTTTGGGTAATCAGTACATTTTTGCGCTAGGGGCTGTCGTTAGTTAGCTTTTTAACTCTTGCTATGACTGACTTACCGCTCCTTTTCCTACTTTTTGGAGTCAGGCGCTCTGTCCTTTGTTCCATCAAACTTCTGGTTTTAACTGACGACACGCTCTAAGTGAGATGATGCAGTTCATCTAGAGGGCATTGGCTCATACTTTGTAAACAAGTATTAAGTGAGTTGTTAAGCTCTTTTTCAACTTAGCGAAGATAAGCCCCCTTGCCCTAATGCTGCAAGCCAGCGCATGCTACGATGCACAGCTAAATCAGTAAATTTAGCTAAAGATTTAGAGGAGAATAACCTTGGGATTGCGGGTTGCTGTAGTGGGTTCAGGCCCGGCCGGTTCTTCCGCCGCTGAAACCTTAGCCAAAGCGGGGATTGAGACCTATTTATTTGAGCGCAAGTTGGATAATGCCAAGCCCTGTGGTGGTGCAATTCCGTTGTGCATGGTCAGCGAGTTTGAGCTGCCGCCAGAGATTATCGATCGCCGGGTTCGGAAGATGAAAATGATCTCACCCTCCAATGTAGAGGTCAACATTGGCCAAACGCTCAAGGATGATGAGTATATTGGTATGTGCCGCCGTGAGGTGCTAGATGGCTTTATGCGCGATCGTGCAGCTAGTCTCGGAGCTAATTTGATCAACGCCACCGTATACAAGCTGGAAATTCCGACTAGCGATAGCGAGCCCTACACTCTCCATTACGCTGAGCATGTTGACGGTCAAGGAGTGGGTGAGCACAAGACGCTCCAGGTTGACTTGGTGATTGGTGCTGATGGTGCTAACTCCCGGGTGGCTAAAGCCATTGATGCCGGAGACTATAACTATGCGATCGCCTTCCAAGAGCGCATTCGTCTGCCCCAAGACAAGATGGACTATTACGAAGAGTTGGCTGAGATGTATGTGGGTGACGATGTCTCGCCTGACTTCTACGCTTGGGTATTCCCCAAGTATGACCATGTGGCGGTGGGAACCGGCACGATGAAAATCAACAAAGCCAAAATCAAGCAGTTACAAGCTGGCATCCGGGCTCGCGCAGCTCATCGCCTCGAAGGGGGTGAGATCATCAAGGTGGAAGCCCACCCGATTCCAGAACATCCTCGGCCTCGTCGAGTTGTCGGCCGTGTTGCCTTAGTAGGGGATGCTGCCGGAACCGTGACAAAATCTTCGGGTGAAGGCATCTACTTTGCTGCCAAATCTGCCCGGATGTGTGCTGAGACGATTGTGGAAACCAGCAATAACGGTCAGCGTATTCCAACTGAGAAAGATCTGAAGCTCTACCTCAAGCGTTGGGATAAAGAATACGGCATGACCTATTTGGTGTTGGATCTGCTCCAGCGGGTGTTCTATCGCTCCGATGCGACCCGTGAAGCTTTTGTAGAGATGTGCTCTGACATTGATGTGCAGCGTCTCACTTTTGATAGTTATCTGTACAAGACCGTTGTGCCCTCTAATCCTCTGATCCAGATGAAGATTACCGCTAAGACGATTGGTAGTCTGCTCCGAGGAAATGCTTTAGCACCTTAAGTTAACCGCTAAGATGATTTCTTGGTTAGGGGCGCGGTTTTCGCGCCCTTCTTGATATTAGGTTTATGACAATAGCGCAAACATTTGCAGAGGATAGTATAGGGTGGCGCATCGGTTTGGGCCGACGCTATCTTGCGGAATGGTGGCAAGGGCTGTGGCAAACCCAAAGAGACCCGCAAGCGAATGCAGATTGGGGAAATTGGGCTGAGTTCTGGCAGGCCCTTGGGGACGCTATTTTGTTCCTCCTGATCGCGGGCTTAAGCATTTGGGCAGTTTGGACAGTGTGGCGTATCCTTCGACCTTACTGGCTGTTGTGGCAAGGGCGCGATCGCATCCCAATGGCATCACCACCGCCCCAGGCGTTTTCAGTGAGCCAATGGCGGCAGCAAGCACGACAATATCAGAGTCAAGGTAATTATGCTCAAGCCTGTCTCTGTCTGTATTTCGGGATGTTGCAGCATCTTCATGAGCGGGGAATTGCCCCTCACTTGGAGAGTCGTACTGATGGGGAATATCACCAAGCGATCGCCCCCTTGCCATACCCCACGCCCTACTACACAATTTTGGCAATGCATCAACGCCTGAAATTTGGCAACGCCGATGCAACCCAAGACTTGCTCGATCGCTGTCTGGCAGCTTATGCTCAGTTGTCTTAACCTGGATAGGGATGATATTCAGCGCAAGCGATCCGCATGAAACCCCTTTCTCCTGGCGTAAAAGTTGCGATCATTGTCGTTTTTGTGGCGTTAGGACTGTTCGCCATGCTGTGGAACCCGGCAAATCCACGTCAAGTCGGCTCGACCTATGGCCAAACACCGGCAGGATACGGTGCTTGGTATGCTCAACTCCAAACCCAGTCAGGAGTTCAAGTTGAACGGTGGCAACGGCCGAGCGCTGAACTGGTGGAGCGTCATCCTGAGACAGGTCAGGTATTTGTACAGGTGACTCAGGACTACATCGGGTTGAGTGAGTCATTATCAGATTGGATCGAGTCTGGCAACATCCTGATTCAGATCGGTGGACAACCCCAACCCCCTGTGTCTGACGCCCCCTTCCGAAGTGAAATTTCTAGCCCCCAAGGCACAGTGGTGCTTGAGACCCGGCGACGGGCCATGCCCGACGATGCATCAGAGCTTCTCCTGGTGGATGATTATGGCGCGATCGCTTGGTCAACGCCCCGAGGTCTGGGCCAGATCGTCCGCATTGCTCCTCCCTATTTTGCGGCCAATGCTTACCAAAACGCACCGGGGAATTTTGCCTTTTTGACCGCCCTAGTGACAGGTAAAACAAATCCTCCCACCAAGGAAGTTCGTTTTGATGTCAGCCAGACCCAGCCACAACAGGTCTGGGTCGATGAATATCTACATGGTCATGTGGATGCGCCATCACCCGATGCCGCTGAAACTGACCCCAATATCTGGCAATATTTGCTCGGGACGCCATTAGCAATTGTGATGCTTCAGGGGGCGATCGCCCTCATTATTGCCTTACTAGCGCTCAATCAGCGGTTTGGTTTGCCCCAACCCCTCAGCGAACCCCGCCCGAACAATAGCCAAGCCTATATTGAGGCCCTCGCTGCCGTGTTGAGTAAGGCAGAGCAACAAAATTTTGTGGTGGAACTGTTGGCGCCGGAACAGCAGCGTCAACTGCAAGTCCAGCTTGGCCTGGGCTCTGGCTTGCTCAAGGAATCAGAGCTTGTGGCGGCCTGGGTGGCGCAAACAGGACAGCCTCCAGAATTACTACAAAAACTCTTGCGCCAAGCCCAGCGCGATCGCCGCTGGAGCCAGGCTCAACTAGTGCAATGGTTGCAGCAATGGCATCAGTTACACCAAACACCCCTTGGCTAGTGCTTCTGTATTGTCTACAATAACAGCAGCAGATTTATTCCAGCGATCATCCATCATGGCTAGCCCAAAAGCAGCCCATTTTGTGGCGGTGAGTGACCTCGACCAAGCGCCGGAATCCCAGGAAGGGATTTTAATCACGGTGGCAGGACGTGGTGGTAATACGGCTCGTAATCGAGCCGAGGCGCTAGACATCATCACCCAAATGTGGGAAAACGCTGCCATTCCGGAGCATTTGTTTCCGGATGGCATTTCCCAAGCCAATTTACAGTTTGTCCCTCCTTTTGAGAACAAAAATCCCATGTCAGACTCTTCCGAAACGACCGCTCCCGAAATTCCACCTATTGTGCAGGGTGCCCAAGAAATTATTCAGTTAACGAAGTTGCAAATTGCCGCCCAAGAAGCTGCTCAAGAAATGAATCCGTATATCCCAATTATCAAGGCTGTTCTTGATCGTTCCCGTCCTCTCAATGAGGAGGAGATAACCCTGGCTAAAGACAAGAGCTACGGCAAAACCATTGAAAAGTTCGGGAAGGCGATCGCTTCTCAAGAAGAATTTCAAAGCCAATGTACAGGCAATGGCAAGCTTATTTTGAATGCGAGCGAATGGCAGCAACAGCAACTCCATCCGATCAGCGATGATTCCGAAGAATAATTTAATCTCAAGATTTGAATAGAAATTGAATTAAGGTGTGTCATGGCAGGGGGGCATAAACTCTTTTTCCCCAGCTATGTCTCCTTAATTCTTTGTGTAAATGACAGATGTGACTGGAGCGATTCGTTCAAGTAACATCATCGAACCGAAGTTGCACTTTGCGATCCGTGAGGGCAGCAACACAATCAATGCAGGGGATATGTCGAAGTTACTTGAGCCAGCGCCTAGCTAAAATCCTCTATTGAATAGCATAAATAAACGAGGTTCTTTTTGAGCCCCGTTTGTCTGTTGATGTGATGAGGATAAACTATATCCATTTTTAAATCTGGGTCAGGGTGATTTGTTAGGTATTTACGCCTGGCCATAGTGGCTGATCATCTTTGCTATACAGTACACCCAAATTAACGACATTTAGTCGATCTAAGACGTACTGAAGCTCTACCCAATTTTCATAGAAGCTGTAGGATTGCATGGAACCATAGTCCTCAGTCTCGTACGTTTCATTGAGTCTTACAAACAATAACTCCAATAATTTCTCTCTCGGGGTTTCCCAGGGGTTACCACCCCACAATATTGCACTCCGATTATGAACCTCAATCCAACCGAGTCTATTATCATTGTATGACTCAATTTTTAGTACTAGTTGAAGTTCATAGTACATCAACTCACGATCTTCATAGTCAGTGATCCAGATTTTGTCTGGATCTCCGAGTTCCTTAATAACTTGTTCTTCTGTGAGTCCAAACATAATGCTATCCACCCCAGAGCCAACTACTATTTCCATCTCTTAATTTAGTCACGGTAAAGATCAGCTTTTAGCGCCTCTCACAGATTTTCTCCTTGAGATAGTCCATATTATTCAGATGCTCCTGACAGCTAAACAAGCGCTAATATTTTGGATGTGTAAGGGTGCTTGCCTTAATCACACCATATTTTGGCTTATGTTCTCCAAACTAAAATTCTACAAAGCTGCCTAAACAATTCATCAACAAATTTGGACACTCGGATTTCTCTCTAAAGTGCTAAACCAATGAAAAGCACAATCGCTAGTCTTCCAAATATCCCAAATCCCGCAAACGGCGCTGCACTTCTGGATCATCAAACCCCGGCGCACGACTAGCCGTCTGAGCATAATCCTCCTCATCGCCCGCAAACAGCGCCAAACAATCTTGAAGTAACTCCACATTTTCCGGCAGGATATCGCTGAGGTTGAGACTCTCATCTGGATCTTCACAAATATCGTAGAGTTCGAGGCGATCGCGCCCCGTTTCAATCAGCTTATGGTTGCCCATCCACACCGCTCGGCGGGGTTGATCACAAGCCCGCTCTGAGAGGAGTTCTGGCTGACGCTTATGAAGCAGGTTCACCACATTCTGGGGCGGAACCCCCTCAGCAAAAACACGGTTTTGTTCTGGATCATCCGCCACATCAGCCGTCAAGCTCAAAGCCTGCTCCTCAGGCGTCGCCAGTTGCGCCGCCGTCAATACTGTGTGAAACAGACGACGAGTAGACACGACATGGTCAGGGGTTGCACCGGCCGGAAAGCGACCTTGGGGATCGCGGATAATCAACGGCACGCGCACCAGTTCGTTGTAGAGCGAAAGGCTGTGGCCAATAAAATCTTTCTCACCCAAATGTTCCCCATGATCGGAGCAGACGATAATCAGGGTTTCATCTAAGCGCCCCTTGGCTTTAAGCTGCTCAAAAAAGGCCCCCAACTGGGCGTCCTGATGGGCTACTTCCGCGTCATACATTCCATCTAAAGTTTGTTTCTGGTGCTCCGGCAACGGCCCCGCCAACGGTGCTAACCAACCGTACACATCGCCATTAAAGTGACGCAGATACTTACGAGCTTCCGGATCGCGCAACACATGGGGTGCAAACTGCTCAATATATTTGAGGGGGGGGTGATAGGGCATATGAGTTCCCATCAAGTTGACGAAGGCAAAAATCGGCTGCTCAGCCCCAACACCTTGGCGTTCGATAAATAATCGAGCTGTGTCCGCCAAAGATTTTTGCGTGTTGCCCTTGAAGCTCAGTGCTGTCTGCCACAAAGGAACCATCACTGGATTAAGGGAGAGAGCTAAAAGCCATTCAGAACGGGCAAAAGCGTCTTGGACTTGGTTGAGTAGTCGTGCCAGAGTGCGCTTAAAAAACTGACGGTAGCGATCGAGCAGCCCGGAGCGCTGACCGGCTTGGTTGGGATGGGAGGTCAGCAGTCCGCTATAGTTCAAGAAGCTTTGGAAACCCCGCCGCAAACCGTTGTTGATCACGCCCACAAGGGGATTGTTGCAGAAACCCGCAGTAAAATAGCCCCCACCGTGGAGCCGCTCGGCCAGGGTTGAGAGTTCATCTGGCACAACAGAATAGGACTGCAAGACTTGGTGTTGGGAAGGATATAGCCCGGTGAACATAGAAGCATGAGAAGGCACTGTCCATTGGGCTGCCGCCACCGCAGTTTGGAAGCGGGTAGCCTGGGCGGCGAGAGCGTCAATATGAGGTGAGGTGGGTTGATTGTAGCCGTAGCAGGAGAGCCGATCTGCCCGTTGGGTATCGAGAACCAGGAAGAGAATATCGGGGCGGGTGCTACTCATAGGCTTAATCAGCGTTTACTGGGAGGGCGCGTCAATCGTTATTGCGAAATATTCACTATATGTAACATTTCTCGTGCGCCTGTTGCAGTTTTGTGTTTGCACTCAAGCCGCCAACTCGACTCGTTAGTGTAGATATTTTTCTCAATTATTGGATGTTGTTGTAACTGCTTGGGTTTGACTCATGTGTAGAAGCCGAATTCAAGCTTGATCTGGTTTTTCAAGGTGAACTGCGATCGCCCAACCCCAGGCCTGGCAAACCACTTATCAAATGTGAGCAGTCCATGATGAAAAAAATGCTTGGGGATAGTAAACTAAGGGCTAATCTAATCCCAGCCCGTGGCCTGCGGATAACCCGACCAATCGCTTATAACTGTGTCCAACTACACCCCGTTTAACAATCCGGGGACTGCGCTTCCCCCCAATGTTGCCCCAACTATTGAGATGCGCTCCTTACCCGAGGGAGAATTAGAAATGACAGATATCATGCCCAGTAACGTTGCCAAAATTAAAGTGATTGGTGTTGGTGGTGGCGGCTGTAACGCCGTTAATCGGATGATTGCCAGTAGCGTCACCGGCGTAGAATTTTGGGCGATCAATACAGATTCTCAAGCCCTTGAGATGGCGGCTGCGCCTCACCGCCTTCAGATTGGCCAAAAGTTAACTCGGGGACTGGGGGCAGGTGGCAACCCTGCGATCGGCCAAAAAGCAGCCGAGGAGTCTCGTGATGAAATCGCTCAGGCACTTGAAGGCACAGACTTAGTTTTTATCACCTCAGGCATGGGCGGCGGCACGGGAACCGGCGCTTCCCCCATCGTTGCTGAGGTCGCTAAGGAAATGGGCTGTCTTACGGTGGGGATTGTGACCCGTCCTTTTACATTTGAAGGTCGGCGGCGCATGACCCAATCGGAAGAAGGTATTGCTGCATTGCAAAGTCGGGTCGATACTTTGATTGTGATCCCTAACAATAAGCTGCTGTCTGTAATTGCACCGGAAACGCCTGTACAGCAAGCTTTTATGGTTGCTGATGATATCCTGCGGCAAGGGGTTCAAGGTGTTTCTGACATTATCTTGATCCCTGGCTTAGTTAATGTGGACTTTGCGGATGTGCGGGCGGTGATGGCTGATGCAGGCTCAGCACTCATGGGCATTGGCATTGGTTCTGGCAAGTCTCGCGCTCGGGAAGCGGCGCAGATGGCCATCTCTTCACCGCTGCTTGAGTCCTCCATCGAAGGCGCGAAGGGCGTTGTCTTTAACATTACCGGGAGCAGCGATTTGACCCTGCATGAGGTTAACACTGCTGCTGAGACCATCTATGAGGTGGTTGACCCGAATGCCAATATCATCTTCGGTTCCGTGGTTGATGAAGAGATGCAGGGTGAACTCAAAATCACGGTGATTGCCACCGGATTTAGCGGCGAAATGACCAAGGGAACCAGTAATAGTCGCAGTAAGCAAAGCAAAAGCCGAGGTCAGGGGGTTCGTCAACCCGTAATCAATCCTGCCGATGCGCTGCCCAAACCCCAGCCTCCCGAATCAGCCGTTCCCCCAGAGCAACCCCAATCTGTAACCCAGACCTCGGCAATTCCGATGCCTCAGCCCCAAACAGTTAGCCCAGCGGCTGCACCTCTGACAGGTCAAACCCCGGCAGCCAATGGTTTGGATATCCCTGAGTTTTTGCAACGGCGTCGTTTTCCCCGCCGTTAGCCTGCTGGGACTATTGCAATGTCGTTAGCACGGGCATTGACGATCGCAGGCTCTGATAGTGGTGGAGGTGCGGGGATTCAAGCAGATCTCCGCACCTTTGCCATGCATTGCGTCCACGGCATGACCGCTCTTACCTGTGTGACAGCGCAGAATACGGTTGGGGTGCAGCGGGTTGAGGGAGTCTCGCCTGAATTGGTTAAAGCCCAAATCCAATCGGTGCTAACGGATATTGGTGTGGATGCGGCGAAGACGGGGATGCTGCTCAATACCGAGATTATGCATGCGGTAGCGGATACGCTAGAGCTGAACCCGATCGCCGCCATCGTAGTTGATCCGGTGATGGTTGCGCGGACTGGTGCGGTGCTGATTGACCAGACATCCATTGCGGTGTTGCGCGATCGCTTGCTGCCCAAAGCGCTGATTACGACGCCTAATCGTTACGAAGCACAAATCCTTGCGGAAATGACGATTGAAACCGTTACCGAGATGCAGGAAGCCGCTCGCATTATCCAGCGTTTTGGCCCCAAAAATGTGTTGGTCAAAGGGGGTGGCTTAGCTAGGGGTTTGCAAGGCACAGACGTGTGGTTTGATGGCACCGCAATGCAGGTTTTGGTTCATGAACGGGTTGATACCCCCCATACCCACGGCACAGGCTGTACTCTAGCGGCTGCGATGACTGCCAACCTTGCCCAAGGTTATGCTCCGCTCGAAGCCGTACAACGCGCCAAGCATTATGTCACCCAAGCCTTACATCATGCCCTGGCGATCGGCCAAGGCACAGGGCCAGTGGGGCATTTTTTCCCGCTGTTGGTTTAGCATAGGGAGATTCAACCCTCACCTAGACGTTAGATTCAGTGGCGCACCATGTTTAAGTACCAAAGCGAACAAGAACAAAATGGTTCCTCGCCTCAAAACGGGCAGTCGAGTCCAAGCACCAAAGTGAGGTTCAAATACCAACTGGAGCAACAACAACAGTTGGAGCAACAGCGCCAAGAACAACAGCAATTAGAGCAGCAGCGACAGGCGCAGCAACGTTTAGAGCAGCAGCAACTTGAACAACAGCGTCTCGCTCAACAACAGAAATTAGAGCAGCAGCGACTCGCCCAACAACAGCTTGAAAAACAGCAACGCCTAATCCAGCAGCAACGTCAAGCCCAAGCCTTACAGCGGCAGCAAACTCAGCAGCCTGCCCCCGTCGCTCGACCCCAATCCGTTCCCCAACAGCGAAAACAGTCCGCTCCTGCGAAGAAAAAAAAGGGCTACCAAGCTTCAGTGCCGATGACAGTCTATCGAGATCTGGCACAAGAGACCCAGACCTTACGCACTGAGATGGAGGAGCTGCGCAACACGAATGCAGCCTTAGTTGCAGAAAACGAGCAAATGCATCGTACCTTGGCTAGCATTGCGGCAGCGCTCCAAACTACAGGCGTTGGATTATCTCCTGAGCCAGATGTATCTGCTTATGCAGAACCAGAAGTAGAACATGATTTTTTAGAGTCTTCTGAGCCAGAGTTCCCTGCCCCACCGTTACAAGCCGAACCCGAGGATTGGGTGATGTCTGTGGAAGCTCCAGGACAACAAGCTCTACTCGAACGGCTGCGGAAAGGTGAGTTGAATGGCATCCTGATGTGGATCTTAGTCGGGGTATTATTACTCATCACTTTGGGGGGCAGCTTTACGTTGATGCGATTAATTTTGGGGAGCGATCGCCCTGCTAATTAAACAGTAATAGTAATCTTCCCCTCAATATTCGACAGAAGAGATACACCATCATGAAAACAAGGCTCAAACAGTTAGGGCTAGCGTTGCTCACGCTGGTAGTAGTCAATCTAACTGCTCCGATTACCGTTGCTGTGGAATTGGCCGAGATCCAAAAGCGAGGAACATTAATCGTTGGGGTCAAAGACAATGTTCGTCCCTTGGGCTTTCGAGATGACACGGGTGAACTTCAAGGCCTCGAAATTCAGCTCGCTTATCAACTGGCGGAAGCGCTGCTCGGCGATCGCACCGCAATTACGTTTGTGCCTGTGCGCAATGATGAGCGGCTGGAGCGGCTGCTGACGGAAGAGGTGGACTTAGTGATTGCTCAGATGAGCGCGACCAAGATGCGATCGCGTCTGGTGCAATTCAGTCGCCCTTACTATTTTGAGCGCACAGGTTTTATTACTCGCAATCCTCAGATTCAAACCTATAGCGATCTGGCTCCACTGCGGATTGCTATGCTGCAAGGGTCAAGTGCGATCGCGTCTGTGCGTCGGACTTTTCCTAAGGCGACACTTGTGGGGGTTGAGTCTTACCAAGCAGCGGCGGCAAAGCTTGAGGCGGGAGTGGTAGATGTCTTTGCGGGCGATCGGGCAATATTGACAGGGTGGGTGCAGGATGAGCCTGATTATTTCTTAGCGGATGCCGAGATCAGTTTAGGGGGAGCACCATTGGCAGTGGCAATGCCTAAAGGCCAGCAACATAGTGAACTTTTCTTGGCAGTCAATGCAACGCTGCAAGCGCTGAAGGAGTCGGGTTGGTTGAATGCGCAATACTTGCTTTGGGGCTTGGCAGAGTAAGGAGCAGAATTTAGGGGCGAAACTCACAAGTTGTCGATTGTGGATATTGCTGAGCAATATTATTGTGTAGCCGATGCAGCCTAACCTGCATTATTTGTGAATATTGCCTCGTGTCATGACTCCGCCGCCTCCAGATCACAGCCAACCTCGGAGTAATAAGAGGCAGAGCCTCCCAATTCGCATTACCAGGCAGAGCCCGGTAACGAGCAACCAGCCTGATGAATAATCCAGGCTAAACCGCTCAATATACGACCAACAGTGGTTCTGCCATTGGGATCAATCAATAATATTTCCCTAAAAAGCCGCCCTAAATTACGCATCACTCGGTATAACCAAGAGATGAGGTTTTGCTGAACAGTACTTTATGAACACAATCTGGGGCTGCCTTGCCGTCTTTTGTCTGTTGCCAATTCTCGGTGGTCTGCCCTTAGTGGATGGGTTAGTGCGATTGGGAACGGGCCAATCTCTGCGCAACTTGGGCACGGGAAATATCTCGGTTTCGGCGGCCTTCTACCATGCTGGCACCGTGATTGGGATTTTAGCGGTACTCTCGGAGGCAGCTAAGGGTCTAGCCGCTGTGGGCATAGCACGATATTTTTTCCCCAGTGAACCCGTGTGGGAATTGGTCGCGCTGATCACGCTGGTAATGGGGCGCTATTGGCTGGGCAAAGGGGCCGGTATCACCAATGTGTTTTGGGGGTTGGTGTGGCATGACTTTATGGTCGCCGTAGCGATCCTGGTGATGGGGGGTGTAAGCCTGACCCTGTTTCGGGAGCGACGGACGGGTCGGCTGGTGGGCTTAGGCGTGATGGTAGTGCTGCTGGCACTGCATCGCTTCGAAGACGCTAACTATGGGGTGATGGCGTTGATTTTGGGGAGCGTCCTGGCGTGGATCTTACAAACTATCCCCGATGATTTGGACTTGCCGACGCCCACAACAACCAGTGGTCTGCGATCGCGGGCCATGTTTCGGTTCTTCCGTAGTGATCAAGGACTGCTGAGCTTGGGCGAACCCTTGGATGCGCAGAAAGTCGGCAATAAAGCCGCCACGCTCTCCCAACTCAAACAGTGGGGCTACAGCGTTCCGGATGGTTGGGTGCTTCTGGCAGGGGATGATCTGAGTGCAGCGCTGCGCTCGGTAACACCGACACCAGAGCGTCCCCTAATCGTACGCTCTTCAGCCATTGGGGAAGATGGTCTGACCGCATCAGCGGCAGGGCAATATTTATCGGTAGGGGATGTTACTTCAACAGCTGAACTAGAAGCGGCGATCGTGCGCTGCCAGCAAGCCTACCATCGTCCCCAAGCAGCACAATATCGTGAGCGTTATGGCCAGCCCGATCGCCCCCTCGCGGTCATTATCCAAACCCAGGTAGCCAGCCAATATGCGGGGGTTGCCTTTAGCCGTGACCCGTTGGAACAATATCGTCAGGGTGTGACAATCGAGGCGATCGCAGGCACTCCTGGACAGGTCGTTGGCGGTCAAATCACCCCCGAGCGCTACGCTGTCTATAATCCAGACGCTGAAACATCTACCCTGGAGGGAGAGGGTGTCGTCCCCCCAGATATTCTCTACGCCGTTGCCCGTTTAGCACGAGAGTTAGAAGGGCGCTATCATGGCATTCCCCAAGATATTGAATGGTGTCATGATGGTGAAACACTTTGGTTGCTTCAGGCGCGACCGATCACGACCCTAACACCGATCTGGAGTCGGAAGATTGCAGCTGAGGTGATTCCAGGGGTGATTCGTCCCTTGACTTGGTCAATTAATCAGCCTCTGACCTGCGGGGTTTGGGGGGAATTGTTCACCATGGTGTTGGGAGAGCGGCGATCGCAGGGGTTGGACTTTGCAGCTACTGCCACTCTGCATTTTTCCCATGCCTATTTCAATGCCAGCCTGATTAGCCAGATTTTCCAGCAGATGGGGCTGCCGCCCGAGAGCCTGGAATGGCTAACGCGGGGGGCGAAGTTATCCCGTCCGTCGGTTGGCTCAACTTTGCGCAACTTGCCAGGGCTGTTGGCGTTGCTGAAGCAGGAGTGGCGGTTACCACAGCAGTTTGCCCAGGATGAGCGCCGCTGGTTTGAGCCGTTGCTCAATGAGTTGGCAGCTCCTATCGATTCGCTTTCTGAGCCAGAATTAGCGATGCGGATTGAGCGGATTTTACTAAACTTGCGGCGGGTGACAGCGTACCAAATTCTGGCACCCCTGAGTGTGGCGCTGCGTCAAGCCATTTTAAAAGTCACTGATGCTGAGTTGGATACTCACGTTTTGCCGGAGGTGGCGGCTCTGCGATCGCTCCTGGAACTCGCTGAGAAAAGCCGTAACTTATTGCCTTTGCCCGAACTGGAGTTTGACAGTTGTCCGTCTCTGTTTGCTTATCTAGCAGAGACCCCGGATGGCGGCTGTATTTTGGATCGATTTAACCAATGGCTCGGAACCTATGGCTACTTGAGTGAAGTAGCCACCGATATTGCTGTGCCGCGCTGGTTGGATGATCCCCGACCAATGCGAGAGCTGTTTAGTCAATGCATCTTTAGTGATGGACAACGGGCACAGTTGTGGCAAACGGTGGAGCACCATGAAATTCCCACTTCTTGGGCTGCCCGTTGGTTACAGCCCCGCTTGGTGCTGAAGGGACGTATAGCAGAGATTTATAATCGCTTTTTGGCTCATTTGCGCTGGACGTTTCGGCATCTGGAGAGCCGCTGGCAGGAGGCGGGATATTTGCCAACGTCGGGGGATATCTTTTTCTTGACCTGGCCGGAAATTAGCGATCGCCTTGCAGCCCATGATCCGGATTTGCCCCAACCCTGGCCTGTCGAGGCGATCGCCTCTATCCAAGCCCAGATTGATCAGCGTCGTCAGCGCTATGCCAAAGATGTTGACTTGGTCAGTGTGCCGCCAGTGGTCTACGGCCAGCCCCAAGGGGATGCGCCGATTTTGCCAACCTTGGAGAAGGCTCAAACGTTGCGGGGGATTGCGGTGAGTCCGGGGGTGATTGAGGGGGTGATTCAACCGCTTCAGTCGTTGCAGACGATTCCGCCGTTAACGGCTGACACAATTCTGGTTGTGCCTTACACAGATGCAGGTTGGTCGCCGTTGTTGGTGCAGGTGGGGGGCATTATTGCGGAGGCCGGTGGGCGGCTTTCTCACGGGGCGATCGTAGCGCGGGAATATGGAATTCCGGCGGTGTTTGATGTGGCGGGGGCGTTGGGCTATTTGCGGGCGGGGCAGCGGGTGCGTTTGGATGGCGATCGCGGTGTGGTGGAGGTGTTGGCGGAGTGAGGTTACGGAATCCCCCCGGCTACGCCGACCCCCTTGGTAAGGGGGTTTTAGGTTATTTCAATGTTTATTCAGTTTATTCATCAATCATCCCAGCCGCTCGCGGCATCACCTCCCTTACCCTAACCTTGTAGGGGTTTTGCAGACCCCCCTCACAGCAAGGATCTTGCGAACGCACTTTTGAGGGCTGAACCGCTGAACCCTAGCAAAATCAAGGGAGCGATTTGAAACCCCTACAGGATTAGCCCTTACCAAGGGGGGAAGGGGGGATTCCGTACAGTTAGAAAGTGACAAATCTTCATGATGATTCCTGATCCGGATTACCCCGATGTGTTTATTTCGTTGCCCTATCGGGGGTGTCAGATTGAGTTGGCGCGGGATGAGAGTGGGGGCGTGGCGTGTTATACGGCTTGGGTGAAGCATGAGGGGGGTTGGGCGATCGCAGTGCCGAGGGCTTGGACAAGGCAAGCGGCGGTGCGATTGGCGAAGCAGTGGATTATGCGGCGGTTTTGAGCAATCTCATCCCTAAAACCCCGTCTATTCTTCCGTATCCGCAGGCGGCAACAGGGTTGGCCGAAACACATCAGCATCATCTTGGGGCGATCGGTAGGCCAGATCCGCTGCTTCTAAACGTTCCAAAATCGGCAATAAATCGCTAAAGCTATTGACCCCAAGCTGATCCAATTCTTCATAGGTGATGTCTGCATCGGAGAGTTCACCCTGATTCAACAGCAAGGTACGTACCCGTTCTTCCTGAATTGTGAGCTGCGCCCGTTGGATTAACGTTGGCTCTGCGGCTCTCAATCCCTGGTTGAGCACATCCAGATCAATGGTCTCGGCTTGGAGATCTGCAGCGGTCGAGAGCACGGTATTGCCCAGACGATTAAACAGGCGAGGCCGACCGAGGGAAACTTTACAGAACTTGTAGGCGGCGTCGGGGGTGAAGGGCAAAACGCAAGCGGGATCAGCCGGATCGGTGCAACCTTCATTAATCCGGGCGCTGTTGAGATAGTTGATCAGCATCCGGTAGGTGGTCTCTTCATCCAACTCGGTTAGGGGCAACTGGAGGTCAAACAGACCCCGTTCACTGGTCAGCAAATCGCTGGTCATGCTGAAGGGATGACCCGTGAGCATAAACCACGCCCGCCCCTTGAGGACACCTTGGGCATCATGCATCAGTTGCCGAACCCGACTGGGGTTTTGTTTATCCAAGTCATCAATGGCAATCACCACCCCATCGGGGTATTCCTTTTGGGCTTGTTCCAGCAGGGTATCCAGGGCGACAGTGGGGTATTGCAGTTCGGTTGTGGGGGCGTTTTCTTGTTTAACACTTGCAGTAATCAGGGTTTTGACTCCCCCCTCAGTGGTGCGGTTCTGAACAGGTTTATCAGTAGGAATGCCCATTTGGTGGAGCTGTCGCTGGGCCCAGGGGTTATCGGGCATTTCTCGGGCAATGGCGATCAGGGCTGTGGTGGCGATATCCAGATTAGCTGGGAGCGAGATGTAGGTGGTCAGCATCTTGGGGCGTTTGCGCCGCAGCACTGAAAGCACCTCCAGCAAAAAGGCGCTTTTTCCAATGCCAAGACGACCCGAGACCAGGATTCGGCGACGCTCCCGACCCTGGAACAGTCTAAACACTTGGCGCAGCTCGTTTTCTCGACCTGTGAACACTCGACGCAGGGTTTCGCTTTCTAGGTCAGCCGAGCTTTCAGTAAATGGGATTTCGTTTAGTCCCAACCGTTGAACATCACCTGTGGACTGGTCGAAAAGATCATCTGCTGTGGTCATCAGGACACCTCGGCTAGCATTTGTTGATGGGACTGATGGGCCCGTTGGGTCGTTTGGTAAAGGGACTTGGCTTCTGCAAGTCTTTTGGGCTGCTCTAGCTGATCATAGAGGTCGATGGCTTGCTGGAGTTCGGCCATGCCTTTCTCGAAGTAGCCTAGTGAAGCGAGGACGCTGCCCAAGCCGACCCGACTCTTCGCAATGCCCGGTGGGTGTTGGAGGTGGTCAAATACGCGCAAGGCGTCGCGGTAGTAGCGGCGGGCGTTGTGCCAGTCGGTCATGGTTTCGTGGGCGCGGGCAGTTTGGTAGAGGGCGTTGGCATAGGCCAGTTTGTTATCGCTTTTGCCGAGTTCTCGGACGCTATTGAGCAGCAGTTCTAGACCCTGTTGCCATTCCCCTTGGCGAACCAGGCGACTACCAAGGATGGATTGGGTGGTGGGTAGGGCTTGTTGGATTTGTTGGCGATCGTAATGCTCAGGACTAATCGCATCCAGGGCAGTTTTATAGGCTTTAAAGGCTTGTTCAATATCTTGGGGATCTTGGCTGGTTTCGTAGCGGCGGGAGAGAGCGTTACCGAGGCGATATTGGGCATCGATGAAGTCAGGGCTGCCTGGGGTGAGGACTTCAGTAACTTCTTGGAGGATAGTAATCGCTTGTTCAAGATCTTCGGAATTTTCGGTCAATTCCGCTCGTTTCATCAAAGCCTCTGCCCAAACACTCTGATTCAACGCCCATTTTTGGGGATAATCTTCACGGGTAAAGACCTTTGAAGAGTTTTGATAATGTTCGAATACAATTGCTAAATTCTCTAGCGGCTCACCTTGGATTCTGTCCCGATAAGCACTGATTAAATTCTGTTGAGCAATTGCCCAATTTTCTGGAAAGTCTTCATAGGTATAAACCTGCATTGCAAGCTCAAATAAACTGATCGACTTTTCGATATTTTCTGATCGGTTGCCTTGAATCCGATCTCGGTAAGCAAAAGCAAGGTTATTCTGGAGATGTGCCCAATCTGTTGGAAAGTCTTCACGAGTATAAACTTCAGCGGAGAGATCGAAAAAATGAATAGCTATTTCAATGTTATTGACGTGTTCACCGCGAATACGCTGAAAATAAGCAGTTGCCAAACTCATTTGAGTTCTTGCCCACTGTTCAGGAAAGTCATTATGAGTGTGAATCTCTAACGCTAGTTTGTAGGTAGCGATCGCGGTTTCAAGATTCTCAGATCGATCACCTTTTATGCGGACTAAATAAGAATTAGCTAAATTTATTTGGGTCACTGCCCAATCTTCAGGAAAGTCTTCACGAGTGCGAATCCCTAAAGCAAGTTCATAGGTGGCAATCGCAATTTCAATGTTTTCAGCTCGGTCGCCTTTAATGCGATCTATATAAGCACTTGCCAAATTCATTTGAGTCAATGCCCAATTTTTAGAGAAGTCCTCACGGGTGTAAATCTTCAAAGCTAGTTTGTAGGTAGCAATTGCCGTTTCAAGATTCTTAGCCCGATTTCCTCTAATCCTCCCTAAATAAGCATTCGCCAAATTTGTTTGAGTATTTGCCCAATCTTCAGGAAAGTTCTCACGGGTATAAATCTCCAAAGCTAGTTTGTGAGTAGCGATTGCAATTTCAATGTTTTCAGCTCGGTCGCCTTTAATGCGATTTTTATAAGCACTTGCCAAATTCATTTGAGTCAATGCCCAATCTTCAGGGAAGTCCTCACGGGTTCGAATTCCTAAAGCAAGTTCATAGGTGGCGATCGCAGTTTCAATATTCTCAGCTCGATCGCCTCTAATACGATCTGAATAGGCATTAGCTAAAGCGCCTTGAATAATTGCCCATTGCTCAGGATATTCTTCTCGCCGAAAAACAGAAAGTGCTAATTCATAAGCCAAAATACTCAACTCTAGATTCAACCAACGTTTACCCTTAGGTAATTCATAGATCAGACCACCTAAAACAGTAAGAATGCCTGCAATAAATTCTCGCTTTTCAAATGATTGATTAACGATCTCTTTTTGGAAAGCTTTGGGTAATGACTCAAGTAGTGATTCATCAAGCTTCTCTAGATTAACCGCAACGAACTGCTCAACTTTTACAGAGTCTTCACCATACTTCTCAATCTTCTGCCCAAAAGCAAAAATAAAATCCTTTGCCTCCCGTGTTGGAATCTCTCGCGGTGTCCCAAACCCCTTATTTCGATTCAGACTTTTGCTTTGATTTTTTTTCTTCTTCACCATACTCACCCCCTCAAAGCCGCAACATTACAAACAACCACACCACAAACAATAAAATCCAACAGAATTTTAATGACTACACTCACTCGCAAAGCTTACGAGATCCCCCCGGCTGCGCCGCCCCCCTTACTAAGGGGGTTTTTATTGACCCAAATGTTAAAGCCAAAACCATCCCAGCCGCTTGCGGCGTCACCCCCCTTATCAAGCTAATCCTGTAGGGGTTTCAAATCGCTCCCTTGATTTTGCTAGGGTTCAGCGGTTCAGCCCTCAAAAGTGCGTTCGCAAGATCCTTGCTGTGAGGGGGGTCTACAAAACCCCTACAAGGTTAGCTTATCAAGGGGGGAAGGGGGGATCTCAGGTCTAGAAATAAAGCACATCAGCCTTGCCCAATTCTAACCAATCCCTTCGCAGATGATGCAGCCTACCCTCTGAAAACTATTCCCAGCACTGATATCCTGATCGATCGCTAAAGGATGAATATTAACCCCATCCATCCCGCAAACACCCTATTTCAACCCCCACCCTTATCCCCTCACCATCAACAACCGCTCCAACAACGGCGCTAACAAATCCTGCCCCCGCAACGCCTCCCGCCATTGCAGCGGAATCGCCTCAATCCCACCCCGTAAACCCGCAATGCCCCCCGCCACACAAGCCGTGGTATCCGTATCATTCCCCAACCGAATCGCCGATCGCACCACCTCAGCATAGGTCTTGTGCTGACAAGCCCAGCGAGCCGATCGCAAACAATCCACCACATAGCCTGAGCCCTTGCCTTCCGGGGGATCATCCGGCCGGATTGACCATTCCAACTCCTCTGTCGCCGCCTCATCCTCTGCATAAATATGCCGAAGTGTTTGCACCGCCGCCTGCCAAGGTTCCGGGTGTGCTTCCAGAATCCGCCGCGCCCATAAACAATAGAGCGCACAACACACCTGCGATCGCAAATGCCGATGGGTTACACAAGACTGCAACTGCGCAGCCTGAACCAACTGCGCATCTGTCCCCTGATGCCAAAGCGCCAAGGGCAACACCCGCATCAGAGAACCATTGCCATTGGCATAGACCCCATCTCGGCCCGCTTCCCCAGGCGCTACCCCCTGCCGCACCGCAGACAAGGCCGCCCCTGTGGTAACACCAATATCAAACACCACCCCATCCACGGCCAGGTAACCCTCGTCACACCAACGCAACAGCCGCGTTGCAAAGTCCGCCAAATCAAGACGCTCGCAATCGAGCAACGAAGCCAGTAAACATAAAGCCTGCGCCCCATCATCTGACCATGTACCCGGAGGGACACCGCGATGCGATCGTGCAAAGCCAGGCGGGGGCTTATACTCAATCAACTCCGATGTTGGGATGGTTTCCGGTGGATGGAACTCATAGGGAACCCCCAAGGCATCTCCGACCAATAGACCCACTAAGCCCCCGGCAAGACGGTCATTTAAGGATGGCTGGGTCACAACGCCTCTGGTTAAAAGACCCGATGCTGCAAACAGGGCATTTGGCGACGCACCTGCTCTAGGGTGGTGGGGCTAATCTCAGCGATCGCCACCCCCGGCTCCACACCCGCATCCGCCACAATTGTGCCCCAGGGATCAATAATCATCGCATGGCCATGGGTAAAGCGGCGACCGTAATGATTCCCGGTTTGAGCGGGTGCAATCACATAGCAGGTATTTTCAATAGCCCGGGCTTGCAAGAGCACTTGCCAATGGTCTTTACCTGTGAAGGCCGTAAAGGCAGCGGGCACACACAACACATCCGCCCCCAGTTTCGCTAAGTGGCGATATAACTCCGGAAACCGCACATCATAACAAACAGATACACCCAGATTGCCTAAGAGGTCTGAAGCATAAATTGTGGGTAAGTCTTGGCCTGCCTGTACAGTGCGAGACTCACAGTAGGTATTTTCATCTGGCAAATCGACATCGAACAAGTGTACTTTGTTGTATTGATTGACCACCTCGCCATTCGATGCCACTAACATCGCAGTGTTATGAACCTTATCCCCCGCCACCGGAACCGGAAAACCGCCTCCCAAAACCATGACCTGATAGCGTTGGGCCATGGTTTTAAGGAATTGTTCAGTGGATTGAGCAATGGTTGAGGCCTGAGCGAGTTTCTCCTCCTCTAAGCCCATAAAGGCAAAGTTTTCAGGGAGACAAACCAATTCAGCACCTTGCCGAACTGCCAGATCAATCAGCTCCTCTGCATGGAGGAGGTTGTCTGTCAGGCTAGGCTTGCTGGTCATTTGAAGCGCCGCAGCAATGTAAGACCGCATGTGTGTTGTGTTACAGAAATCCAAGCTCAAAAACGATCACAATCATATCGTACTCAGCCGTGCTTCTCACCTTGGGTCTTGCGTTATCCGTTCCTGCCCTCATCTGCAAAACCAAGCACTAACGTTTTCTTGCGTTTATCTTTGGATCAGTAGTATTAAGGCGAATCTTGCTTTTCTCTTGAGTTTAAACAGAGAACAACCAGCAGCCCACTTAAAATTGATCAAGAGGCTGGCCCGTCTCCAGCGTCTTGTCGACTATTGATCGAGTTGGAGCATGACCCCTGTGTCAGACATTGCAAAAGGGAATATTCTAGTTGTTGATGACACCCCTGCCAACCTACGGTTGCTCAGTACAATTTTAGAGCGGAGTGAATATACGGTACGCCAAGCCTTGAGTGGTGAATTAGCACTCCAGGCTGCTCAAACCCACATCCCTGATCTTATCCTCTTGGATATCGGCATGCCAGAGATGGATGGCTATGAAGTGTGTCGGCGTTTACAAGCTAATAAAATAACATGCCAAATTCCGATTATTTTTATTAGTGCCTATGATGAGGTGATGGATAAGGTGAGAGGGTTTAAGATTGGGGGCGTTGACTATATTACTAAACCATTTCATTGGGCCGAGGTGATCGCCAGGGTCGAGAATCAAATTAAGATTCTACGCTTAAGTCAACAACTGCAACGGAAAAACGCCCAGCTTGAACAAGAAATTCACGAACGGGTTCATGCTGAGTCTGCCTTACGGGGAGCCCTCGAACGGCTCAAAACCCTGGCGAATTTAGATGGTCTCACCCATATTGCCAATCGTCGTCGCTTTGATGAATTTCTCAATCAATATTGGCAAGCGGATGAGCCACCCCATTCTATTTCCCTGGTATTGACGGATGTGGATTACTTCAAAAATTACAATGATACCTATGGGCATTTAGAAGGCGATCGCTGTCTTCAGCAAGTGGCACATCTGTTGCAAGGGGCATTAACCGATATGTTGCCCAACGAGAAAGCACTGCTTGCACGTTACGGTGGAGAAGAGTTTGGCATTGTTATCATTCAAACGCCTGCGGTACAGGTGGCTGAGTTTGCCCATACCTGCCATCGTCGCATTCGTGAACGAAAAATCACTCATCAGGGCTCACCCGCGAATACTTACCTCAGTATGAGTTTTGGGGTAGCCACCCTCAAACCAAATCCTCAACAACCGGCCACCCAGCTTATTGATTGTGCAGATCAGTCCCTCTACCAAGCCAAAGCCACCGGGCGCGATCGTGTCGTTGTCTATCATCCAACTGCCTAACGGTTTACAAGTTCCCCCAGTCAAACCTCACTTTAAACCCCTACAATGGAGGCCAAAGCATTTGCCTAATCTCAGTGATCTTGATCACTTATAACCAATGACTTACATCAGTCTTGCGATCGCGCTCAGGTGATGCAAATTCGAGCCTGCGGATGAACGTCGCAGGCGGCAATCGACAAGATGACCCATCTGCTCCCAACCTTACGCTTTATTGTGTGCCAGTGAGCCATCCTTCTCCCACTTCAGATCTGGATTCACCCACCGGAGACATCCTCGTTGTTGATGATGTTCCCCAGAATCTCCGTCTCCTGACGTCTTTGCTAAGCCAAAAGGGTCATCGAGTTCGGAGCGTTTTGAGTGGTGAGATGGCACTCAAGGCGGCGCAAATCTCGCCACCCGATCTGGTACTGTTGGATATCAATATGCCTCGTATGGATGGTTATGAAGTCTGCACCCGACTCAAGGCAAATCCCAAAACAGCCCCAATCCCTGTTATTTTTGTCAGTGCCCTGCAAGACGTAGTGGATAAAGTAAAAGCATTTGGGGTCGGGGGGGCAGACTACATCACAAAACCGTTTCAATTTGCAGAAGTCTTGGTGCGTGTGGAGCACCAACTCCAGCTTTTGCATTTGCAGCGTATGCTCAAGGAGCGGAATCAACGGCTTGAACAAGAGATTCAAACTCGAATCTTAATTGAAGAAGCATTGCAAGCGTCAGAAACAGAATTAATGACCTTGTTTGCTGCGATGAATGACATGATTTTGGTTTTCGATCGTCAGGGGGTGTGCCGTAAAGTTGCGCCCACCCGCTTCAATCATGAAAGTCTTTCCGGAACGATGGTGGTGGATCGTCATCTGCAAGATTTCTTCCCTGCCGAGCAGGTTGAATATCATGCCCAAACCATTCAAGAAGTGCTCAGTCAGCAAATCCCACAAACCATCGAATATTATCTACCGCTCCAATTTAGCAAACGGTGGTTTTCTGCTAATGTTTCACCTCTCTCAGAAGAAGCAGTACTCTGGGTTGCTCGTGACATCACCACCACCCGACAAGCCAATGAAGCGCTCCGGGAGCAACAGCAACGCTCCGAAGAGCTGCTCCTGAATATTCTGCCGGAGCCGATCGCCCAACGCCTCAAGCAAGAAGAAAATACCATCGCAGATTCCTTTGAGAGTGTCACAGTACTCTTTGCAGACTTGGTGAACTTTACCCAACTTTCGTTGCAAATGTCTTCGACAGAATTAGTGGAAATCCTCAATACAATCTTCTCTGAATTTGATTATTTTACCTCTTGTCACGGCCTCGAAAAAATCAAAACCATCGGCGATGCCTATATGGCCGTTGCGGGTTTACCAGAACCTTGTGATAACCATGCGATTCGGGTAGCGAATATGGCGCTTGACTTGCTCGATTATGTCACACAATTCAATGCGGAAACGGGGCAAAACTTTGCCCTTCGCATTGGTGTTAACACAGGACCAGTGGTAGCTGGCGTGATTGGTGTAACGAAGTTTGGCTACGATCTTTGGGGTGATACGGTTAATGTAGCATCCCGGATGGAATCTCAAGGCAAGCCAGGCAAAATCCAAGTTACCCAAGCGACATACGAACTCCTGAAAGATAAATTTGAGTTGGTGGAACGGGGGGAAATCAATGTGAAAGGGAAGGGAAAAATGTCTACCTATTGGTTAGAAGGGTGAACCCACTTTTTGAACTCAGAATCTTTGTAGTAGTAGGTCACTTTGTTTTTATCTAATAATGTGATGGCGAATGTTGCGGGCGAGGTTGTCTGGGGTTTTTGACTGACGCATGCTGCCGCGATCGTCTCAATGGTCTGGGTTCTCAGATTTTGGCTCGTAACAACGATGCTGCTATCACTTTTCCAAGTGTCTTACCGTGGGTTTGCGGTGACCTCAGATAAGGCAGATGTGGAACTGAGCGCAATGCCTGCGGGTTTAATGTCACAATAGTCGGGTGTGAAAAATGACCTTATGTGAAGGCACACCTAAAGAATTACCGATGGCCAAGACCCCCCAATCACTAACGGGTAGCGAAATCCGCGAGAAGTTTCTCCAGTTCTACGCTAGCAAGCAGCATAAAATTTTACCGAGTGCCTCGCTAGTGCCAGAAGATCCCACAGTGCTCCTGACGATCGCGGGAATGCTACCCTTTAAGCCGATTTTTTTGGGTCAACAGCCTGCCCCCTGCGATCGCGCCACCACCTCCCAAAAATGTATCCGCACTAACGATATTGAAAATGTGGGTCGCACGGCTCGGCACCACACCTTCTTTGAGATGCTGGGGAATTTTAGTTTTGGCGACTATTTTAAGCAACAAGCCATTCAATGGGCTTGGGAACTCTCCACAGAAGTCTTTTGCTTACCCCCTGAACGTTTGGTTCCCAGTGTCTTCCGGGATGACGATGAGGCCTTTGCGATCTGGCGAGATGTGATTGGCATTCCTGAGCATCGAATTCAGCGCATGGGTGAAGCGGATAATTTTTGGAAGTCTGGCCCTACTGGCCCGTGTGGTCCCTGTTCAGAAATTTACTATGACTTCAAACCAGAGCTGGGGGATAAAGCCATTGACCTTGAAGATGACTCTCGGTTTATTGAGTATTACAACCTGGTGTTTATGCAATACAACCGGGATGCTGAAGGGAATCTCACGCCGCTCGAAAAGCAGAATATTGATACAGGCTTAGGTCTAGAGCGGATGGCACAAATTTTGCAGCAAGTGCCTAACAACTATGAGACTGATCTGATTCTGCCGATCATTGAAACGGCGGCTAAGCTCGCAGCAGTAGATTACGCTAAAGCAGATCAGACCCAAAAAGTCTCATTGAAAGTGATTGGGGATCACGTGCGGGCTGTTGTGCATATGATTGCTGATGGCATCACTGCTTCTAACACCGATCGCGGTTATGTACTCCGTCGTCTGATCCGTCGCGTGGTGCGTCATGGCCGTCTGCTGGGGATTGACGGCGAGTTTATTAATCAAGTGGCTGAAACTGCCATTCAACTTTCTGAGCAGGCTTTTCCGACTGTGCGTGAGCGTGAAGCTGCGATTATGGCGGAATTGCAGCGGGAGGAGACTCAGTTCCTCAAGACGTTAGTGAAAGGTGAAGAACGTATAGGAATAGCGCTTCAAGTCATCAAGCAAAGTGCATCACTCCTACAAAAAGAGCTTGAAAAGAATTCAGAATTATCGTCTGCGATAGGAGATTTATGCGCAAGATCTAGTCCCTCTGCATTCAAAGCAATATCGAAGTCTGCTCTGTTTTCGGAAAAGTTAGGAGTTGTAGCAGAAAAACAAGAATCTGTAGTCAATGCTAGTCAAGACCTACAAGATGCTGTTAAAAAGCTTAGTGATCTGCTCAGCAAAACTGATCTGTTACTGAAGATAGCTGAATCTCTCAAGCCGATGCTTCAGGAGCTGAAACAGGCCCCTAAGTGGTTACCTAGTCAATTTGTACAAGATTTCCTAGTCAAAAATACAGAGTTTTTTGCAGCAGTTGATGCTCGAAAGCCATTTGAAACTGTTCCTGGAAACTTACCATCACTTTTTGGCACGTATGCTTTTACACTCTATGACACTTATGGCTTTCCACTAGAACTCACCCAGGAAATCGCTGCGGAACAAGGTATCAGTGTTGATGTTGAAGGTTTTGAAGTTGAAATGGAAAAGCAGCGTGATCGCGCTCGCAAAGCCCATAAAAGCATCGACCTCCTGGCCCAAGAGAGTATTGAGCAATTGGCCCAGAGCCTTGAAGCAACAGAATTTCTAGGCTACACCGATCTTCAATCCCGCGCTTTGATCAAAGCACTTTTGGTAGAAAGTACCCCTGTGGAGCGAGCCGAAGTTGGCTCAGCAGTGCAAATTATTTTGGAGCAGACGCCGTTTTATGCCGAGTCAGGTGGGCAAATTGGCGATCGCGGTTATCTCTCGGGTAAGGACTTACTTGTGCAGATTGATGATGTGCAAAAAGAAGGAAATGTCTTTATCCATACTGGCCAGGTGGAGCGTGGCACATTACAGACCGAAAGCATGGTTAATGCCACGATCGATCGCGCCTGTCGCCGTCGAGTGCAAGCCAACCACAGTGCTACTCACCTATTGCAAGCTGCCTTGAAATTGATTGTGGATGAAAGTATCTCTCAAGCAGGTTCGCTGGTGGCGTTTGATCGCTTCCGATTTGACTTTAACTTGAACCGAGCGGTGACATCAGAAGAACTCGCCCAGGTGGAAGCCCAGATCAATACTTGGGTTGCCGAGTCTCACCTTGCTGAGATCGCAGTGATGCCCATCGACCAAGCTAAAGCAAAGGGGGCAACCGCCATGTTTGGCGAGAAATACGGTGACGAGGTGCGAGTGATCGATTTCCCCGGTGTCTCGATGGAACTGTGTGGAGGAACCCATGTCCACAATACGGCGGAAATTGGAGCTGTGAAAATTATCTCCGAGGCTGGGATTTCTTCGGGGGTACGCCGGATTGAAGCAGTGGCTGGCCCGGCAATTTTAGATTATCTCCAGGTACGCGATGGGATTGTTAAGGACTTAAGCGATCGCTTCAAAGCCCAACCAGAAGAGATTCTCGAACGGGTCACCAAGCTCCAAGCCGAACTCAAAGCCACCCAGAAAGCACTAGACGCTGCGAAAAATGAGTTGGCATTAGCCAAATCCGATCAGCTTTTGGCCGAAGCAGAAACCGTGGGTGACTTTAAGGTTCTGGTGGCGAACTTAGGCGATCTCGACCCGAAAGTGCTACAAACCGCTGCTGAACGGTTGGGACAAAAGCTAGGGGAGAGTGCGGTGGTGCTGGCTTCTACCCCAGCAGAAGGTAAAGTGTCGCTGGTGGCGGCCTTTAGTCCCCAAGTGATCAAAGCAAAAGGTCTCAAGGCTGGTCAGTTTATTGGTGCGATTGCCAAACGTTGTGGCGGTGGCGGTGGCGGGCGACCGAACCTTGCCCAAGCCGGTGGCCGGGATGCCAGCCAACTACCTGAGGCCCTTTCGGCAGCCCGGGAAGCTCTCACGGAGGCTTTACAAGCCTCTCAATAAGTTAGGTATAGAACAAGAAGTCAAGCTTGGCTAAAATCTTCGAGTTCCATCAGTTAGGGTGAACCCAATAAAACCTTATGGTTTGTGGATATTACAGTCATCCTGTTTCCTGCTTATGCTTCCGGCTTCAGCATCTTCAGCTCCAAGCTAGGCAACAGTTTTTGGAGATTTTTCAATGATTTTGTCTGCCAAGGCACGTCTTCTGAACCCAGTACGATGAGTTGAACCGTCGGTTGACGACGCAGACTCAAAATGAACTTAGAGAGCATACTAATCCCAGAGCTGTTTAAAAACATGAGAGACTCCAGGTTGAGTGTTACTGGAGACGAGCCACCTGAAACCGAGACAGCCTGAACCAGCAAATCCGCGATCGGTTGATATTCCGAAGGATTAGCCAAGCTCAACTCACCGGAAAAAATTACTGTTGCAGAGTCAACATCATAGCTGACCGAATAGTCATCACCGCTAATTTCTTGAATTTCCATTCTTCTTTAAGTTCCTAACCGTTCCTCAAATAACCAAGTGGAGTTTTGCTTTACTGACGTTAATCAAATCATTAGACGGCAATCTGGGCCATTGTTGTTACTGTGATGATGTCACTCTGAGCAATAGGGTGATCGAATTTCCAACCGAGTTTTGCCGAATAGTCATTGAGCATAGTGATTAGCCCCAGACCAGACGAACCCTCGCCAGGGTCAGTTAAGCTCTTCTCAACTTGTTGTAGGTACAACTCACTGGGATCAGAATCCAATAGGTGCTGAACGTAGGCTTTAAAGGAACCAACAATCTTAGGGTCAACTGTATTCGTTGTGTAAATTGCCGCAGTAACCGCTGGTTTGTCTAAAAACTGGATTCCGAACTTAATCTTTTGGTTGAACTCGTTGTTGTTGAATTTCATGGCGTTTTCGAGTAATTCATTGGCAACGTAGCTTACCGCTCCCTTACTATCTCGAATACGTTTTTCCTGGCCAGGTATCTCTTCTTCAAATGGCAAGAATGTGATGAAATAGTCAGCTACAAAGTAAGCAGAGAGGCGATTATTGCGCCATCGCTGCTTGATTGGTCGAGAACTTGGAGTGAAAGTGATTTCTAGTGAATCATTTTCTGGGGGGAATTTTTCAATAAACTCGCCATATAACTGACTCATATTGGATCGCCTCCACTACTCAGACGATTGAGATCCGGATTGACCCCACCGAAATTGTGCTCGTTCATTGTTTGTCTTTGACATCATTCCTAGTTCTACTACGGTGCATCACTAAGGATGCATGGTCTCCGTTATAGCATAGCTTTTTAAGGAATAGCCCCCCCAAAAAAAATTGGGGAGGCACAGGGAAAATTGCTAGCTAAACCAACTAACTGGCTGAGTCCAGGCGATTACTTAACAGCAGGCTCAAAACTAGGAACAACAACATCATCATTTTGGCGAGTCAGCTTGTTGTAGAGTTTTTCCGTATTGGGGAAGTTCGCAGCCGGAAGTGTGGGGAAACGACGATAGGGAACCGTATCTTCCCCAAACAACTGGAGGTATTCCATGCTGTTGACCAGAGCACTAACAAAGGCACGAACCCCTTCAGTTGCCAGCACTTGATTGTAGGTCTGAATTTCTTGCTGGTTCAAGGGAGCGCGACCCAAGAAATGCTTAGTGCCCATTTCAATTACCTTAGTGTTGGGATAGGGGGTATAGAACTCCTTAATATAGAGATCTGAGCACCCAACCCCTTCAATAAACTCTTTAACGGTTATTTCTTCGTTACGGAGCTTACTTTCCAAGGAAGAGAATTGCACTTGAACAATATAGGGCTCGATATCCCGTTCAAAGATATGGCGATAAGCCGCCGCAGTAACAGTTTTGAAGTTCACCTCATCAGTAGTGTTGGTGAGCTTGAAGGCCTTGGACTGTTGACGTTGCACAGTCACCCCTTGCTGGATTCGGGTGGCGATTTCACCAGTATTGCGATCGCCCACATGACCCAACTCCACAAAGCGGGGGGTAACAGAAGCTTCAACCTTAGTTGCATAATCCGGAACCAATGCGCCTGGCCGTGCCATCCGCATCTGCATACCTGCAGGGGTCAGATATCGCTCATAGGGAACGGTATCCTCACCGAAAGCTTCAGCATATTCTTGAGAATCAACAATTGCATCAACCAACCCATAGAAGCCCTGCTTTGCACAGACATCAAAATAACTGTTGATTTCCTTGCGCCCATAAGTTGGACGTCCGAGGAGACGGCGGTGGATGTATTCAACTGCCTTACAGATATAGGTTGATGACCAGTACAAGTCTCGGAACGCATTCGACTTCGCCAGAACCTTGATGAACTCACGTAGGGTGATATCGCCATTTTCCAAACGGTTTTCAGCAGAGCTTTGGCGCTGAATGGCATAAACATCTCGGCCGAAAACTTGGCGGTACGCTGCAGCAATCACAGTTTGAGCCATGTTCTCGGTGTACTTGATGCTGATGTTGTTGCAATTTTCAGCGGGCAACTGATCCATCTTAAACACCTTCGCCCCCAGAGAACCGGGTGCTTGACCCCGAGCCTTGGGATTGGAAATCTGACTATTGGTTGCCGGACCGCGATGAATCAACAGACGGCGGGTATCCTTGCCAAAGGGAGCTGGACGGGTATTTGGATCGCGGGTTTCTTTCGGGAAAATCGCACCAAATTGGATTTCCAATGGATCATTGCCAGACCCATAAACATGCTGATCCGGCAAGGGATTGTCATATTGTGCAAAGGTCGTCACAAATTGCGGAACTTTGCGGAATGGGGCACTGTAGTTAAACAGATCCTGCTGCATCCCCCAATTACGGCATTCTTGGGCTTCTTCACCCAAACCACGCAGATAGGGCACAGTTTCTTCCCCAAAATAATCTGCATATTCTTGGGAATCGATCAGGGCATCCACTAAAGCTGCCCAACCGCGATCGGAGATGATCAAGAAATAGTTCTGCACTTCCTCCCGAGATGAGGGACCTCGACCCAAAATATGACGGAACGCCAATTCTAAAGCGCGACTATTGATGAAGGGTTCAACAAACTGTTTCCGATAGAGGGGGGACTTCACCAAGCGACGGATAAATTCCTTGGTGGAAATATCACCATTCTTAACTTTAGATTCCAAGAAAGAAATTGATTGGCTGTAAGCTCGGGTTACATCCCGCTCAAACACTTGACGGTAAGCTGCTTTAACAACTGCGTTCTTTTCTAGGGTGGAAAGACCCGGCTTCATCACAAACCGCTGACGGGTTTCGGCAGCATTAAAGTAGCTCTGGGGCAGTTGTAAACCTTGCAGATCCGTGGAGGGGCGCTGGCGAACCTTATCCGATGGGGTTGCTGCTTTGAATTCGGTGATGAGAATACCAAAATACTCATCCACGATCGCCAGAGCTGCTGCATCCCCAGCAAAATACTTGCGAGCCGCATTCCGCATCTCCTGGATTGCCACCAAGGTTGCGGCGGCTGAGCAAGCATTCTCAATGACCTGACGTAGACCCCGCACATTGACGACGAGGATATTGGGATCGCCAGCCACGATGGCGTAGGAGACATAACGCAGCATCCAAGCCAAGTCCCGCAGAGACTTTTGCATGTTACGAGGACCGTAACGGGAGATGCTAATGGGACGAAATCCAGCAGGAATTTCAACCCGGCCGCCTGTGGTTAAGAACAGATTGCGGAGGCCAGAGAATAATCCACCGCCACCGCCACTACTCTCAACATAGGTGGCAGTGCCGAGTTCCATCCCTTCTTGGGTATCTTGACCCGCGCCGATCGCAGTTGCAGCCGCAACAGTCTGCGCTGCGGTGTCCACCTCGGGTTGGTCTAAGAAGGAAATCGGCGAACCGCCGGTAAAAATCCGGTTAGCAGCCTGGGAAACAATCAATTGGGAATTCTGCGCGATCGTTTGGGCAATCGCCAATCGCTGTGCACCCGACTCAAAAAAACCCTTGAGCGTACCAAGCTCCCGCTGATCGGGGAACCGATCTTGCTGTTCCGCTTGAGCGATCGCAGCGGTCGGAACGGTTTGGTAAAGCTGGGGTTTCGCTAGGGAACTGCCGCCACTTGCCGTAATACTCATGGTCTGCTCAACTCTCTCCTAATCCACAGTTGTTACAGTTACTTATTTATTAAATCTCACCCATATCTATCGCTTAACGCCCAACTCGCCAACGAGACAAGATCTCGTGGTTGGTATTTTTGTATAAGGTTGAGCGAATATTGTCTGGCCAGCGTATTGCTTAAGTGGCACATCCCCTCCGCTCGGGCATTAAACGAATCTATATCTATAGTTTGAGTCAGACTTTAGAGTAAACCGTTTCCGGTTTCCTGAGTCTCTTTGTTAAGAAGTGTATAGTCAAACGCCGCGCTGTGGCAGTCTGATGCCTCACCTAACCCGATCCAAAGCCGAAGTTTGGTTAACAAATGTAAAAAATGATGAGATTCAGTTTACAAAACTCAAGTAACCAGTGCCGGACGCTGAATCTGTTGCCAATCCAGTCGGTAGAGCACCAAGGGTTCACGTTTCCCCTTGACTTGTACGGGGGGAAGGGCGGTTAGGGGGATATCTGGATGCGCTAAACGCAGGAGTGTTTCTTCTGAGAGTAAAATCTCACCGGCTTGTGCCACACCACAAATACGGCTGGTAACGTTTGTTGTATCGCCGATCGCGGCATATTGGATGAGTTTGGAAGAGCCAATATTCCCGGCGGCTACCTTACCGCTGTTGAGGCCGATATGGATGGCAATCGGGCGACGGTTTTGGGCTTGCCAATCTTGATTGAGCCGTTTGACGGCGTATTGCATATCAATCGCAGCCTGGACAGCGCGATCGGTGTCATCCTCTCGGGCATAAGGGGCTCCCCAAATGGCGAGGAGCGCATCCCCAATATATTTTTCTAAGGTGCCTTCATAGGCAAAGACAATTTCCTCCACCATGACATTGAAATAGTCATTGAGCATTTCAATGATTTCGCGGGGTTCCATGGTTGAAGACATTTCTGTGAAGCTGGAGATATCAGCAAACAGTGCGGTGATCTCGGTGTCAATAATGCCCAATTCTCCCCCTTCCTTCAGCTTGCGGCTAATGGAAGCGGGGAAAAATCGCTCTAACTTATCACGCCAAACCGCTTCGGTGCGCATCTTCTCCGTCAAGCGAGCATTGGCAATGGCGATCGCCGCTTGATTGGCAAGGGCAGAGACAAACTCTAAGTCCTCAGTTGAGTAAGCGTTGGAGCAGGTCAAATTGTCCACATACAATACGCCAATGACATTGTCGCCGGGTTGCAGAGGCGCACAAATTGAGGCACGAATCGCCTGGATCAAGATTGAATCTGAGCCTTCAAAGCGTTGATCTTCTCCCGCATCATCGGTGAGTACTGCATCCCCATGACGATAGACATAGTTGGTAATTTTGGTGCTATAAAACTGGTAGCGGACAGAAATTCCTGAGCGTGTGCGCACAGCCTTTTGCTCTAATTTCTGAGTCTGTTCATTGACCAGTAAAATTGCTGCCCGATCCACTTCCATGATTTCTAGTAATAATTCCAGAATGCGATCGAGCAATTTTTGTGGCTCTTCAGGTGCAGAAAGTTGTTTACCGACCTCAAGGAGCAAATTCAGTTTATCAACAGTACGCTGGTTAACATCTTGTTGGCTCAGACGCAATGCTGAACCTGAGTTTTTACTCTTGTTGCCCTTATCAATAATGTCTTCAATCGCCACCCGAGACTGACGGGGGGAATATTGACGCACAATCGGGAGATTTCCTGTAAAGGTATCTTCATCCCGTTCCGCCACGATACCGATAAATCGAAATTGCACCATACCGCAGACAATAATGTCACCATTTTGCAAAAACTGATGCTCAACTTTGACCTGATTAACAAAGGTTCCATTAAGACTGTGTAAATCTCGGATGAACCAAGACTCATTTTGGAGCTGGATTTCCGCATGACGCCGTGACAAGCTACTGTGTTTGATTGTGATGTGATTACTCGGCGATCGCCCAATCAAATTACTCCCCCATTGGAGAGGGTAAATTTTTTCGTGATCACTATCGGGATAACAAACCAAAAAGTACGACATAGGCTCCCTAAAGCAACAATCAGCTCCCTAATTTTGGGTTTCTAGATAGGACTGGTAGCCGATAGTTTCAAGTCGATGCTGTTTGTCAAGAACAGTCTGGGTCAAGGATTGACGATAAGCCTGTATCCGTTCCTGTAGTACCTGATCATAAGACGCTAGCATTTGTATCGCCAGCAAGCCCGCATTTTGAGCATTGCCAATCGCCACGGTTGCCACTGGAATCCCTCGGGGCATTTGCACAATAGAATAGAGGGAGTCAAGACCCTGAAGGTGCCGTGTAGCGACAGGCACACCGATTACAGGTAAGGGGGTTAGTGCTGCCACCATACCTGGCAAATGAGCCGCTCCACCTGCCCCCGCAATAATCACTTTCCGTCCTCGAGTATGCGCGGTTTTGGCGTATTCGACCATCCGTTCGGGGGTGCGATGGGCAGAGACGATCGCCACTTCATGGGCCACCTGAAAGGTTTCGCAAATTGCGATCGCCCTCTGCATCGTCGGTAGATCAGAATCGCTGCCCATGATAATGCCAATGGGGGGAGAAGATGTTGCCATGACTCCAATCAAGATTTGAGGTGCGCCAAACCTAACTGTAGCGAATGTTTGGAGAGACCTCAACTCAGGGGGGAAGACTCAAATCATAAGGATTGGGGAGATGCAGAATATTTCCTTAACTCAGTCTGAGGAAAATGGCAGGTTTGGTGTTCTATGCTTCATAATCTGATCAGGGATCGCGTTATGGTTCGTAACATCACATAAATCTTCACACACTTGTTAACACTGGAGGTCAAAATGCCCAGTTCTACGCTATCTACCGCTGCTATGACGATGAGGGAACAGGCCGTTTGGCAAAGTCTCAAGCAAGCGATTGCAGAAAGCTCCGGGTTCCAACGTTGGCAGCAAACCTTACCTGATGTCGAGCGTGTCCAGTCCACTGAGGCTGAAGTGGAGGAGCAAGTCCGTCGTTATCTGCGGGAAACCTTAGCAACCCTAGCCTATTAAGCCAATGACAGGCGTATTGTTTCAGAATTGACTCAGCCTGTTCAAAAACAAATAAACTATTGAAATTGCCGCCACCGGTTCAACGTTAATTTAGACTTCAACCTGTGGCGTCTTTAGTTTTGACGCAAAATCACTATGGTTAAGATTTCGTCCCGCCGTGCTCTGGGAACTCAATCAGTCTACGACATTGGTCTAGCACAAGACCACAATTTTCTGCTGGCGCAGGGCTGGGTTGCATCCAACTGCTTTAACAAGTCCCATTCCACTGCCTATGCTTATGTGACCTACCAGACGGCTTATCTCAAGGCAAATTACCCGGTTGAGTACATGGCGGCGCTCTTAACCAGCAACAGCGGCAATAAAGACAAAGTCAATAGCTACATCAACACCTGTCAAAAGATGGGGATTAAGGTCAATCCCCCCGATATCAACCAGTCCCATGTGGACTTCACCCCTCGGGACAATACAATTCTCTTTGGTCTGTCCGCTGTGCCCAATTTGGGAGAGGGCGCGATCGACTCGATCCTCACGGCTCGTGATGAGGCAGGGGGCAGCTTCAAATCCTTCTCAGACTTTTGTGCCCATGTGGATCTCCGCACTGTTAACCGCCGTGCAATGGAGACGTTGATTAAATGCGGTGCTTTTGGCCAGCTCAATGACAATCGTCAACAGCTTCTGGAATATATTGAACCCGCGACCACCTGGGCTCAACAACGAGCCAAAGAAAAGGCAAGTGGGCAGATGAATCTTTTCAGTTTTGGGGTTACCTCAGATAGCAAGGACAAAGATGCCCCTCCAGAGTTTGACACCGCCCCGCCCCTACCCCAAATCCCTGATCTCCCTGCTGCTGAGAAGCTCAAAGCCGAAAAGGAGCTTCTTGGGTTTTATGTGTCTGAGCATCCCCTCGATCGCCTCCAGTCAGCGATGCAGGTGATGGCGCCGATTAGTTTGTCCCAGTTGGGAGAGCAGAAAAAACGGACATTGATTAGCTGTGTGGTGATGCTCTCGCTCGTGCGGGAAATTACCACCAAGAAGGGCGATCGCATGGCGTTCCTAACCCTTGAGGATCGCACAGGTGAAGTGGAAGGGGTCGTCTTCCCGAGTGCCTTTGAGCGGCTCGCACCGCTGCTGGTGCAAGATCAGAGCATGATCCTCTGGGGTAAAGCGGATAGCCGTGATGATAAAGTTCAACTGATTGTCGAAGATGCTGAGCCGGTGGAGCAGGTGCAGATGGTGATGGTGGAGTTAACCCCTGAGCAAGCCAGTACTAAGGGCCAGCGTAATCAGCTCAAGAGCGTTTTGGAGCGTTATAAAGGTGAGAAAAATAAGCCAAAAGTGCCAGTGGTAGCTGCGATCGGTCAAGGAATTGAACGCCAATTTGTGCGCCTCAATTCAGAGTTTTGGGTACAAGATTCCCAAGCAGCAGTGACAGCACTTCAGCAATATAACTATGTGGCTCATACTGAATCTGTTTTACCAACGACCGCAAGAACCGCTTGAACGGTCAGAGTTTCTGTTCAATGCTATCGCTATAGAGAGTATGGGCTGAATCAAACGCGATCCAGTTTTTTAGGACGTCCCCCTTTTTTGCCATTCTCACGAGCCGCTTTACGCTTTGCGTCTGACATGCTCTGGCCACCCTTGCGCCCCAGTTCAGCCATCCAAGCTTTTGTGCCGAAGAGCCCCTGCATCAGACCTGCAATGCTGAAATCCACATCCAAACTCTCCCAATGGACACTCAAGCCTGCTGCATCCAGCCAGACATCATTGAGTTGCGCTGGTGTGGCATCAGTCAATTCCTGGGCTAAATGGGGAGGAAACGACAGCATCGCTCCACTTTTGAGTTGAATCTCAATTAAGCCTCGACTCTCGTCATAGCGAACCGATGTTGCACAAGGCCCCTCTTCTGCTAGCTTTTGAGCCATTGCACGGGCCTGAGCAATTTGGTTAGTGAGGGCGTCTTCAGAAAGGTCGAGTTGCCACTTGCGGTTTACATTATGGGTCATGGATTTTGTGCCATTGAGCTAAGAATTCTTCTTGGTGCTCGGCGACAAGAATGAGTGCCTTACGAGCATTTTTATTGCTAATGCTGGGGTCGATCGCTACCAAGCGCGGAGCTTCTGTTTCAGAGCCGAGTGCAATTTTGATATCAGCCTGGTTCCGAGATTTTTTGCTGCCAATGAAGACATGGACATGAGGCGGTTCATGGTCGTTAGTGTAGATGTAGACAGAGAAATTGTTTTGGGAATCTACAAAGATTTTGGGCACTTTGGGGTTTCTTGGTTTTGAGCAGCATGATTCCTGTATATGTCCGCACAGTTAGTCGGTATCGTGCTGCATATTGGCTAGCCCGTACTTCAAATAATAACCCAAGCGATTGGGTTCTGTCTGGACTTTGTGCTCAATAACATTCGCAACGTTGAACATCTGAACACAAATGTTCAAATGTTCTTGAAAAACTGCGAATCAGAACCTTAAACAATTAAGATCTATTCCAACAACCGCCCCCTCTGCCCATGCTCACCGAAATCAAAGCCCTTGCCACCGAACTTCAACCCCGCTTGGTAGAAATGCGTCGCCATTTCCATGCCCATCCTGAACTGAGTGGCCAAGAACATCAGACCGCAGCTTACGTGGCAGGAGTGCTCTCTTCCTGCGGTTTACAGGTCACTGAAGAAGTGGGCAAAATCGGCGTAGTGGGGGAACTCGAAGGAACGGGCGCTGATTCCCGACGGCTGGCGATCCGTACCGATATGGATGCCCTGCCGATTACTGAGCGGACAAATCTCACCTTTGCCTCAAACAATCCAGGTGTAATGCACGCCTGCGGTCATGATATCCACACCACTGTAGGCTTAGGGATTGCGATGGTTTTGAGTCAATTGCGCGATCGCCTCCCCGGCAATCTCCGGTTTTTGTTCCAATCCGCAGAAGAAATTGCTCAAGGTGCAGGTTGGATGGTAGCTGATGGTGCAATGGAGGGGGTGGATCATATCTTGGGGGTGCATGTTTTTCCATCGATTCCTGCCCAATCTCTGGGGGTTCGTTACGGCGCCTTAACGGCGGCGGCTGATGATCTCGAAATTATTATTCAAGGGGAGTCGGGTCACGGAGCCCGTCCCCACGAAGCCAAGGATGCGATTTGGATTGCCGCTCAAGTGATCACCGCCCTGCAACAGGCCATTAGTCGTACTCAAAACCCTCTACGTCCAGTGGTTTTAACGATTGGCGAAATTACTGGTGGTCGAGCCCCCAATGTGATCGCTGACCAAGTCCGACTCGCCGGAACCGTGCGATCGCTCCATCCTGAGACGCATCAGGCACTCCCCAACTGGATTGAAACGATTGTCAACAATATTTGTGCCAGCTATGGGGCAACTGCGCAGATCACCTACGCTCGTGGAATTCCCTCAGTGCAAAATGACCCAACCCTGACCCAACTCATTGAAGAGAGCGCGGTGGAAGCCTGGGGGCGCGATCGTGTTCAGGTGCTCCCCGAACCCTCCTTAGGCGCAGAAGATTTTGCCATGTATCTCGCCAACGCCCCCGGCAGTATGTTCCGCCTTGGTGTGGGCAATCCCGATCGTGCTAACCCGCCCTTGCACCACCCCAGCTTTATGGCGGATGAATCTGCAATTCACACCGGGGTCGTGACGCTGGCCTACAGTGCGTGGCGCTATTGGCAACACATCGATTAATCAAGAGGTTTGACAGCGCTTGAGACTACGCCATAAAATGAGCGTTTGTGAAAACTTTCATTTATTAAAGACTCTTGGCTAACGTTATCGTTATCGGAGCCCAATGGGGAGACGAGGGCAAGGGCAAGATCACCGATCTGCTTAGTCGCTCGGCTGATGTTGTCGTTCGCTATCAAGGGGGTGTGAACGCAGGTCATACCGTCGTGGTTCAAGACCAAACCTTCAAGCTCCACTTGATTCCCTCCGGCATTTTGTCCCCGGACACCCAATGTATTATTGGCTCCGGCACGGTTATTGACCCCAAGGTGCTCCTTGAAGAGATTGATCAGCTCGATGAGCTGGGCGTATCGACTCAAAATCTCTATATTTCTCAGACGGCCCACGTCACGATGCCGTATCACCGTCTCATTGATCAAGCCTCTGAAGATCGGCGCGGTGATCAAAAAATTGGTACGACCAAGCGAGGTATTGGCCCGACCTATGCGGATAAGTCCGAACGGACAGGCATTCGGGTGATTGATCTGGTGGAGCCAGAGGGCTTTGAAGAGCGCATTGCCTGGGCGGTAAACTATAAAAATGAAGTTTTAGAAACGCTCTATGGCATCGAGCGCCTTGACCCCAAAACAGTGGTTGAGCAATATCGAGGTTATGCCGATCGCTTGCGCCCCCATGTGGTGGATAGTTCTCTAACTATTGATGAGGCGGTACGCGGTCGCAAGAATATTCTTTTTGAGGGAGCCCAAGGAACCCTCCTCGATCTTGATCACGGAACTTATCCCTATGTCACCTCCTCTAACCCGATTTCGGGTGGTGCTTGTGTGGGCGCTGGGGTTGGCCCAACGATCATCGATCGCGTCATTGGTGTGGCGAAAGCCTATACAACCCGCGTGGGTGAAGGCCCATTTCCGACGGAACTCCATGATGAAATTGGTGAAATTCTCGGCGATCGCGGTGCGGAGTTTGGTACAACCACTGGCCGCCGTCGTCGCTGCGGTTGGTTTGATGCGGTGATCGGCCGCTACGCTGTGCGGATTAATGGTTTGGACTGCTTAGCCGTTACCAAGCTCGACGTGCTTGATGGTCTGGAAGAAATTAAGGTTTGTGTTGCCTATCGCATTGGGGATGAAGTGTGTCATCATCTCCCGAGTAGTGCTCGGCGGTTTGCCAAATGTGAACCGATTTACAAGACCCTACCCGGTTGGAAACAACCCACGACTGAGTGCCGTACGCTGGAGGATCTGCCCAAGGAAGCCTTGAGCTACCTCAAGTTCTTGGCAGAACTGATGAAGGTGCCGATTGCAATCGTCTCCCTTGGTGCCAGTCGGGACCAAACCATCATCGTGGAAGATCCCATTCATGGCCCCAAACGGGCTTTGTTGGATGCCCAAGGTGTGCCTGTTTAAGCTAAGTTTTTCCGTTGTCCACCCTATCTATTGATTTCTGATTACCATGTCCCTTTCTATTGAATGTAAACAGCGCCCCGAAGGGAGCAAAGCTCGTGCTCTTCGCCGTGAAGGCTGGATTCCTGCCAACCTTTACGGTCATGATGGTGCTGCATCGATTCACCTCGTCGTGGAGCAAAAAGCTGCTGATACTTTAATGCGGAAGGCCTTTGTGAACAAAACTCCCATTGAAGTGAGTATCCCAGACCTATCTTGGAAGGGAACAACCGTGATCCACGAAGCCCAAACTCATCCTTGGAAAGGTGATATCTATCACCTCAGTTTCTTTGCGACTTCGGCAGCAGAATAAATAAATTGTTGCGTTACCTCAGCCCGAAAAAACCCACTCGCACATTATAGAGTGGGTTTTTTAATTAATTCTGTTTCAGAATAGGCCACCTCGTTGCTCATAGAACAGCCAACGCCGTATTTACAATCTTCTCTAAGGTGGTGCGATCGCGCTCCAACTTTGTCACCACCCGCAGCCCCTGCATCAGACAAGTCAAGAAGCAAGCTAACGCCTCAACATCTGCTTCGGGGCTAAGGTCTCCCTGGCCTTGGGCATTAGTCAGCGCATGAATAAACGCTTGCTCAAACCGTTGCATGCTTTCCTTAATCCGTTTTGCCGCTTCAGAATCATGGTTGCATAACTCCACCGCCACATTGGTCATAAAGCACCCCCACTGGGCGCGATCGCTCCCCGCCAGACGCTCCACTAATCCCTGAAAATGGGCAATGATCACCGCCTTACCCGCATTCGGCGCTTCGAGCTTGGCGATCGCCTTCTGTACCACTTTGTTCTCGTAATGGGCAATGGCTTCAAGAAAGAGCGAGCGCTTGTCGCCAAACGTATCGTAGAGGCTGCCGCGATTCAGACCCATTGCCTTGAGCAGATCCTGCACCGAGGTGCCTTCATACCCCTGCTGCCAAAAGGTCTCCATCGCTTTTTCTAAAACGACCTGTCGATCAAACTCTTTCTGTCGTGCCATGATTCCCCTCGCCCCCTTGGAAAGGGGGAGTATGCTGACGCCATTCGTCAAATGGCTCAACCTCAAAACTACAGATTAACCTTCACTTAAAACTGCCATTCCCGCTTGCACAGCAGGGCGGGCAGCGAGTGTCTTCGTCCAGCGTAGCAAATGAGGATGCCCTTCTAGGGAGACTTGCATGTAGTCATGGGCCATAATCCAAGGGTAGATAGCGATGTCTGCAATGGAATAGTCACCCGCCACATAGTCCCGTTCAGCCAGTTGGCGATCGAGCACGCCAAAGAGGCGGAGGGTTTCTTTTTCGTAGCGGGCGATCGCGTAGGGTACAGGTTCGGGTGCGGCGTTACGAAAATGACCCAACTGCCCAAACATCGGCCCCACGCTGCCCATCTGAAACATCAGCCATTGCAGTACTTCAAAGCGTGATTTCGGATCTGTGGGTAACAGTTGGCCCGTTTTCTCCGCCAGATAGATCAGGATTGCCCCCGATTCAAAAATGCTTAAACCTGTTTCTTGATCGGTGATCGCAGGAATTTTACTGTTGGGATTGAGGGCAATAAATTCGGGGCTAAACTGTTCACCCTTGGAGATGTCGATTTTATGAACGGTGTACGGTAGACCCATTTCTTCAAGGGCGATCGCGGGCTTGCGACCGTTGGGGGTGGTGTAGGTGTAGAGGTCGATCATGAGTGAAGCGTTTTTTCCAAAATCTGATGGATATTGTGGGGTCAAGAATGCTGGCTCCGATATTGCAGGAGTCTGAGGGGGCAATTTCCCCTTCAGCAGGAGGTGTCGGGGGGCTGGCCCCCTGACAACCGGGTTCAAAGCTAAAACTGCTAGTGCAGCGTCTCAATTAAAAAGAGGGGTTGCTGACCTTGGAAAGACTTGTTATTCAAGAGCTTCAGAAAACACCTACCCCACATCTTAGAGTTGACGCTGCACTAGTTTTTTAAAGCCTTCGCTAATGCCTTTTGAGTCGAATAATCACGCGGCGATCGCAGCCTGGAAACCGTGAGCCGCAAGGCGAGCCACCAGGCTATCTTGGCTTACCAAACCTTGGAAATGTTCAATTACTTCACCGTTGTGGAACAGCAATAAGGTAGGAATCGCCGTGATTTGATACTGAGACGCGATTTCGGGTGCATCATCCACATTAAGCTTGGCAACCTTGATTGTGCCGTCATAATCGTGGGCGATCGCTTCAATAATCGGATTCATCACACGGCAGGGGCCACACCAGGGCGCCCAGAAATCCACGAGGACAGGGGTTGTGCTGTTGAGAACTTCGGTGGCAAAGGTGTTTGGGGTGAGTGTTGTTGTCATGGTTTTTACGACTCCAAAAAATGGGCTGAGGTGTTTGGGGTGAGTGTTGTTGCTAGAAACAGAGCGTCCTAACCAAAAGGCATGAATTGAGTTGGCATCGCAGCATTTCTAGAGGAAAGACTGCGAAATATTCAGAGCGCTTGAAGTGCTGCCACAATTTCAGCGGGTTCGAGGCGCTGGGTGTAGTCGGCTTCGGCAAAAGCAAGGGCGATCGTACCGTCGGTCTTAACGATGTATGTAGCGGGGATGGGTAGCTCAAAGGTCTCATCGCCGTTGTGAGCAGGAATATCCAAACCGAATTGGGCATAAAGTGGCCGCAGGGTTTCCGGCAACGTGAACACCAAGCCAAAAGCTCGGGCAACTTTGTTGCCCACATCACTGAGTACCTCGAATTCCAGGGCATTTTTCTCAGCCGTGGACAAGGACGCATCTGGCGTCTGGGGGGAAATCGTTATCAGGTTTGCACCCAAGGCTTTGATTTCCGGCAGTTTGGCTTGCAGTGCCTTGAGTTCGAGGTTGCAGTAGGGGCACCAACCACCGCGGTAGAACGAGATGACGACGGGGCCGGATTTAAGCAGTTCTTGGATATTGACAGTCTGACCTGTGGCGTTGGGTAGGCTCACGGCTGGGATGGTGTCGCCGACTTTGAGGGTGCGATCGATGATGCCAGAGTCAATAAGGTCTTGGGTCGCTGTACCCATTGTGGTTTTGACTTCATCTGGGGCAGTTTTCCGAAAATCGGTTTGAAATTTAGCCAAAGTTTCGGTGAGGGTCATGGGTAGAGGCTCCTTTTTTTTGAATGAGTGTTCCAGAATAGGCGCTGAGAAGTGGCGATGTTTCGCCTTGGTTTTCAAAGTAACGCATTTTGGAACGATCAGTCAAGTATTTGTGGTAGGCAGTGGAGAACATGGCAAGAATCCAGGCATTAGAGATGGGAGAAAATCGCTGAAACCCTTGCCTACATTGAATTATGCATTAATAATTTTGGCTAATATAGTCCTGAACATCAGTTTTAACCACGTGGTGGACAGGCGATGCGGTGAGCTTACCGAACTGATGCCACGCGACGAACTGGAACTCGGTACAAAGCGTAGGCGGTCAGTGAGTGGAGTCGTTGGCGTAGCCTCTCGAAGAGATATCTGTGTTTTACCGACCCGGTGAATCATTCAGATCGGCAGAGCACACGTCTGCCCTCCAGTCCCGCGGAGCT
>JAAHHN010000209.1 GCA_010672165.1 Spirulina sp. SIO3F2 | reverse complement strand
AGCGCGATATAGTCGTTCGTCAAACAGATCGCTTGTAGGGGACTTAATGCATGAGGGGCAGGGGACTCGGTGGAAGTGGGAGATGCCACAAGGTCATCCATTGCCAAACTTGACCAATCTAACCCCCCCTGCTGAGCTGCTGAGACGACCTGAACAGTTAAACCTGACAGGGTTGTTTGTCCAGAAAAAAGACGCATCAAGCTCCGAAACAAGCCCATAAATAGGGCAGCCCCGACGCCTTTATCACAAACATCAGCAATGATTAGACCAATCTGCTGGTTAGGGAGTTCAAATATGTCATAGAAATCGCCAGCAACTTGGTAAGCTGGTTGGAAATGGGCTGCAATTTCCCAGCCTGGTGCTTGGGGCAAGGTTGGGGGTAAGAAGTTAAGCTGAATCTGACGACCCTTGTCAAGTTCTGCATCCAACAGTTGGGAATAATGATGAAGCTGACCGTAGAGCTGGGCATTTTCCAGTACGGTTGTCATCTGCGTAGCGGTCGCTTGCATGAGATTGAGGCTTTCAGGGGTGAAATGCTCAACCGTACTGTGAAGAAGGGTAAGCACCCCGAAGATCGTCTCTTGCTTAAACAGCGGAACGCCGAGTACCGAACGGATTTCGTCACGATCTTCTGGCCAAGTCAACCAGCGCTCATCAAGACGTGTGTCTTGGATAAGAACTGCTTGATGATGCTCACGTATCCAACCTGCTACGCCCCGATCTAAGGCTTGGTGAAACAACTTATAGGCAAACTGCTCTTGAAGTGAGGGTTCAGTAAAAATCGCATCCTCGATTTGTCCTTGAATGTTGACGATCAGCAGACTCCCTCGCTCTGCTCCTGTCATTTGGGCTGACAGATTCAGGGTTTCGTTGAGAAAGGTTTTGAGGATTTGAGTTTCGGGTGTGGTGGGCGATCGCGCCAAGGTGACAAAACCTTCTAGCAAACGGCGCTGGGCTTCCATTGCCGTCTGGGCAGTAATTAACTCAATAACCTGTTGACGCAAGCGCGAAATTTCGGCAAGTAAGTGTGTTTCCTGGCTTGGTTGCATGACCCCATTGAATTTTGTTCAGATCAGGCATGTAAATGATTTTAGGTCAAGGACTTAAAGGTTTTTAAGCCCAGCTCCAAGGTGTCGCAGGTGGTAAAAAACCCCAAAAAGCCAGTCACTGCCATCGTGCGTCGAATGTCTTGGGCAAGTCCTACTAACACAAGCTGGCCATCCTTCGCAGCGGTTTGACGATACAGGGCCAATAAGAGACGTAAGCCAGCACTGGACATATAGGGAACCTCGGTTAAGTTTAATAGGATCTTGCTGCGAGCAACGGCTAAAGGCAATACTTGCTGCTGTACTTTAGGTGCTGTATTGGCGTCAATATCTCCCGCTAAGGCAATAATTTGGATGTCACCAACGGTTTTGATCTTAATCTTCATCAGGATCGGGATAAGGGAGAAAGCCTAGCTGAGGTCAACAGGTTGAGTATGACTGAACGATAACCGGCTAAGGGATGAGCGTTATTATTTAAACGATGATCGCATATTTCCCATCACTGTGTTGGCTTGGGTTGGGCAAACTGTTAGAACACCTGTTTAGAGGCCATTATTTTCGGGAGCAGGGTCAAGCTCATTTGGTTCAATAATGTCAGCTAGAGATTCAGATGATGTTTCTGCTGGTTCAGTGATGACAGCCTCTTGAGGTGAGGTAGCATTCACTTCAGAGGAAGGAATGAGCGGCAACTGATCGGGGACAATAACAGGAATCCCTTGAGCATCTAAAATTAATGGCATCTCCAGTGCCTCATTAACTATAACTATTTCTTCAGGAACTGTAACCTCTTCAGGCGCAGGCTGGGTATTGGTAGAGGGCTCGATACTATCTACTCCTGTTGTACCTATATCACTGGTCGTTTCTAAGGGAATAGCTTCATCATCGAGTTGCTGAGTTTCAATCGGCTCAGTAGGAGCAGGCTCTGAGTTTATCTCTGGGTCTTGCGTTGTAATTATCTCCTCAATGGGGCTCAACTCAGTTGATGGTTCCACGATCGGCACTGAATCGATGCTTGGCTCGGTTTCGATTTCGTTTTCTAATGTCGCTGGTTGCAAAACACGATCGCGGTAGGTTGGATCAATCAACGTCATTTGTTCCGAAGTCGGTATAGCGTTGGTGACTAGTGCTGCCAGGGGAGTCACTTCCTCAGGCTGATAGTTCACCATTCGAACCATGTTGTTGAAGACATTATCAATGGGCTGACCATTAGGGCCAAGGAACTCCAACTTGACCCAGTTCAATCCAGGTCGAAAGCCCTCTAAATAAAGCGGTTGCCAATCATCTAGGATAAAGCTCTGAGCATTTGCCGTAACTCGAATTCGCCAGTTAGTGCTGGCTGGATCAAGGGCTGCGGTTTCGCTCCATTGCAGTGGTGCGTTGGTCAGGAAAAAGTCCAATAGTAGCGGTTGAGCACTATACAGTCCCTCCGGACTGTTATAGGTCAAAAGGGGGAGATTCGGATCGGGACGATGATTGCGATCGGGCGTCAGAACTGCAAACTGTGTTTGGGCATAAGCCCCCTCATTTTTAAAGCTCTCGCCCCAGGGGGTTACCACGAAAATCCTTAATAAATGAGTACCGGGTGTAACATCCTCGAACATGATAGGAGCATCAAGGGAATAGACCGAACGAGCAGGTTGATTATCTAAGCTGACTTGCAGATGGGGTCCTAGTTGATGCTCTTCATCCTTAAATATGGGCAAGTCTTGAACGGTAACAGTCACCGCAACTTGGGTTTGGGAGAGTATCTCGTTCGGCTGAGGCGTCAAAATTTGGACTTGGGGTTGATAGGCCGCTAGTTTAGGCTGAAGCGTACGGATGCTCAGCGGGGGAGCAGTCTCTGCGATCGCTTCCTGCTGTAGCGAGCGGTCTCCCAAAGATTTAGCAGTCTGACTTGAACCACCACAAGCGACTAAACCCCAACACAACAGAAGCATCAATAGAGCGTTTAAAAAACGTTGAATGTTTGTTTTTCCCAACACAACCATCTCTCTTTTCCAATCCCTATATGCTTTGAACTCCTGAGAAGATTGCCTGTCCCCATTCTCTATATGAAATATAGATCGTACTTAAGCAATCATCCCAAGACCTAGTTCTCCTTGATTTACTCGGAGTATATAGCGAATCTGGGACAACCTCGCGCGAAATCACAGTATGGTGCAGGGTTGTCCCACACATTCGCAGCATATGGATGCGAGATAAACGGAAACCGTATTTCTCTATGGACAACAGGGAGAGCTGAGGAGACTATGTCATTTTGTAACAATTGCTGTACAGATTCTTGACCTAGCCGTTTGTACTCTAAGAGCTGAAGTGGAGACAGATCAAGCTTTGTGGCGATTTTAAATATTGTTAACGCCCCCCACAGGATTCCGACGACGATTTATTATCTACTACAAGTGTTATCAGACACCTTAAACTGCAACCATCTTGTTCTAGCTCCAAATCTAGAGCTTGATGTTTAAGAAAAAGTCGAAACGCTTAGTCCTACTAAGCTTCGCTTTAAAATTCTCAAACGGGAATACGCTCATTTGTTGTCTAGGGAGGAGAATCCTCATGACAATTAGTCCTCCAGGAAGAGAGGCAAAAGTAAAAGTTGTGGTTGATACTGACCCCGTATCCACTTCTACCGAGAAGTGGGGCAAGCCAGGTCACTTCAGCCGCGCTCTGGCTAAAGGTCCCAAGACAACCACTTGGATTTGGGATCTTCACGCTGATGCCCATGACTTCGACAGTCAAACCAGTGACCTCGAAGACATCTCACGCAAAATCTTTAGCGCTCACTTCGGTCACCTGGCCGTTGTGTTCGTTTGGTTAAGCGGCATGTATTTCCACGGTGCCCGCTTCTCCAATTACACCGCTTGGTTGGATAATCCAACTGCGATCAAGCCCAGTGCTCAGGTCGTTTGGCCCGTAGTAGGTCAAGGCATCCTCAACGGGGATGTTGGCGGTGGTTTCCACGGAATCCAGATTACTTCTGGACTCTTCTACATGTGGCGTGCTGCTGGTTTCACCACGTCCTCTCAGCTCATGGCGACCGCAATTGGTGGTCTCGTCATGGCAGCCCTCTGCCTCTTTGCAGGCTGGTTCCACTATCACAAAGCAGCTCCGAAGCTGGAGTGGTTCCAGAACACCGAATCCATGCTTAATCACCACCTTGCAGTACTGCTCGGTTGTGGTTCTCTGGGTTGGACTGGACACTTGATCCATGTTTCCTTGCCTGTCAATAAGCTTTTGGATGCTGGGGTTGCAGCAGCAGATATTCCGCTGCCCCAAGAATATTTCATGGATGCAGACAAGATGGCGGAATGGTTCCCGAGTTTTGCTCAAGGGATCACCCCCTTCTTTACGCTCAATTGGGCAGCATACAGTGACTTTTTAACCTTTAAGGGTGGCTTAAACCCTGCAACAGGTAGCCTCTGGTTAACAGATGTCGCCCATCACCACTTGGCGATCGCGGTTCTGTTTATCATTGCAGGTCACATGTATCGCACCAACTGGGGGATTGGCCACAGCCTCAAAGAAATCCTGGATGCCCACCAAGGTGATCCTGTGCTCTTTGGGGGTAAAGGCCACCAAGGACTCTATGAAGTTCTCTCCACCTCTTGGCACGCTCAGCTTTCTTTGAACCTGGCGATGATGGGTTCTTTGAGCATTATTGTGGCGCAACATATGTACGCCATGCCCCCTTACCCCTATCAAGCCATTGACTATGGGACTCAGCTCTCATTGTTTACTCACCATATGTGGATCGGTGGCTTTTTGATTGTGGGTGCTGGTGCTCATGCTGCCATCTTTATGGTTCGGGACTACGATCCTGCTAAGAATGTTGATAATGCCCTCGATCGGATGCTCCGGTCTCGGGATGCCATTATTTCTCATCTGAATTGGGTTTGTATTTGGCTGGGCTTCCACAGCTTTGGTCTATACATCCATAACGATACGATGCGTGCTTTGGGACGCCCCCAAGATATGTTTTCGGACAATGCAATTCAGTTGCAGCCGATTTTTGCGCAATGGATTCAGAACCTCCATGCAGTTGCCCCTGGTGGCACAGCACCCTTTTCGGCTGGTCCAGTAAGTTATGCATTCGGCGGTGATATTGTCGCAGTTGGCGGTAAGGTTGCCATGATGCCGATTGCACTAGGCACTGCAGACTTTATGGTTCACCATATCCATGCGTTTACCATTCACGTCACCGCTCTGATTCTGCTCAAGGGTGTGCTCTATGCCCGCAGTTCTCGTCTGATTCCGGACAAGGCTGAGTTGGGTTTCCGCTTCCCTTGCGATGGTCCCGGTCGCGGTGGTACTTGCCAGGTTTCTGGTTGGGATCACGTCTTCTTGGGTCTGTTCTGGATGTACAACTCCTTGTCGGTTGTTCTCTTCCACTTCAGTTGGAAGATGCAATCGGATGTGTGGGGTACTGTTTCCGGTGATACAGTTTCACACATTACAGCGGGTAATTTTGCCCAAAGTGCGATCACGATTAATGGCTGGCTGCGTGACTTCCTTTGGGCGCAAGCAGCGAATGTGATTACCTCTTATGGCTCAGCCCTCTCGGCTTACGGCATTATGTTCCTCGCGGGACACTTTGTGTTTGCCTTCAGCTTGATGTTCCTCTTCAGTGGTCGCGGTTACTGGCAGGAGTTCATTGAGTCGATCGTGTGGGCCCACAACAAGCTCAATGTTGCACCGGCGATTCAGCCTCGAGCGTTGAGCATTACCCAAGGTCGTGCAGTTGGGGTGGCACATTACCTCCTCGGCGGCATTGTGACGACTTGGGCGTTCTTCCTCGCTCGAACCCTTTCGATCGGTTGAACCGCTTTGCTTTGAAAACGGTAAAATCTGGGCAAGCCCTACTTAACATGATCTTTACCGTTGTTGATCTTAGGCTTCTCCGCCGCAATTGCGGTGGAAGGTCTGATCAAGACATATGAGCTGTTGATTCAGCCTCATTGTTCAAACTAGGAGTATTTCCTAAAAAGGTTTATGGCAACTAAATTTCCAAAATTTAGCCAGGATCTCGCACAAGATCCGACCACTCGTCGGATTTGGTATGGGATTGCCACAGCCCACGACTTTGAGACCCACGATGGGATGACCGAAGATAACCTTCATCAGAAGATCTTCGCGTCTCACTTCGGCCACTTGGCGATCATTTTCCTCTGGACTTCTGGCACCCTGTTCCACGTTGCCTGGCAAGGTAATTTCGAGCAGTGGATTAAAGATCCGCTCAATGTTCGTCCCATCGCCCACGCGATTTGGGACCCGCAGTTTGGTGCTGGCGCAATCGATGCCTTTACCCAAGCTGGGGCAAGCAATCCCGTTAATATTTGCTACTCCGGGGTTTACCACTGGTTCTACACCATTGGCATGACCACCAACCAAGACCTTTATCAAGGGTCGATCTTCTTGCTTATCCTCTCCTCCTTAATGCTGTTTGCGGGCTGGCTGCACTTGCAACCCAAGTTCCGCCCCAGCTTGCAGTGGTTTAAGTTGGCAGAGCATCGCCTGAATCATCACCTTTCTGCTCTGTTTGGTGTGAGCTCTCTGGCGTGGGCAGGTCACCTGATTCACGTTGCGATTCCTGAGTCTCGTGGCGTGCATGTGGGTTGGGATAACTTCCTCTCTGTGAAGCCTCACCCCGCTGGCTTGGCACCTTTCTTCACCGGAAATTGGGGCGTTTACGCTCAAAACCCCGATACTGCGGGCCATGTTTTCGGAACCTCTGAAGGTGCGGGTACTGCAATCTTGACCTTCTTAGGTGGTTTCCATCCCCAAACTGAGTCCTTGTGGTTAACCGATATCGCCCATCACCATTTGGCGATCGCGGTAATCTTCATCATTGCCGGTCACATGTACAAGACCAACTTCGGTATTGGTCATGACATCAAAGCGATCCATGATGCGCACAATCCGCCCTCGGGTACCCCCTTCGGTGGTCTCTTGGGTGCAGGTCACAAAGGTCTTTATGACACCATCAACAACTCCTTGCACTTCCAACTCGGTTTGGCTCTGGCAAGCTTGGGTGTCATCACCTCCATGGTGGCCCAGCACATGTATTCGTTACCGTCCTATGCATTTATTGCCAAGGACTACACCACCCAAGCGGCACTCTATACCCATCACCAGTACATTGCTGGTTTCTTGATGGTAGGTGCTTTTGCTCACGGTGCGATTTTCTTTGTCCGTGACTACGACCCCGAAGCCAATAAAGACAATGTTTTGGCTCGGATGTTAGAGCACAAAGAAGCAATCATTTCCCACTTGAGCTGGGTTTCCCTGTTCTTGGGTTTCCACACCCTCAGCCTCTACGTTCACAACGACGTTGTGGTTGCGTTTGGCACACCTGAGAAACAGATTCTTATTGAGCCCGTCTTCGCCCAATTCGTTCAATCGGCTTCGGGTAAGGCACTCTACGGCATGGATGTTCTGCTCTCCAGTGCAGACAGCCTCGCTAACACCACTAATGCGGTGTACCTGCCTGGTTGGTTAGATGCTATCAACAGTGGTACGAACTCTCTATTCTTAACCATCGGTCCTGGTGACTTCTTGGTTCACCATGCGATCGCACTGGGTCTGCACACTACCGTACTGATCTTGGTCAAAGGTGCTTTGGATGCCCGTGGCTCCAAGCTGATGCCCGACAAGAAAGACTTCGGTTATAGCTTCCCCTGTGATGGTCCCGGTCGTGGCGGTACTTGTGATATCTCTGCTTGGGATTCCTTCTACCTCGCCATGTTCTGGATGCTCAACACCATGGGTTGGCTGACTTTCTACTGGCATTGGAAGCACTTGGGTGTGTGGACGAATAACGTTGCTCAGTTCAACGAGAACTCCACTTACCTAATGGGTTGGTTCCGTGATTACCTCTGGGCAAATTCTGCGCAGCTTATCAACGGCTACAACCCCTACGGCGTGAGTAACCTCTCCGTCTGGGCGTGGATCTTCCTCTTTGGGCACCTCGTTTGGGCGACTGGTTTCATGTTCCTCATCTCTTGGCGGGGTTACTGGCAAGAGCTGATCGAGACGATCGTCTGGGCCCATGAGCGGACTCCGCTAGCGAACTTGGTTCGTTGGAAGGACAAGCCCGTTGCCCTCTCTATTGTTCAAGCCCGCTTGGTAGGCTTAGCTCACTTCACAGTGGGTTACATCTTCACCTACGCCGCTTTCCTGATTGCTTCGACAGCAGGCAAGTTCGGCTAACGCTTGACTCAACTCTTTAAGCCTTGTGCTTAACGCAAACAAAGCTCCTACCATGATGGTGGGAGCTTTGTTCTGTAGATGGCACTCTTAGGACATGAATCCTGAGATGGTCGATCAAAATTGTCCAGGCCCGCTTACACTTGTCATGGAACATCCATAAAATTGGCAGTTTTAAAGAGGTTTTTCGTGAAAAGAGTACTAGGGATCATTTTGGGAGGCGGTGCTGGTACCCGTCTTTACCCATTAACGAAGCTCCGAGCAAAACCGGCAGTACCCCTCGCTGGACAATACCGATTGATTGATATTCCCATCAGTAACTGTATCAATTCTGACATTAATAAGATCTATGTCTTAACTCAGTTCAATTCTGCGTCGTTAAATCGCCATTTGACCCGAGCCTACAATTTCTCAGGTTTTAGCGATGGCTTCGTTGAGGTTTTGGCTGCTCAGCAAACTAAAGAACATCCGGATTGGTTCCAGGGAACTGCGGATGCAGTTCGTCAATATCTCTTGTTGTTTAAGGAATGGGATGTGGATGAGGTGCTTATCCTTTCCGGTGATCACTTGTATCGAATGGACTATGCCCACTTTGTCCAGCGTCATAGGGAAACCGGGGCTGATATTACCCTATCTGTGATTCCGATTGATGAACGCCGGGCTTCTAGCTTTGGTTTGATGAAAATCAACGAGCAAGGACGGGTTGTTGACTTTAGCGAAAAACCCACGGGTGAAGCATTAACAGCGATGCAAGTTGATACGACAAGTCTGGGTTTGGATGCCAAGGAGGCTCGACATAAGCCTTATATTGCATCGATGGGGATTTATGTTTTTAAAAAGCAAGTACTGGTTGACTTGCTAGAGCAAAATAGTCATCAAACGGATTTTGGTAAAGAAATCATTCCCGGTGCTGCTAAGGACTATAATTTGCAGGCTTATCTCTTTGATGACTATTGGGAAGACATCGGAACGATTGAAGCCTTCTATGAGGCCAATCTTGCCTTAACGATGCAACCAAATCCAGCGTTTAGTTTCTATGATGAGAAAGCACCGATTTATACCCGATCGCGGTATTTACCTCCCTCTAAACTCCTAAATTGTGAAATTAAGGAGTCAATTATTGGCGAAGGTTGTATTTTGAAGAACTGCCACATTAGTCATTCTGTTCTCGGCGTTCGCTCACGAGTTGGTTCTGATTGCCGCATTGAAGATGCATTATTGATGGGTGCTGACTTCTATGAAGCATCGGCTGATCATAGTTCCGCCAAGACGGATGAAATTCCGATTGGGATTGGAGAAGGCTCAACCATTCGTCGGGCCATTGTTGATAAAAATGCTCGCATCGGCAAAAAAGTGCTGATTCTAAACAAGGATCGGGTTGAAGAATCCAATCGTGAAGATGACGGTTTTTATATTCGTAGTGGTGTGGTTGTTGTGCTGAAAAATGCAGTGATTCCAGACGGTACGGTTATTTAGAATAAGTTTTTGGCTTTTTAGGTGAGAAGACACTTAGTTGAGAAGACACATTTATAAAGGCAGGGGCGCGATCGCGCCCTTTTTTATTTTATTGCTGGTTTTTAACGACAGTTGCGCTAGCCAGCAAGTCGAGGCAAGATCACAGGATGTGAGCTACATTGCTTCTCTATTGCTCTGACCCTAAAGCTATGACCCTTTCTCCTCGTCCCCAGCTTCCCAGCCACTCAACTCAGCAGAAATGGACAATTCGCCGTTTCGAGCAGGGGATGGCGTTACTGTCGGCAGTGAGTTTGCTCTTGGTTTGTTTTGACTTGAGCTATATTCCACTACGGGATTTTTGGTTGCAAGGTCGGTTCTGGCTGCTCAACTTCAAGTTTGGCCAGGTGGAATTTCAGTTTCCGGAAGAACCAATTCATTTGTTCAGTGACTCCTTGACCACTGAGAACTCGTCTTTCATCACAAAACGCTATGATCCGGTCAAAGGCGTAGAACCCTACCGCGATACGGAGGAATATCTGGCAAAGGTACGCTTACTGAAAAAAGAAATCTATGGTGTAGAGTCTGACCCGGATAAGATAGAAGCAATATTGGCAGATTTGCGCGATCGCTCCGCAGAGATGATTGCGACTAACCCCTTCCAAATTGCCAATAAAACTGGGACGTTGGAGCGCATTAAGAACTTAATGCGCGATCGTGTTGGCACAGAATCAGCAAAGGCTGCTTTCAACACATTCTGGAGTCAAGCCTATCTTGAAGACCCGGAAGAGTTGGAATTCTTTGAACAAGAAATTCAACCGCTGATTGCCACCAACTATTTTCGCCCGATCGGTGAAAATGGCCGCCCTGTTGACAACTTCGGTTTGCTGGATTTTCCTTTGGGTATGGTCTTCCTGGCCGAATTTATTGCCCGGACTTGGTTCATTAGCAAACGACGGAAAGGCGTCAGTTGGCGAGATGCAATGCTTTGGCGTTGGTATGATGTCTTTCTCTTTTTGCCCGTTCCCTATTGGTTACGGTTTGCCCGCTTGATGCGAATCTTTCCGGTGATGATTCGGCTCAATGAAACCAATCTCATCGACCTACAGAAAATCAAAAAACAAGCCAGCCAAGGTTTTGTTGCAGGTATTGCTGAAGATCTCACTGAAGTAGTGGTCGTGAGTCTGCTCAATCAAGTGCAAGGCTCAATTCAGCGGGGAGAGTTGACAAACTTTTTGGCCCAGCAGAATCAGAACGAATACATTGACCTTAACGACACCAACGAAATTGCTGAAATTGCACGTTTGGTCAGTCAAGTCTTGGTGCAACGGGTGATCCCCGCCGCCCGTGAGGATATTGAAGCATTACTCGAATATAGCATTGACAAAGCCCTCAAAGAGGCTCCTGCGTATCAGGCAATCCGGCAACTTCCCGGTATCGAACAAGCCAAAACCAACCTGACCCACCAGATTATTGATGGTTTATATGATGTGGTCTATGTCCAACTTCGTTATTTAGTTGAGTCTGACCCCACCTTTGACGAACTCCTCGAAAAGTTATCAGAAACTTTGGTCGCTTCAATGCGGAACGAAATGCAAACCCAACAGAGTATCGAGCGAATGGAATATCTGCTCCATGCACTCCTTGAGGAAGTGAAGATCAACTATGTTCAACGACTCTCAGAAGAGGATGTAGAAGAATTGATGGATCAAACCCGTGCCTTGCGCCAGGTGACTCAGGTTACGCCTCAGCGGTTTTAAACCAAACCCATTTTGAAATTTCCGTGTATTTGTAGAGGTCTCGTTCACTCCCTTGCGTTGGCTAATCTCGGCTTTATAATTAACGGGGATACAATTTTATGCTAATTTTCTAGATTATTTTTTAATACAAATGACCTTTTCTGGTGTTGTTCAATTTGTACTCGGTGCGGTGCTTGGCATTGCCATTTTAGGAATGAGCGGTTTAGCTGCAGGTTCCTACTTTTTTAACCAACTCTCCAAAAATCCCGATCGCCCCGTCTTTCCGGAAGAGAAGCCCAGCACTTCAAAGGATGAAACTCCAGCCAAAGGTCAAGACGAGCAACAAACCCCCGCCACTGAATCTAACCAAGCTGGGGGAAAACCCGACCCAAAACCGAGCCCTAAAGCAGAAGCTGAACCCCTTGAGCCTGGTGCCTATCGTGC
>JAAHHN010000208.1 GCA_010672165.1 Spirulina sp. SIO3F2 | reverse complement strand
TGATTTAAATCCTTTGGCTTGGATAATGCCTGAGCCTACTCCCCCCCCCTGCTGCACCACATGAGTCAACTCATGAGCAATCAACTCTTGCCCCCCCTTACTCCCCGGCTGATATGCCCCTGCCCGAAAAAACACATCCCGCCCCGTCGTAAACGCCTTCGCCTGAATTGACTGACTCAACTGATCCGCCTGACCATCCGTATGCACCCGCACCCCATCAAAATCCGCTCCAAACGCCCGCTCCATCGGCTCCCGCACCGACTCCTTTAACGGCTGCCCCTTACCCCGCGCCTGGGCAATGCCCCGCTCCACGGCTTGGGGCGCAGCCATCGCCCCACCCCCATCAGACTGCGCCTGCACCTGAAATCTCGGGAACTCCCGCTGTGGTTGCACTGATGCTTCTTCCTCTCGATTTACCCGAAACTGCGGCGTCCGGATCTCCGTCACCACCTGCCGCGCCACCCGATCCGCCTCCTGCTCATACGGATCATTCGCTGCTCCCACCGTTAACTTTGCCTGGATTGGGGCAGCCGCTGATGTCGTTATCGCATGCTTCACCAACGCATCCGCTGGCACATTAGCAAACGCAGGGGCAGATTGGGAATGGAAACCAAACCCCCGTCGGGGCGGACAAAAAGACGCTTTCTTGGACTTGTGTTTCTGAGGCTGGGCACGTTGCGTGGACTGGCGGACGGAATTGCGGGCGGCCATTAGACTTACCTTACTACTTTTGCTCAAGGTAGAAACAGCATCGAAGGTCACTCAACACTATGTGCTATCCCTACATCTCAAGTTGGCAGTGATTATATACATATCTCCCTAGTTCAAAACCACTTTGTTGCGAAATCAATGCAAAGTAATGGGTTAACTAAAGCTGGTACTGACAACACACCCTAATCGTGACGCCAGGAATGCACAAAACTACTGCAACCCACTCCCCGCAGGTGTCCCATTACTCTCTTGCTCCCACAACTCCCGCAACGTCTGCTCCAACGCCGCCGTCTCAAAATCAATCTTCATTCCCTCTTGTGCTTAATAACAAAACTGAAGCCTAAAAGAGTAAGAAATCCCAAGACACTAAAAGGTTCAGAAACACTTTGAGGATCGTCAAATTCGATAATTGCCTTAGGTGTCCCGAACGAAGCATCTGGATAGTTATCCCAAACCGCTCCAACACCCGCGAAGTTGATTACAGCAAATCGATCGCTACCAGAACCCCAATCCGGTTGACCAGCGCGAAAATTCTCAAACGTTGAAGCTTCTCCACTACTCCAGCCCCACTGTGTGGCATCGAGATAGTTGCTACATCCAACACAGTTGAATCCAATCCAATAATCAAGGTTATCTGCTGCAACAAACGTCTCAAAAATGAATGAATTCTCTGCGGCGTCATTAATCGTTACTAAATGTCCCCCTTGACTGACAGCAAAAGCTTCTGCCTCTGTCCAAGAAGAACCAACATCAGTGACCGCATAGGTATGCCCATTATATGTGGTGAAGTTGGTGAGTGTGGCTGCATGTAACGATGACATGGGAAACAGGGCTCCACACAAAGAGATAGCTGCTGCAAAATAGTACTTCATCTATATTGCCTCCTGGGTTAGGATACTTCTCATTATTGTAGCTTAAGGGTTCGGAGCAGAAGCCCAAAGGTTGAGGTATCAGAAATGCATGATTGTGGGGAGGCGAGAATCAAGTGTTCGCCTGTCTAGATGGTAGCGCCTAGGGTATGTAGAATAACCAAAATTTTGAACAGCATGGGGATTTAGAATTGTAATGCAGTTGTAGGGGATTTTAGGGCGATCGCGTGGGAACTTTGATATCAAAGTGTAAAACATCCTCACGTTTGCCCAATTTTGTGTACAACGCGATCGCGGGTCTGTCCTCAACGCCCATATCTGCCTGCACAAAAATCACATAAGCGCCCCGCTCAGCAGCAATGTCTTGAAGTTTCTCAATTAAGGCGGTTGCAATGCCTTCACGCCGATGTTCCGCTGCTACAGCAAGATCATAGATATAGATCTCACTACGCTCCTGCTCAAACTTCATCAGCTCATAGGCAGCAATACCGCCAACCACTTCGTCATTTTTCAGAGCGGCTAGTGCAATAAACATGTTGCTGCTAAGTAATCGTTGCAAATAGCTATGACTCGGACAGTTCCCTGTGTAAGTTTCTACTTCGTTGAATGCTGTACCGAAGGTTATTAGGAGCGCCTCCATTAGAGGAACATCATTTGAGGTGAGATGACGAATTTCTAACAGCATAATCAACTCCAATTCAAAAAATAAAAATCACTTGTATTTGCGTCGCTTTATTATTAGCTCGAAACCAGTTAATTCAACAGGAGTACTTGAATTCAAATAAGCACAGCAAGGCTGATCGTTATCAGTATACTCAACTAATTTTACGTAATGAAAATTATCTAATGGCTCTATCTCTATCACTTCATCTTTACAGGAGATCTTATGCTTGTTGCAAAACTCAATTTTTTTGATAGCTGTAGATATTTCGGCAATCTGCTCATTATTGTTGACAGATGAATCAATTCGAGATTCTTCAATCAATTTCTCTCTGGCTTTTTCAAGTATTTCTATTGAGTTCATTTTAAATCAGATTTTCATGATTCTGACTTGGTTATCCATTACAAAAAGAATAAGATCACTCAGATTTTCTACAGCATTTTGCTCACAAATACACCTTATAAATTCAGTGATCGCCTTAATCTCAAGTGTGCTCAGCGAACGTGGATTTTGAGATTTTTGAATTTCCAAATCGTTCTCGAAATTTAGCCGCGATCTTGCGTACCCATTTATGGTCATATTCAGGATTCATGCCTTCAAATTTGACAACTGCTAAGGCAAACTCGTCTGCGGTCAAGGTGGTCTGACGATAAATCTTTTCAGCGTCTTCGGGCTGAATGCAGAAACCCCAATCCAAGCAGAGATCGTAGAGTAAATGTTGCAACTCTTGTTTCATTGAAGAGATATTTTAATCTAAATTTAAAAACATTGTTATGATAGCAATGCAGCTATTGCAAAAGCTGTTTAGAAATCGATTCTTATGTTTTTGACTTAGCTGTGGGTTTAAGCAGATAGTAATCGTCCTTCTGGTTCAGGAACAGCGCGACCTAGCTCTTTTGCTGTATCAATCCATTCTTGAATAATCACTTCTGCATTGGCCACAGCTTCTTGGTAGGTTTGACCATCCGATTTGCAGCCTGGAAGCTCAGGAACTTCAACAATAAATGTATCGTCTGCCTCACTCCAGTAAATAATCAACTCATATCTAATCAACATTTTAATCTCCTAATTGGTATTTTATGATTAGCTCTCTGATCTGTCTGACTTGGTAAGATTTTGCTTTTGCCCCTCTCGGCTGTATATTAATAATCTCCTCAATATCATCTCTTGTGAAAATATAGTGATCGCCTCTAACTCTTTCGCCAAATCCAAGCCGAACCAGAAATGTACAGAGTTCTGAAAAGTTAATATTAGAATCTGATGATCCCCTTAAGATCTTTGTCTTTAGTTTCTCATACTTACCCATGTCAAAATCAATTCTCTCTCCATCAGTGATTGATATTTTGCCGACTCCTTCAGTTTGTCGAAAAGAGGATGCTCTAAACCCAAACTTATCTTCTTCATGATCCCAAAAGTCATCACCTCTAACAATGCTATTATCAACAAACACCTTTTTAGGGCTTTCATTTGTAAAGCTTCCAACAATGACTTCCCAAAAAACATCCCTAATATTCTGATAATTAGCCAACATCGATTGATAAATAGGGGCAGAGGACGAAATTGTTAGCCCTTCATCTATCAACCACATATGTTTTTTCTTAAGCTCCTATTCGTATCAATACTCACATTCATGTTTTAGTTGAATTTGTTAGTTTGTTCTCCAAATCGAGGTACATCCAATCCAAGCCCTATTGCAACCAACTCCCCGCAGGTGTCCCATTACTCTCCTGATCCCATAAATCCCGCAACGTCTGCTCCAACGCCGCCGTCTCAAAATCAATCTTCATCCCCTGATGCAACGTTGGCGTGATCGTAATATCATCCACCGTATACACATTTACCAACCCCAACTGCGTCGCCCGAATCTCACTCTGACGCGGCACTACCTCCACGTATTTGCGCCAATAGCCCGCCGTCATATTAATATCCACATCAATACGATGGTAATTGCCCACATTCACCAAACCAAACATTCGCACGTCCACCTTAGACTGCTCCTCCCGTAACGCCTCTTGCAACGTCAAACTCGCCACATCCACAATCTCTTCGAGATGAGCCGGGTCAGTGAGGGTGCTCTTGTAACGGCGCAAGAGTTGTAACAGAGCGCGATCGTCCTTGTTTTGGAGCACCAACTCCAGATCCACCCCCAACTTCTTCTCATTCACCACATTCCGCAAATAGGTAATCACCCCATTTTTAAACGTCTTGGGTACGAGAGGATCAGAGTTGCCAGTCATGATTTTCTTCTCGCTTTCGGTCGCTTCTAAAAGACCAAACCGCAGCAACAGCTTATCCAAACCCAAAATCTGCTTTTGCACCGCCAAGATCAACGTGGACTTGAGATTAGAGCGAAACTCCCCCAACGGGTTAAATAACCACCATACAGACTTCAGGGGCGACTGCTTAGAGAGGTGTGCCCCACTGTCCCAAGTGGTGCGAAACTGCTGATAAGAGCAATAGTCCCCCAGCCAGCGCAGCTTCCAATAGGGCAATTGCACTAATAGCTTACCTGTGCTGTAGTCAAAGCCAAAGGGAATTGACTTCTCAATGAGAATCTCAATCTCATAGAGCTGAAACAGGCTAGTGCGCTGACCCAAAATCCCGATCTGAAAATCCCGCAAGAAGGCAGCCGCCGCATCAATCTGTTGCAGAATCGCACTACGAATACGGCGGATCGTGATCCCCGCCCCCAGTTTAACGCTGATATTGTAGGTGCTCTCTAAACGCGGCACCTTCTGCGGCGGAATCTGACGGCGCAAAAGTGCCTCCCGCACCTCTACATCCTGGACTTTAAGGGCATTAAGGGCAGATTCGCGGCAAAAATATTGAAATTCGTCGATAATTTCGCTGAGGGGTTGGGCAGGGGTCATGCGACGTTGGGCAGTAGCTGCGATTGGGTAGGACAAGAAAGCAATATCCTAGTTTAAGGGGCGATCGCCCCTCCCCCCGAAAAGATTTGCTCAAAGTTTAAAGACGAGTGAAGTTACTGCATTCCTCCTTTCCTGGCTCGGCACAATAGTAAGTAGGGCAAAACATGTTGAATTCACGGTGATCATTGGCGCGATCCTACCCCCATGCTGTTGGGTCGGGCTGTGTTTATATTTAGAGAGAGAAAAAATCATGGTTCCGATGTAGGGGTCAGATCTCCTGACTCTACAATTTCGTTGAACAACTCCAGATGTGTCTTCTGGGGTAAACACTGGATGGCAAAAATCTGCCCCCATAGAGATATTTCAGATTTTCTCTGTTCAATACTTCTCTGGCCAATACAAAACAGCCCGATATGCAGTTGGGAAGAGCACCAATTTCGATCACTCTCGCTTGCAATCGTGTCAGCCCTCATCCAAATCCTCACCATTAACCCTAGGAGCGCTGTGGTTGTAGAAATCCCGCAAACCCAATACGAACCTCGTACCCAAACTATCGCCAAAGACCTGATTGCAGCCACGCGTCAGAAGCGATCGCTCCTTGCCCAAATTCAGGGTCAGATGCGCATTGATGACAAGCTGATGGACTGGGCGATGGCTAATCCCGGCTTGCGTTACCAGCTCTTTAGCTTTATTGACTGCCTCCCTGCCCTCAAGAGCAAAACGGAAATTGCCCGACATTTTCAGGAATATATGAGCGCCGCTGATGTGGAATTGCCAGGGATGCTCAAGAATTTGCTCAACTTTGCTGAACCCGATTCGCCTGCGGCCCAATTAGCCGCCACCACTGTGGAGCAGTCGGTGAAAGCGATGGCCACCAAATATATCGCAGGGGAAACCATTCCCAAGGTCATCAAAACGATCGAGCGGCTGCGTAAAGATAAGCTTGCCTTTACGATCGATCTGCTCGGCGAAGCGGTGATCACGGAAAGCGAAGCCCAATCCTATCTAGAGCGCTATTTAGAACTGATCACAGCGCTGAGTGCGGCAGCGAAAAAATGGTCAACGATTCCTCAAATTGACCAAGCCGATGATGAACCCCTGCCGCTGGCACAAGTTTCGGTGAAGCTCACGGCCTTCTATTCCCAGTTTGACCCCCTTGACCCCGAAGGCAGCAAAGCCCAAGTCTGCGATCGCATCCGTATGCTACTCCGCAAAGCCAAAGCGGTGGGCGCGGCGATCCATTTTGATATGGAGCAATATCGCTATAAAGATATGACCTTGGCGATTCTGAAGGATTTGCTACTTGAAGACGAATTCCGCGATCGCAGCGATATTGGCATGACGATCCAGGGTTATCTTCGGGATTCCGAAGCGGATCTTAAGGGACTGATTGCTTGGGCGAAAGAGCGGGGCACACCAGTCACAATCCGTCTGGTGAAGGGTGCGTATTGGGATCAGGAAACCATCGAAGCAGTGCAGAACGACTGGCCTCAACCTGTCTACAACCAAAAGGTGGAAACCGATCGCAACTATGAGAGCCTGATGCAACTCTTGCTCGAAAATCATGAGTATCTCTGGGCTGCGATCGGCTCCCATAATGTGCGGACCCAAGCCCGAGCGATGGCGATCGCGGAAACCCTCAAGATTCCCACCCGTCGCTTTGAGATGCAGGTGCTCTATGGCATGGGGGATTCGTTGGCTAAAGCGATCGCCAAACGGGGGCATCGAGTGCGGGTCTATGCGCCCTATGGTGATCTGCTCCCCGGCATGTCCTACCTGATCCGCCGTCTGCTGGAAAACACCGCTAACACCTCGTTCCTCAAGCTTAATTCCGAAGATTTTCCAGTAGAGCAGTTGTTAGCGCCTCCGAAAGTTGAGAGCGAGCGCCCCCTAATCGCTAAATCTGCCTATGCTAATGCGGCGAACACTGACTACGCGATAACCGAGAAGCGGAAGGCGGCGCTGGCGGCCCTGCAAAGCATTCGGGAACAGCTTGGGCAACGCTACCAACCCTATCTCAACGGGGCTTATGTGCCGACCGAAACCCATCTGGATTCGGTGAATCCCTCGCAGCCGAGTGAGCTGGTTGGCAAGGTGGGTCAGCTCTCGGTGGCTCAGGCTGATGAAGCGATCGCCGCAGCTAAAGACGCTTTTCCTGCTTGGGCGAAGACCCCTGCCAGTGAGCGGGCTGCCATTCTGCGTAAGGCTGCTGATCTATTGGAGCAGCGGCGTCATGAGTTGAATGCATGGCTTTGTTTGGAAGTGGGCAAGATTCTGCCGGAAGCGGATGGCGAGGTTTCGGAAGCGATCGACTTTTGCCATTACTATGCCGATGAAATGGAGCGTCTCGCGGCCGGTTTTTGCTATGACCTGGCGGGGGAAACTAACCGCTACCATTACCAACCACGTGGCATTGCGGTGGTGATCTCGCCTTGGAACTTCTCGTTGGCGATCGCCACTGGGATGACCGTAGCGGCATTAGTCGCAGGCAACTGTGCTCTGCTCAAACCTGCCGCCCCTGCCGCCGTGATCGCAGCTAAGATCACTGAAATCCTGATCGAAGCAGGGATTCCCGCAGGCGTTTTCCAATATGTGCCTAGCCCTGGTTCAACAGTGGGCGACCATCTAGTGACCCATCCGGATGTCCATCTAATTGCCTTTACAGGCTCCCAGGAGGTGGGTTGTCATATATATGCAGAAGCGGCCAAGCTGCAACCCGGTCAGCGCCATCTTAAGCGTGTGATTGCAGAGATGGGCGGTAAGAACGCGATTATTATTGATGAGAGCGCCGACCTTGATCAAGCGGTGGCGGGGGTTGTGGCTTCGGCCTTTGGCTACACGGGACAGAAATGTTCGGCTTGTTCACGGGCGATCGTTTTGGAACCTGTTTACGACACCTTTATCAACCGACTCATTGAGGCGACTAAATCTCTCAATGTGGGGCCAACGGAGCTGCCCAGCACGTTGGTGGGGCCAGTAATTGACGATAAGGCGCAAGCGCGGATTCTGGATTATATTACCCAAGGCAAAGCTGAATCGGTGCTGGCGTTCCAGGGTGAGTGTCCGACAGAGGGCTACTTTATACCACCGACGATCTTTAAGGATGTGTTGCCGGAGGCGGCGATCGCTCAAGAAGAAATCTTTGGCCCGGTGGTGGCAGTGCTTAAAGCAGCGAATTTTGACCAGGCTCTAGAGATTGCTAACAATACCAACTTTGCCCTGACAGGGGGGCTTTATTCCCGGACGCCTTCGCATATTGAACAAGCCAAAACGGCGTTTGAAGTGGGCAACCTTTATATCAACCGGACAATTACGGGCGCGATCGTCTCACGGCAGCCATTTGGGGGCTTTAAGCTCTCAGGCGTGGGTTCCAAGGCAGGCGGCCCGGACTATCTAGTGCAGTTCCTAGAGCCCCACACAATCACGGAAAATACCCAGCGTCAGGGTTTTGCGTTGATTGAAGGGGCGGAGTAAGGCCAGTTCGCAGTTTGCAATTGACAGTTTGCAGTTATCAAATGACTGCTTGAACCTGACAATCTATGGCGACGGTAGGGAGGAGCATTTCTACCCTACCTCCCCTCGCTATAATTACTCTAGTTAGCTGGGTTAGCGTGACCTCTCAACGCTCCTGTCGAATTCCACTCCCCATCATGGAAGAAATTTTCGTCACTAAAATTGATATTCACCAGGCTCGCAATGTCAAAGACCTCATCATTGAACTTTCAGAAACCGAGCGACGACATTTAATTATTACAGGTAAGAATGGCTCAGGCAAGACAAGTCTACTACTTGAATTAAATAAGTATTTATCTCAAGTGATAGATGGAAGGCTTGAAGAAAGATATAGAGTTCTACCTCAACTAGATGCTTTAAAAAAAGAAAGCATTAGCAATCGAGAAGGAGGAATTGCCAATCTTGAGCTAGAACAGAGTATAGAGAGTTTAAGCACCCTCTTAGGTGAATTCGGAGAAACAGAAATAACCTTCTTCAATGAGAACCACCTAAATCATCGTATAATAAATAGGGATTTTCTTGTCATTTATTTCAGAGACAAAAGAGAGTCAAAACCAATAGTACCTTCTGGAATAAAGAAAATCGAATTCAAAGACAGATATTTTTCAGAGAGTAGCTTGGGATCTCAGTTCATTCAGTATCTTGTTAATCTCAAAGCAGATCGATCGTTTGCAAGGGATGATGGAGATAACAAAGAAGTTGAGCGCCTTGATCAATGGTTCGATGATTTTGAGAAAAAGCTAAGAGATATATTTGATGCACCTTCTTTGAGATTGAAGTTTGATCGTAAAGGAAGAGGCTATGATTTCAAAATCATTGAAGACGGGAAAGAGCCTTATGGTTTTCACCAACTTCCTGCTGGATATTCGGCAATCATCAGCATACTTTCAGAGCTAATCTTGAGAATAGAAGCCTATGGTATCAAGGGCTATGATGTACAAGGTATATTTTTAATTGATGAAATTGAAACCCATCTCCATGTCAATTTACAGAAAAAAATCCTGCCTTTGCTTACCAGCTTCTTCCCTAAGATTCAATTTATCGTCACTACTCATTCTCCCTTCGTTATCTCCTCCATCCCCAACGCCGTTGTCTGCGACTTAGAAAAACGCCTAGTGATCAACGATACCGATCTCTCTGGCTATTCCTACGACACTCTGATTGAGAGCTACTTTGGTGCAGATAAATATTCGGATATTGTTAAACACAATCTGAATGAGTATGAAGAACTGGTTCGTGCCAAAGATAATTTATCTCCAGAACAGGAGCTACGGCTTGTTGATCTTCAAGAATATTTTGACAGCCTACCGGGATATCTAGTCGAACTCAACAGTGAGTTGTCAACCCGTCTCACACAAATTAAATTAGGTATATCCTAAAGTAAGTTTTGTACTCCTCAGGAGATCAATAGACAGGATGCTGTATTTTGAGAAAAGTCAACCTGCTCCCGCTTGTCTTGAAGCAGAGAAACTCAGGAAAAACGGAGATTATAAATGTGGTGATGTCATTCTCCGGCTAGCAGATGACTTCAAAAATAAATGCTACATCTGCGAAGCTAAGGAACCGACCGATATTAATGTTGAGCATTTCAGACCTCACAAAGATAAAGATATTGATCTGAAATTTGATTGGAATAACCTGTTTTTTGCTTGTAGCCGCTGCAACAGGACTAAAGGAACACAAGAAGATCTACTCGATTGTACAAATAAGCTCGAAGATCCTGAACTCAGATTAAAAATTGTTTATCAGGTGTCCACGAAATCTGTTCAGATTGTTGTCAAGGAGGGTTCTGTCAAAGCGCAAAACACAGCCGAACTTCTGCAAACCATTTACAATGGAACAACTCCACTTCAAAAATTGAATGCAGCTAACCTGCGCAAATCTATCGATGCGGAAATTCAAAACTTTACTCGCTTGTTGCAGAAATACTTGCTTAACCGTCATTTGAGTGAGAAAGCGAACCAACTGGTGCTAGAAAAGATTGCAGATCATCTAAGTAAATCATCTAACTTCGCTGGTTTTAAACGCTGGATTATTCGAGATAATGAAGAACTCTACAAGGTGCTTAAAGCCTATTTAGACTAACAACACCATGCAAAGCTGAAGTAATAGAAAATATGCGATCGCTGCTACTAGAGAATCCCCCTGAGCCTAATCAGGCTGACACACCTGTTTAGACCGTCCGAGCACTACGCAGATAGCAAACACTTTTCTAGAGGCGGCATATCGTAGCCCCGCTGGTTCAAAATATCGCAAGCATAAGCCTTCCACACCATCATGCGATCGGCCGCGAGTCGCAAATCCTGAAGTTCTAACCGCTCCTGGGGCGTAATTGTGCCCTGCTGGTTTCGCTCTCGCAACTCGGCATGACGCGCCTGGTGAGACTTGCTCACTTGCCACTGAGCGATCGCCAGCAGTTGTTCTTGAGAATAGGCCTGCATTTGCCCCCACGCCTCCGCTGGCTCTGGTTTGACCTGGGGCAATAGCGTCAGAATACTCTGTACAGCTAACAATTCTGGTGAAGACTGGCTCTGTTGAGCCAATTCTGCTAGCTGCTGAAAAATGGTTTCAGACAGCTCCACTGTGAGTCTATAGGTACTCATGATTTTTTTCAGTGGTGTATTTGCTTTGTCTCTATTATATCTCGCAGCGTCTTGGCGCTGAAATCCCTAGTACCGCGAGGCGGAGTTCAGGGTTCAAAGTTCAGAGTTCAAAGTGCTTGTACAAGAGGCATTCTGTGAATTCTGAATGAATGGCTTATTTCTGCCGTTCTGTACTAGTGTTCTGTAAGCTCTAACTTTGTGTTTTGTCTATCGGTAGCACTATTGCCGAGTAAGTAATATAGAAATGGACAACTCACAGTTTTAAGCTTGACGCAACACTAGCTTGCTTTGTTGCAAAACCATTAATACCCTGCACAACATCAAAACAGCCGTTAAATTGCATTAGCTTTAGCCCGAAATTACCAAGGATTACCAATCAGCGTAAACGCTGACCAATAATACGGATGCCAAAAGGTGCGATCGCCCAGTTCCTGCAATTCTGGGGGCAGCGCGATCGCTTTATCTGAGCCCACTAACTGCTTATTTTCGAGCCGTACTGAGCCTTGCAACAGCGCTAACTGTGCTTGCCGCAATGCTTCTCCCTTCGGCAGCCCCAAACTCAACTGCCGATAAAACTCACTCATCAGTGCCAGCGTTGCCGCATCATTGGCGCTCCACAACCCCGCTACAGCCGCCCCCACTTCAGCCTGCACTGCCAAACCTGCAAAGCCATATTCCACCGACTGATTCCCCAACGCGGTCTGGCACGCACTGAGTACCAGCAATT
>JAAHHN010000207.1 GCA_010672165.1 Spirulina sp. SIO3F2 | reverse complement strand
CCATGTAGGCACAGGGAAACAGAAGTATTCCAGACCAGCCTACGAAGACGAAGCGATCTCGCTTCAGCCAGTCGTCGAGGACGTCAAACCATCCCCGCTCTTCGGCTCTTCCTACTGCTATGGTCATGAGCTAAAAATCAACAATGAAGTTGAGCAATAATCAATAAGAGCAAAACGTGAGTCAGTACCCGTTGGAACGTCGCAAAGTCGCGTTATTTCAATGGGTGATTGCACAAGTATTTAAAACTCGCACTAAAAATTTACGTTTCTTCACTGAATTATAATAAAAGATAATTAAAGGTGGGGTAAAGTTTTGCGTATCGCTGTGGATTTTGCGATCCTATGAACTGATTTTTCTCAAGATCTGTTTCCCAATTATGTCTGGGTCTGGATAACGCAACGGTACAATGGGAACTTGGCTAATCTCATTGGATTAGCGCTCAGGCGGACGTTCAGTTTGTTAGGATACTGAACTTCAGTGCTTTCCCCACTCTTGCTCTTAACCTCAATCTAAAAGCGAATGTTCTCCATTGATGTGATTCTGAAATACTCTCCGATTCCCGTTTCGGTGCAGCGCAAAGAAAAAGATGCTGCCCAGTCTGTGTATGAGCAAGCCAAGTCTGTGATGACGGCTAATCCACCTCAGCTTTTAGAACTAACCTGTGATAAACAGCCGGATAAAACGATCGCGGTACTCAGCGATCAAATTAGTGCGGTGGTGATATCGCAGAAGACTGCAACGGCTTCAGGGCGGACGCCAGGTTTCTTGGCGACCTCTGAGGATGAAGGTTAACTTGGATTACAGTTGCCCTGTTCAGGCAACTTTTCCCTTGTCCCATAGGTGTCCAACCCACCTCCCCCTACGGGTACTCCTCCCAAGAGGAGATTTTTTTGCTACCTATCTTCTTTTGGGAGGAGGGAGCTGGCTACGCCAGACCGGAGTGGGTTCGAGATGTTAGCCGATAAGGTCAGATTTCATAAACCTTGTTTTTTAAGCGATCGCGGCGATGGGCTCGGCTTTAACGCCCACGGTTGCCAAGATCGCTGCGGCGGCCTGACGACCCGAAATTGTAGCGCCTTCCATACTATCGATATAGTCCTGCTGCGTGTAGCTGCCCGCGAGGAAAAAGTTAGCGATCGGCGTTTTCTGGTCAGGACGATAAGGGTCCATTCCCGGTGCTTCCCGATAGAGGGATTGGGCCAACTTCACTACGCTTGACCAAGTCACATTTAGTTCCCGTGCTGAGGGGAATAATTCTTGAATTTGGGCCAGCACATGCTGGGCAATTTCTTCATTACTCTTCTTAATAAACGGATCACCCGGCGTCAGCACCAGTTGCAACAAAGAACCTTCCCCTTCGCGGTAATAGTCACCGGGGCTGGTGAGGGCCAGATCTGCAAAACAGGAGAAATCCGCATCAGCGGTGTAGAGCAGGTTATCTAAACCCACCGCTTTTTCCAGTTGCTTGCGCTGTTCGGGGTCGTTCATTTCTGTCACCCAACCGTCGAAGCGCAGTTGCACTGTGGCCACAGGTACAGCGGTGAGCTTATAGATATTGTCGAACTCTGGCCATTTGCGCCATCCTTCCGGCAGCAGGCGTTGGATACCCGGAATATCGCAGGCGGCGACATAGGCGTCAGCCGTTACCGTCTCATCCTGCTCACCACCCGCAATCACCAAACCCGTAACCTGATCATCGTTATATTGCACCTCACGGACGCGGCGGCTGGTGTGGATCTTAACGCCGCGATCGCTCAAATATTTCACAATTGGCTGGTGCAGATATGTATCCGGTGAACCTTCAAGCATTCGTAGCACTGAGGCTTCGGTCTTCGCGGCAAAGAATTGGAAAATCGTCAGCATACAGCGGGCTGAGATATTTTCGGTGTCGATAAAGCCGAGGGCATAAGCGATCGGGTTCCACATGCGCTTAAGGCTATGGTTATTGCCCCCTTGACCCCGAAACCAATCCGCAAAGCTAATCGAATCCAAATCCCGAATCGTGCGCATTGCACCATTGAAGTCCACTAAACCCCGGACAATCGGGCTGGTTCCCAGCGCCAGGGAATTGGCCAGCTTATCTACCGTACTCAATTGGGAGGTGGTGAAGAAAGCTTTAAGACCGTGAAAGGGCGCACCGACAGGGAAGCGGAAGTCCAGTTGACCAATTTTGCCGCCTTCATTAATAAAGGTATGGGTATGTTCTTTGAGACGGAGGTTGTCGATCGCGCCCACTTTCCGCATCAGGGCAAAGAGGTTGTAGTAGCAGCCAAAAAAAACATGCAGTCCCATCTCGAGATGATTGCCGTCTTTGTCGACCCAACTACCGACTTTGCCGCCCACGAAGTTCCGGGCTTCAAAGATTTCCACTTCATGACCCGCATCGGCCAGTTCCACTGCGGTGCTCAGACCCGCGAGTCCTGCCCCAACGATCGCAACACGCATGCTTGATTTCTCTGCTTTGTTAAGATTTTCTTTACATATTTTAATACTGAGTTGAGACTTTGAATATTGGGTGGAGATGCAAAGAGGAAAATAATCTTAATGAACTTAGTCCTCAATCTTGAAATTCGACAAATTCAACGCTTGAGCTTCAGACTTGAATACCCACTTCAGCGAAGCATTCCTCACTGCATATAGGAATCACACTGTATACTCAATGTAGATACAGAAGTGAGGACAGCACCATGAATACCATTGTGAAAAAGTGGGGCAATAGTCTGGCCATTCGTCTGCCTAAACCTTTGGCAGAACAGCTTGGTATTGTCCAGGAGTCAGTCGTGGACTTGACCTTGAAAGGTAATACTCTCAGCATCCAGCTTGCTGAACCGCCAGAATATACCCTTGATGAATTACTTGCAGGGATCACTGATGAGAACTTGCACGAAGCAGTGGATGTTGAAGATGGTGTGGGGTTAGAAGTTTGGTAACTCCTTATGTTCCCCAGCGAGGGGATGCTGTTTGGCTTGATTTCAGTCCTCAACGGGGACGGGAGCCTGCGAAGCGACGTCCAGCTCTGGTGCTCTCGCCAGCGATCTATAACCGTAAAGTTGGACTGTTTATTGTCTGTCCCATCACCAACCAACAGAAAGGTTATCCCTTTGAGGTGATTGTTCCTTCTGGCTTAGCTGTGACGGGGGTGATCCTGTCAGATCAAATTAAAAGTTTAGATTGGCGATCGCGCAACGCGTCTTTGATTTGCACTTTGCCCGAAACAGTTGTTCAGTCTGTTCTCCAAAAAGCCACCACTCTCTTGAAATAGTGGAGATGCAGAAATGGCGTTTATCGGTACAACGCCTCTGATACCCTGCGCCATAATAGTGAAAAGTTAGTCAGTTCAGATTTTTGGGGCGCAACGTTATGTATTCAGCCAAATCAGTTAGTCGCTTTACAGGGGTATTAATCTCAGCGATCGCCGCTACCCTCATTTCAAGCTGTAACCAAGCCCCCCCTGAAACTAGCAATTCTGGTGCTGAACTCGAATCGGTTCAAAAATCTGCCCCCGCTACTGCACAATTTGACACGGACGACATTCAACTCCCTGCTGAGGCCAAAAGCGCGATCGCGGGCAATGCCTTTCGCTCCGTCCTGGATCATCCCCTCTCTACCTTCTCGATTGATGTAGATACGGCCGCCTATACCAACACCCGCCGCCACCTCAACACCAATCAGCTCCCGGCTCCTGATGTCGTCCGTCTTGAGGAGTTTATTAACTACTTCAATTACGACTATCCTCAGCCCGAGGGCGATGCCCCCTTCTCAATCACCACAGAATTAACAACCGCCCCTTGGAATTCTGAGCATGAATTGCTGCTGGTGGGATTGCAAGGGCAACGACTGGCTACCGAAGCGCTGCCCCCCAATAACTTGGTGTTTTTGCTCGATGTATCCGGGTCAATGAACGAACCCGATAAATTGCCCCTGCTCAAGGCCGCCATGAAGCTGCTAGTAGAGCAGATGGATGGGGGCGATCGCATTGCCATTGTGGTCTATGCCGGAGCGGCAGGGCTAGTGCTCGAACCCACACCAGGCAATGAAGCTGAACGAATTTTGGGTGCGATCGACTCCTTGGCCGCAGGGGGCTCAACCGCAGGCGGAGCCGGCATTGAGCTAGCCTATCGTGTGGCGCAAGAGAATTTCTTGCCCGAAGGTAACAATCGGGTGATCTTGGCCACAGATGGCGACTTTAAGGTGGGGCCAAGCAGCGATGAAGAACTGGTGCGCCTGATTGAGCAGAAACGGGAGGCGGGAGTATTCCTAACTGTTCTGGGGTTTGGCACAGGGAATTACCAAGACACCAAAATGGAGAAATTGGCGGATAAGGGCAATGGCAACTATGCCTATTTAGATAGTCTTCAGGAAGCAAAGAAAGCACTTGTTACGGAGATGGGGGGGACGTTGGTGGCGATCGCTAAGGATGTGAAATTCCAGATTGAGTTTAACCCCGCTCTAGTCAAGGAATATCGGCTCTTGGGTTATGAGAACCGCGTGCTAAATGATGAGGATTTTAATGACGATCGCAAGGATGCAGGTGAACTTGGGGCAGGCCATTCGGTGACAGCGCTGTATGAAATCATCCCTGCTGGTTCTGCTGCGAGCCGTGCAAATGTTGATTCTCTGGTTTATCAACCTACCCAAGCCCAAACGCCTGCTGTCAACAGCACTGATTTACTGACGCTCAAGCTCCGCTACAAACGGCCCGATGGTAATACAAGCCAACTGATTCAACAAGCCATACAGCGCGATGCGATTTGGCAGACTGAACCGTCACTGAATCTTCAGTTTGCCAGCGCAGTGGCAGAGTTTGGACTGTTGCTGCGGGATTCACCCTATAAGGCCGATGCGAATTATCGGGCGGTGCTTACCCGCGCAACGAATGCTCAGGGCGCTGATCTGCATGGCTATCGAGCAGAGTTTGTGAATTTGGTTGAGCAGGCAGAACGCTTGAGTCAGGAGTTTTAACTTAACTTCTCAGCTCATTTCCAACATTCGCTGAATTGGCTTAAGAGCTTGCTGCCGAACTGACTCAGGCATGGTGATCTCCGGCTGGCGATCACGCATCGCTAAATAAATTTTCTCCAGGGTATTCAGGCGCATATGGGGACATTCATTGCAGTTACAGTTATTCATTGGTGGCGCCGGAATAAACTCGGTGCTGGGGCAGGCTTTTTGCATTTGGTGCAAGATGCCCGGTTCCGTCGCCACAATGTAGGACGGAGCGGCTTGGGTTTGGACATAGTTGAGCAGCGCCGTGGTGGAACCCACAAACTCTGCATGGCGCAGCACCTGGGGTTCACATTCGGGGTGGGCGACGATTTGGGCTTCAGGATGCTGGACATGGAGTTGCACCAGTTTGCGCTCTGAGAAGGTTTCATGGACGATGCAACTGCCCTGCCACAGCACCATATCCCGACCCGTTTGCTCCATCACATAGCGCCCAAGGTTGCGATCGGGGGCAAAGATAATCGGTTGATCTGCCGGGATCTGGTTGATGATTTTGACCGCGTTCGAGCTGGTGCAAATGATATCGCTCATCGCTTTGATCGCGGCGGTGCAGTTGATATAAGAAACCACCAAATGATCCGGGTGTTGGGCTTTGAACTCGGCGAAGGCTTCGGGAGGACAGCTATCGGCCAACGAGCAGCCTGCATCGAGGTCGGGCAAGAGTACCAGCTTCTCAGGGTTCAGGATTTTAGCCGTCTCTGCCATAAAGTGAACGCCTGCAAAGACAATCACATCCGCATTGGTGGTGGCAGCTTGCCGTGCTAGACCTAAGGAGTCGCCCAGGTAGTCTGCCACGTCTTGGATATCGTTGTCTTGGTAATAGTGAGCCAAGATTACGGCGTTGAGGTCACGCTTGAGATCAGCGATCGCCCCAAACAGATCGCGAGGCAGGAGTTGGGCTTGAGAACGGGGAGCAACGGTGGTGAACACAGGCGGTTTTATCTGGAAAAAAATGCACGTAAGGTTAAGGTGAATTTAATTATAGTAGAATTTACCAAAAGATGGTGTCAAAGAAACATGATGTTGTTGATTGCAACTCCCCTACAATTCGAAATTCAAGGCTCCGCAGCCTCCGAAGCAACCACAGAACTCCAGAACTCACTGGAAATTGGCAGCGTGGGGGGGACGATGAATGGGAAGGGATTTTAACCACCATTGCAACCATTGTGGCGATTACGGGGGGTAGCTTGGTGATCGCGGAGAAGCTCTACAGTTGTGTCCGGCATTCATGTTCATTCTGAGACGGTTGGCCGCCAGGACAGTGGTTATCAGGGCATTACTGAGCAGAGCCAAGTAACGAGGGAAGAAATCTGCAAAAGTACATCATGGTTTGACCCTCTCTAGGTGTTCTGGTTTTCATCCTCATAAAAGCGATAAAACAAGTATTCGTCCTTGAAAGAATGCTCGTCAGTCACATGATGAATAATGCCTTCATTAACTAAAATTTGTCCGAGCTTGACGGCGGCTTCACGGGTGGCTTTCTGAGTTTGAGCAATCCAAGTGACGGCTTCACTGCCCACAAAACATTTGGGATAAAGCGTTAGATTATAACGACGATCTTGAATCGCTAAACCTTCCGCATCACACATTTGTGTAACGAGTTCAGTGATTTCTTCAGTCGTTATCTTTTTTGAGCTTTGTAGGACGACTGAATATTTGCTGACCTTGGCTAATACCTCTAGCTCTGTTTTTGGAGGAGAAGATGCTTCGAAAACAGAGGAGCAATGACTATCGCTTGAAATATTATTGTCATTATTATTGGTTGAATTATTCAGAATAGCTTGTATTTCGCTAGTGCGCAAATTTAAATCCCGTTGAGGGAAAGGAATATCGATGTTATACCGGCGAAGGTTTGCTTCTAGGAGGTAGTAGAGATCACTTTTGATATCGAATTGTAAGCGAGGATCATGAATCCAAACTAAGATGTCAAAATCGAGGGAACTATCACCAAAGCCTAAAAATCGAAGTTGAGGCTGTGGGTATTGTAGAACTTCAGGATGAATTTGAACGGCTTCTATTACTGCATTATGAACAGTATCTATACAAGATCCGTAGGCAACGCCGACGGATAAATGTAAACGCGAGACAGCATGACCATGACTCCAGTTAATAACCTTTGATTGAACAAAGTCGGAATTAGGCACAATAATTGAGATGCGATCTAAAGTTTGAATTTTGGTACTGCGCCAGCCAATTCGTTCTACTGTGCCGATCACGTCTCCGAGATTGATTAAGTCTCCCACTTGCATGGGTCGTTCAATTAATAGAATCCAGCCACTGACAAAGTTATTCGCTAGATGTTGTAAGCCAAAGCCAAGACCAACCCCCAATACGCTGACAAGAATGGCTAAGGAACTGAGATCGATTCCCCAAGCTTGCAACAAAATAAATAAGCCCAAGCCCGTCAACAAAAACTGAATCAGGGTGGCGATCGCATCTTGCATCCCTCGATCTGCAATCGTGATATTAAGAATACGAGATTTAACAGTTGCCGTTAATCCTCTGACCATAATTAACAAAATCAGAGAAATGAGAATTAAATTAGAGATATCCATCAGTGAATAACTCTGTTCTCCGGCAGTGAGTAAGCTGCTCGTAAACGTATTTTTGAGAAACTGAAAAAATTGATAACGAGCTGTCCTAGCTTGAGGAAAGAGTTCACTGCTATATGTGAGCCACAATAACCAAACTCCCACTTCGAGTAGTAATAAGCCTGGAGTTAACAGTTGATAGCTCGAAGAAACGCTGACTCTCTTGATTTGATGTCGCTGTATTCGTCTGCGTCCCAAACGGATGATGATGGTAAATACAACTGTCAAGATTAACGTGAGCAGAAGTTGTAACAGTATTTTTTGACCGTGTTCAGGGTGTCTTTCTTGCTGCGATCTTAGTAAAGAATTCTGTAAGATGGAAGCCCATTCTTGTGCTTGTTCTTTGGGTGTAACACCCCGCCGAAAGTCTCCCTCCGTTACCGTCAGTAAGTGCTTTTCATTGACATGAATTGTCGTTAATCCATTTCGCTGTACAATTATTACTTGAATGGGTTTATCTAGTGACGTATTTTGAATTACTTTTTGTAGATTTTTATTGACACTCTTTACTCGCCGTTCCGCCGTGAAATTATCAATGCTACCTAATCGAAACAACACACGACCATCAACCACAACAGCCTCTTTTGATGTTGGAGCTTGATCGGTTTGTGCCCAGCTTGGCTGTAATCCGATGCCGATTATGATGAAGCCCATAAGACAAAATATGGCTATTGCTCGTCTTAGGGAAGAGCGAAATTTAGATAACATTGATAAAATTAGGTGTAGTTAATATGGCTGAGAGAGTGACAAAATGAGTCAAGATTTTTATTTAGCAGAGAATATAGCCTACGGAGTTAAAAGATAAGTTGATATGAGTGTGAACGTAGGTTTAGTCCGAGACAAAAGTTGTAGCCTGTAAATTAAGTTGACGCAGGAAAGGTAGTCTACGATTTGTAATTTTCCGTGTGACATGTTACGACCTAATTGAAAAAAAATTATCGGTGCATTGTTATAAGCTTCAATTCAAGAACACCTAAAATTCTGACCACTGAATACAACTTTAATCTGATCTCAGTTCTATATTAGGGCGTATCTTTAGTTAATGTCAAAAACCTTATTGGGCAAGGGATGGAACGCCCGATCTAAAAAGTAACAAAGGAGCTGTAAGTCAGTCACGGCAAGAGTTTGAAGCCTGACTGGCGACAGCAACTATTTGAGATTAGGTGGTCTTTTGGGATGATCATTAAAGGCATCTTCAAGATCATCTAGATGACATTCAATTAACTCTTTCATTAAATTCGTATCTTTCTCTGATAGCGCTTCCTTCATCTCCTTAACTAGATCCATGATCTGACTATTTCCGATGGGCATTAAGGCTTTAAACTGATGCCAGTTGTATAGATGGTACATAAGATGGTCAGCATCACCGCCAAGGTCAGCATTATCTCCTGTCTGTAAGAAAATCTCAGCGCTGGCAATCCAATCTAACGCAGCCTGAATACCATCAACATAGACATGAAAGACTACGAATGAAATCATTTCATCTGAAGCGTCTGGATAAAGCGCTTTGAATCGCTCTTTTGCTTTCTCTATACGTTCAGGACGTGGACGACTCAAAAGGGAATCGGCTAATGCTAACCGCTCTTTATAACCTCTGGGTCGTTCAATCAATTTTTTGCCAGACATGATTCAACTTACTCCAACCTACACCTAATCAATCATTTACCGATCTCAACGAAGAACAGTATAGTAGTCAGCAATAAATCATGGTTAGTGGGGTTGAGCAGAGATGTTGGTTATGGTTGCTATCGCCTACGGCATTCTCGCCATTATTGGTGGCATCATCGGTTATACCAAAGCCAAAAGCAAAGTCTCACTGATTTCTGGTAGCGTCAGCGGTGGCTTGTTGGTGCTGATGGGGGTTTTGCTACAGCTGGGTCAAAGTTGGGGGCGTTGGGGCGCGATCGCCATTACAGCCCTACTAATCATCACCTTTATTATTCGACTGATTAAAACCCGCAAGTTTATGCCCGCTGGCTTAATGGTGATCACGGGACTACCCACTTTGATTGTTTTGTTGCGGGGTTGATTCAGATACTAATCAGTTCGTGAGCATTATTCCGAATTCCGAATTCCACATTCCGAATTCACCTTTCAGTTCCCGTCGCCACTTCAACAACCAATTCCACCAATCGCCTTGCAGCCCCCGCTTCTCCCCGCACCCGCTGTAAATCCGATCGCATTTTCGCCAACGTCTCTGGCCGTTCGAGATAAGCGATCGCTGCCTCCGCAAAATCCTGCGGTGTAAAATCCCCAACCATCTCCGGCACAATTTCCTCCCCTGCCCAAATATTGGGCCAGGCAAAAAGCTGACGGCGACGCTGGTAAAACTGGTAGGACACCCAGTTAAATCCAATCGCAAACAGAGTTCCCATCCCTGGCAAATTAGCAATCAACCCCGGTAGCCCATCCCAAGCCCGCATGGCATCAATCTGTACCACTGGCACCATCATGATCATTGGCACAGCCAACGCCCCCAACTCCGCTGTACTTGCCCCAATGGTTGTAAAACAGAGCCGACAGTGGAGCAGGTTTTGGTGGTTGGGATAATCTGTCCAAAGCCAAATTTTCTGACCCTGGCTGGTGAGCAAATAGGGCGTATCGCCCTCAGGTTCCACGACTGTAACGGTGATATCAGTAATACGAGAGGCGACAGGATTGACTACTGGATTAGCGTACCGTGCCAGGGCTGACAGATTGAGGGTGGGAGCCACCATGATAGCGATTTGGGTATGGGGTCGGGCAGTTTGGATCGCCGCCGCGATCGCCACTGTATAGGGCAAACCTTGGGTTAGTTTCATCGCCTTGGAACCGGGCAGAAAACCTACAATTTCTTGCTCCCAATCATCGAGTGTGCTGGTGGTTTGCAGGTCGCTCATCAAGTCACCGACGATGCGGCATTTATGTTGGTGCTCTGGGGGGAGGGCATCGCGCACTTGAGCATTCATTACCCCAAACCCATCCACCCACCGCGACCAGCGGGCTGCCCATTCCGCATAAATCACGATGCGATAACCCAGCCGCTTACCGATTAGTACTGGAAAAAGCTGATCGCCCCCCAAAAAGAGTACGACCCCTTGGGGATGCCAATCCCAGTTTTCGGCCGTTTGGCCCCAGAGCAAAAAACGATTGAACTGTTTTGCCTCTTGGACGCGATCGACTTCTGAAAAGGAGCGGACAATCTCTGCTTCTGTGCCCATCGCGTTGGGACAGGGGGCTAGCACGACAGAAATCCGTACCTGTTCTCGATCTTCGCTCAATTGTTGACGTAGTTCTTGCACCACAGGTTTAACCCAAGTGGTTACTTCACCAGGGCCGTTGGAGAGGATCAAGATATCGAGAGGGGTTGGAAGCATAATTATGTTCTAGTCCGCTAGCGAGTAAGATTACCGCCCTACAGATTGCCCAAACAGTTGAATGAACTGTAGCGCAGGCGTCTTGGCCTGTCAGAATCAAAGATTTTGTGAACAAGGTTTCATCATCAGTGTTTATTCAAGCGTCAATCCGGTAAACGGTAAACTTGGAAAGCACGATCGCTCCCCACTCATCATGCCCGAGGCTGAAGCATCACTAGAGCCAAAACTGAGGCAGCTTGTAACGACCTTGCAAGCCGTACCGCCGAAAGATTTAGCTTGGCGCAAAGCAATGGATCGACTCCTCCGTTTATTGCCACGCTTACCAGGGCTGGCGGGCTCGAATCATCCCCAATACCCCGAAATCTGGAATGATACCCTTTTGCGCGTCAGCCAAGAGATCCAACTGTTTGAAATGCCCGCGGATAATGTCACCACCGCTTTGGTGCATTGGATCAATCTGAAGCTGCGCTTGAAATATGCGGTAAAAGATCTGCAACGGGGCGATCGCGCCCGCTCTGATCCCCGTTCAGCTAAAGCCGAGTTCAAGCGTCAGGCTCGGCAGCCCCCCCTTTCCCTCGATCGCCCCATCCGTTCAGATTCTGACGTGACCTTCGCTGAGCAACTCCCTGCCCCAACGCTCACAACCTTAGCTGACCAAATTGCCCGAGCCCAGCAAGAGGTACAACGAACAACGCTGGCGGCTAATTTGCAAGACTATATCCAGCGCGATCCAGAGGCAACGCTCCAAACTTGCCATCCCAAGGCCCATCCCCAAGCCAACGCCCAAATTCTCGCCCTACGGCTATTGCTGAAAGATCCTCCTGATTCCCTGGCCAAAATTGCCCGAGAATTGACGATAAACTATCACACGCTCAATTGGCATTGGCAACGCAAGGCGCTGCCGCTCCTAAGAGCGATCGCCCTAGACTGGGGGTATCAGCCTCCTAATGAATCATGACCGTTCGTGAAGATTGCCTGTCGCTGCCTATCCCTGCAATTGCCCGCGCACAGGCTCAGCAGTTTGCGGCCCAACAGGCAACACCCGCTAAAGGCGTGCGCGTTTATCTCAATACCTTGGCTGTGTGGTCTGTGCATCGCTATTTGCACTTGATGCAGATTCCTACTGTCCTGGAGCAGAGTGACTGTTGGCGACTGGGGTATCAAAGCCTATTTGACAGTGCTGACTTGTGGGTTCCCCGCTATGGCCGCCTCGAATGTGGGTGTTTTCAACCTAAGCAAACCCAAGTTGCGGTGCCCCCCGAAGCCATTCAGGGAA